>NZ_JAAXMS010000006.1:0-300000 GCF_012290005.1 Crateriforma spongiae
TATCGCTTAGGTCCACCAGTTCCGACGGGTCACTTTGAATGTCGAAAAACATCTCGTCGTCTTTGAATTTGACCAATTTGAAACGTTGATCGCGGATGGAGATATTGTCTTGAAACTCGTAACGCAGAACGGAACGCTGTCGGATCGGCATTGCCTTGTGCATGCCACTGCTGGTGAAGGGTTTCGTTCCCCAGGTGGGCGTCGGCCGGGTGCCCATGAGGTAGCGATCGCTCCAGTTAGCGTTTTCGCCAAGATCCATTAGCGGTTTCAAGCTTCGCCCGGCAAGCGGACCCGCAGTGTCGGTGGGTATCTCCACACCGGCCAGTTCGCATATCGTGGGCAGCAAGTCCATGACGTGGGCATTGTCGGCGATTGAAACGCCACCGTGGCCGCCAGGCAACCGGATGAACAACGGTGAACGCACACCATTGTCCCACACTTGCCCCTTCTGTCCTCGCAGTTTCATTGCGTTCCGGATGACCGCTTCGTCTTCAGCGATGAATTGCGAGTTGTTTGACATCCGGTTGATGGGGCCGTTGTCGTGCAAGTAGACAACCACCGTGTTCTGTGCAAGATCGCTCTCGGTAATCGATTCGATCAAACGTCCGACGCCCTCATCCGTCTGTGCGACATACCCTGCAAGAAGCTCGAATCCCTCGCTGTATCCTCGCCCACGGTATCGTTCGATGTACTCTTCCTTGGCGGTCCACTGGGTGTGAATCTGCGGATAGCTCGCCATCGCAAACCATGGTTTCCCTTCTGCTTGTTTGCGCCGTATGAAGTCCTTCGTCCATTCGGTTACCAGGTCGACGCTCCATCCTTTCGGCGACTCCTGAATACCGTTTCGCTCCACAATGGGATCCGTGTCCGCATACAATCGCCCAACCAAGTGAATGCTTTCGTCGAAGCCGCGACGATACGGCTTGGTGTCTTCGGATTTACCCAAGTGCCATTTGCCGAATAGGCCGGTCGCGTAACCACCACGTTGCAATGCTTGGGCCAGCGTCACTTCGTCGGTGTGCATGTATTCGCGCCCACCGTGAACCCCCCAAACGCCAGCGTCAACGAAGTAGCGACCCGTCATCAAGGCCGCCCGAGTGGGGGAACATGACGCATTGACGAAGAAGTTCTCGAAGCGAATCGACTGTTTGCTCAAACGATCAATTTGAGGAGTCTCGAACACGGAATTCCCCGAGCAACTCAAGTCTCCAATCCCCATGTCATCCAATAAGATCAAGAGGATGTTCGGATTGGAAGACGCCTCAGCGGGTGCTGGCCCCAAGATCGCGATGGCAAACACAAGGCAAAGGCGGCTCAGGTTGCGATTCAAATTCATAGGGAGGTCCCGTTTGTCGTTGAGAGCCTAGCGTCCGGTTTTTGTCGACGGAGCACGGTACATATCCGGAAGATCTGTTTCGAAAAGAGTGTAAGGATCTTGATGGAAAGACTTGAAATCCGCATGGTGTGGGTCGCCCGGAAGCGGCACCCAATAGTTTTCTGGGCCATTTTGCCACAGCAACATATAGACGAACTGGCGGGCGTGGGCGTCGGACTTCAGCATTTCTAGCAGGTCGACGTACCAACTCGTCTTTGACGAATTCTTTAGGCCCTTTCTTACGCCGATCTCCGCGATGACAACTGGCTTCTCGTGCTTCTGGGCAAAAGACGCCGTAATCTCGCAGTTCTCCAGGAATTCGTGGTAAAAAACCTCCCAGGGCTCTTCTCCGTCCCTGTAGATTTCGTTGCCGTAGTGGTCGACAGCTACAAAATCGACGTACTTGTCTCCCGGATACCTCGAACGCATTTCTTCTTCGCCGGTACGGGTAACCGAATACGGCGAATAGACCAACAACAGGTTGTCGACTCCCTTGTCGCGAAGGTAGTCGACCGTGTAGCGATAGGCAGAGACATACTCCTCTGAACTACACGACTTAACGCCCCACCAGAACGCGTTGTGGGTGTGCTCATGAAAGGGGCGAAACAGGACAGGGATTTTCACACCATCAACCGTAAGACCCTTGAAAAACTTCACCTTTTTGTCCAGCTCTGATCTCCACGCCTTGTTAGCAGAACCACCAGGTGTGATCTCTCGCATGGGATTGCCCGCCCGGTCCTTGTGACCGCCTCCGGAAAGCGGGTTGTGAGCATGCCAGCTGATCGTAATGATCCCACCACGTAGGTGGGCGTCGATGATCTCATCTCGAATCAGGTTGTGCTCCCGATTCACTGGATTGAAATCGAATCCATGCACGGCCGGGTACTCGCCCACTGCCCTGACGCAATCGGAGGGATACGGAGGCACGTTTTCAAAGTTTCGCCCGTCACGAAACATTGTTTGGGTGTTCTGATGGCCGACCATGATTCCCCTTCCACTCATGCGTTTCATGTTCGCATAGAGATTCCGAGTCTCGATCGTCGCGTTTCCATCCGATTGGCCCCTTGAGGTTGAATGCCCCATCAGGAGTACGACTCCCCAACAGATGCAAAAGATTAAAACGGTTCGTAGTGAATGCCAACCTTCCTTGATGTTTTTCCGGAACCGACCCACAGGAACGTCGTGCTGGTGCCGTTCTCTAAGTCGCATCGTACAGCTTCCAATCTTGTTTCGATGAATCATGATGCTTGGAATGAACAGGGGGGCTTGAATGTGACTACTGCAATTCGCGAATCGGCGGATTCGACCACGCTACATGCCGGGCTGGCGATCAGCGGATCAAAATGGTGTCCTGCGCGGAAACGGCCTTGTCGATCCAGATCAACATGTCCGAATCGTTACTACCGATGGAGGTTAGGCTGTACTTATCAGCGGCCAGCCTGTTCCCGTTGATAAAGACCTCGCAATCTGCAGGACTCCTGTGGAAACCGCGTAGCATGATGGCGGGATTGATGATCGTTTCAAATTTCTGCGGTAAGAATCTTAGTTCTACCTTGGGAAGTGATCCCTTCTGCAGGGTAAGCTCATATGCCTTCTTCACGTGGTTGAATCCGGTGTCGACGGCGTTATGACTCAAGACCACAACGCGAGCGGGGTAGAGCCAGGAACTTGCCACCAGGCGAATATGGTCATCATCTTGGTTTGTGGCACCAATCAAAAGCGTGACCTCATTCGGTTCACGTTCCGTGCTGGTGTTGATGCGCATGTTTCCAATCCAGCTATGGTACGGTCGGTTGACTGACACGATGTTGAAGACATCGATGTCAATCTCCGACATTGGCCAGTGTGCGCCCAAGTTAAAACGCACATCTCGGCTGTCTTCGTTTTGATAAAGGAAATTGCTGGTGACGTAGTTATCGACGAGGCCCTGGTTCTTACCAAGCACCAGGAAGGCATCCGGTCGATTCTTCAATGGGATTCTCAAAATCTCTTCATTCCAGCTCTTGTTGTATCCCTTGACCGTCACCTCGCTGCCCAGGCGATTCTCAACGTTCTCACCTTGGATGTTCGATACGCGGGTTATCACCGGTTCGAGTATGGCTTCGGGCAAAATCCCCGGTGGTATCACGTACTGTGGCTGGCAAGTCGTGTGGTGAAGGTCGGTGTTCGCCCAGATTCTGACATTTCGGGTTCCCGTGCCATCAGGATAAAACGTGTACAGCTCATCGACCCATTCGTTGAAATAGATCTTGTAGTTGTTGTTGTTCAATGCGTACTGGTAAAGAACGGTGACTCGACTCGGTGTGTTCTCAATGATTTCGACGCGGGTATAGCGGTTCCTTTTGTCCTGCATCGGTTCGTTGCAACTCTGTGAACCGTATCCCCAGGCCTCCACAAATTCGTAGCTGACACCCACATTGTTGAAATCCCAGAAGGGGATATAGGACGTATGCTCAGGGAACACCATATCCTTGCGGTTGGGAAAGCTAACCACGACGGCGTCTCCCTTGACTCCGCCATAGCTGTACGTTTCCCGTCGAGCGCTGAACGATCTGTCGTCGCCGTACACTTTTCTCGTGAAAAGTTGTTTGAACTTGCCGGCGACCAATCCCCTCGCGTCGATCAGTTGACATAGCAAAGCGTAGTCGCCAGCCGGCAGGTTCTTGATGTCATGGTCACCAAGGCAAACGATGTAGTCATTTCCGCTGCTGAACTCGGTCAACAATTCTGAGGCGATTACTTCCCCTGTCTCTTGGCGAATGAGTGACACAGTCAAGTTGTAAGTGTCTGCGTTGTGCATCACCGGAATGCACCGGATGCGTCCCGATTGTTCCTGCGGAAGATAGACCGCCTCCAGGTCGAATTCGACGAACGGCGGCACTCGGCTCATGTAAGAAGTGTGATAGAACAGGCGTCCGGTGTTCGCATCCGAAATCTTTACCTCAAACGATTGGAAATCGAAGTCTCGAATCTTTATCTCTGTGGTGACTTGTAGACTCTCTTCAGCGGGAATTTTCAGCGTTTGGCGGTTCAGCGCTCTATCCCCGTTTTGGTCCTGTGTGGCAACCTCCACGGCGATGTTCAATGCACTCTCGCTCGTGTTTTCAAGATGCAGTCGCAGCGGGTTGTTGCCCCAAAACATCGGCTTTTGCCAAACCCCTCCACTATAGTTGGCGTGGGCCTCGTTGAAGGCGATCGACCTCACGGCCAGAGGGTTTTCTCCGCACACTAAATCCGCAAAACGGATCGGAGATGAAAACCCCGCGTAGGTATTCATTCGGTCGGTACGGTCCTCGCAGTAGGGAATGGAACTGTATTCAGCAAACCTCGCGTAATCAAACGTGTTTCTTTCGCTCACAGCATTCTTTTGCTCGGCGGAAAGGAATTGTGTCTGCTGCCTCTGCTTGACCTGGATTTGGTTTCCAACGCGACTGCTTCTCCCTCGCCCCGCAAGAAGGCCAAACGTTCTTCCGTCAAAGTTCTTGCGGTTGCTGATATGGTTGACATCAATGAAGATTTCGGCCGTCCAGCGATCGTCGTATCGGGAAACGCTGCTATGCCATTTTCCGTTCCACTGTGGTTTGTAGTTGGACGAAAATGCGTATTGAACCGGCCGTTCAATCGTCTGGTCCATCGTGGCGCCCGAGGCACTCAACACCAGGTTCACCGCCTGCCAATGGTCGTGGTCCAGGTCCAACCATACCTCCACTCGGTCGTCGCCTTGGATATTTTGCTCGTCATCCTGGATGAATGCCTTGGTCCGTAGACCCGACATGTCGTCTTCGAAACATTCAAACGCGACGTACAGATACCGTTGGTCGAAAAGGACGTAGAAATTCGTCTGATTAGCGACCAATTCGCCGGGGCCGACACAAGTCTTCTGGAAGTCAGTGTAAACGTTCGACTCTTTCCAGCAGTCATCATCGAGTTTTCCATCCAATACCGGCGGTTGGTCGGCTCGCAGTGCAACAAGCTTCCGCAATGAAAAATTCTTCAGTCCCGCATCCATCCGGTCCAGGTATTTCATCTGCGCGGACAAGGGACTGCACGCGAGTACGAGGATCGAAAGGCTGATGGATCGAAAAGTCGTAGTCATTGAATCTACCTGCCCGTGGTGCTGGTGAATCGGATCGACAATGTTGTTTCAATGGGGATCTCTCGGTCCAGCCAGATGATCTTGCCTGCATCGCCACTTGTTGTAATCGTTGCAGACTTGTACTCCTCTGGGGCCAACGCTTCGTTATCTATGCTGATGGACTGGATCTCCATAAAACAATTTTCCAGGATCACTACGGGGTGAAAGACCGTCTCCTCCTCTCCTGAAAAACAAAAATTCAGCTCCGGAACCTCATGGCTCTGGTGGAAGACAAACGCCTTTTGGGCTGCATCGAAACCAGTGAATGAAATTCCATCGTATTGCGTATGCACCGATGGCGGATAAAGCCAGTTCGTGCCGATTGTGATGAGTTGTTCATCACCTTGATCACACACACCGATCAAGTGCTTCCATCGATTCGGCTGTGTCTTGGGATCGGGCACAACGTGGACGCTTCCGAGCCAACTGTGATACGGCCGGTCGGTTCCGACGACGCTGTAGACATCCACGTTCATCGGTTGCATCGGCCAGTGCCCGCCCATGGACCGTCCGACGTCGCCAACAACGAGGCCCTTGTTGATTGAATTCGGGACGATGTCTTCTCGCTTCGACCAAATCAGATAGGGATGTTTGCGGTCTTTCAGAAAGATCCGCATCACTTCCTCCTTCCAATCTTTCGCTTGTTCGGGATGCTTCAATACTGGCGCATCGATTCGGTTGACAACGGATTCACCGTCAAAATTGAAAACCTTGCAAGTGATGTCTTCGAACATCTGCCGCGGGATGACACCGGTGGGGAAGACGTATTGAGGCTGAAGGATTTCGTGTCGCACATCGCTGTTGGCCCAGAACTGAATGTCTCGAACGCCGGAGCCATCTGGGTAAAGGTAGTAATACTCGGTGACCCATTCATTGAAAATGATCTGGTAATTCGGGTCACCCAGTGCGTATCGCCAACGCAATACGACGCGCGCCGGCGTGTTTTCAATGATGTCGACTTTGGAGTAACGGTTTTCCTTGTCCTGCATCGGCTCGCTGCATCCCTGGTTGCCAAAGCCCCAGCACTCCATGAACTCGTAGGTGACGGCCATGTTCTCGAGGTCCCACCAGGGAACATAGGAAGAATGTTCCCAGAAAACGAATCGTTCACCGGCGGGGAAGGATACCACCGTGGCCTTGCCCTCTTGGCCACCGAAGCTGTACTGGGTTTCCGAAGCATGCAAGTTGCTGCACGGTTCTGTGCGGTGTTTGGTGAATCCGTGATCAAATTCTCCGATAGTTTTCCCTGTTGGATCCCGCAGTCGACAGGTGATGGTGTAGTTCGACGATGGTAGGGATGACCAATCGAATCCCTCGAAGCAAGTTTCGAACAGATACGGTTTCAGATTCGATTTTCGATCTGTAGCGATGGGAGCCGGTTCGTTGGTGCGGTATAAATCAAAAGAGATACTGCAGCCGTCGATGGCTTCGGGGATAACCACCGGGCTGAAAGCTATTTCTTTGTCTTTCGTTCTGTTCGAATAGATCGCAGATAGATCGAATTCAACGAACGGTGGAACCCTTGTATCATAAGACGTGCTGTACAGAGTCGCGTTTGCGTCTTTGTCGACGACCGATAATGAAAACTGTTGACGTTCACAGTCGCGGATCGGGATCAAGGTTGTAACCGTACGCGAGTCTTTCGCGTTCAATGAGACGTCCTTCTCAATGCGGATTGAATCCCCACGGTAGTCGGTTGTTTGGCTAACCAAAAGAAGATCCATCGAGTGGCCAGAGTGATTTTGCAGCGTCACTTCAAGCGGGTTGTCGCCAAAGAACTGTGGTTTGTGCCAAACGCTTCCGTTGTAGTTCGCATACGCTTCGTGAAAGGCAAGTCTGGAAACAGCTAGGTCGTTCTGGTCAAAGACCAAGTCCGCATAGCCATTGGGTTCCAGCCAGCGATCGGAAAAGCTTCCTTTCACATTGCCGTCGACCGGTTGCCAGGCCGTCATTTGTTGCGTTCCATGCGGTTTGGCTCCGCCGCCAGCACGCGGACCATGATAGAAACGTGAGTGACGGTCTCGGACAATATTGAAACCCCAAGTGGTGCCGGGGCGGATGGGATGGGGATAGATGCGATCCATGGCGATAGCCACTTCGGCAGTCCAGCGATCATCAAGTTGCTGTGTCTTTACTCGCCATTCCGTATTCCAGCGATCGTCACCCTTAATGCATGAAACGGAATACTGGACCGGGCGATCAAACGTGGTGTCGTACGTGATTCCGTTGGCATTGAATGCTAAACGGATGATGTTCTTGTGGTTGTGTTGCGGATCCAGCAAAATTTCGATGCGATCGTCAAACAGGATGTCGGGATCGTCATAGCGAACCGTCTCTGTCCGCACTCTCTGCATTTGCTCTTCTTGGCAAGAGAATGCGAAATACAGATAGTCGTCGTCATGGGTCAACCACGCGGTGGTTTCCTGGAGGTTGTTGTTTGAACCTAGCTGAATGGTATTGGAAAAATCGGACAATCGGGTTGCCCTGCGCCAGGCAGCGTCGTCCAGGACTCCATTCACAACGGGAGGTGACAAGGTTTGATTGCACGTCGCCAGCTTGATGTCGAAAACTTCGGGTTCCTTCTTCATCAAGTCAAAATACTTGATCTGGGCCATTCCGCTCGACGGAAAGCAAACGCAACCGAGCATCAGTAATGCAAACCAGTGCATTCGTTCAGGTCTTCTGTTCATCGCAGTGGGGCGTTGGTGGTTGCCATTGGAGATCCGGTTCACTGACCGCTCTTGTCGTGTCGGTTTACATGGACGAAGGGGGCTCCTCGCGAATCACCTGAATCTTCGATCAGCCAAGTCTTCATGGTGAATGGTCCGGCGGGAAGATCGATGTTGAACTCAACCGATGTTGCATTTGCGGGAATCGTTAGTTCTTGATCTATCGCACCGATGCGAAGTCTCGCACGTTCCGCCCTGATCGGTTCGGTGGATTCAGCTTCGTCGGGCAATTCTTGCAAGCGGAAGGTGTAGGTTCCGGGGCGTTCTACTTGGACTGTCCACCAACCATTGGTTTGCTGGCGGTTGGCAATGACGTCAGGATTCCAGGTCAGCAAAGATGACCGACTGTGCCAATCGTGGCAGGTTAGTTTGACCGGGTTTTCCTGTGCTGCGCCAATGTAGACGCGACAAAATTCGTCGAAGCGGGGCTGAAGGGTACTCCACCAATCCAGGTATTTGGATCGAAGTTCTTCAACGACCTTGGGATGCTTCGAAGCGATATCGTTTTCCTGTCCCGGATCCGTTTGGATGTCAAAGAGTTGTTTTCCTTCGACCAGCCGCCAACGCTCCGTCATAACTGCCGACTTCAACCACTTTTCCGGTCGCTCAACACGAGGGTTGTGGACACACAAGGTGCGATCTGGCCAAGTCACTTGTTCGCCGTGAAGCAGTCCCGCGAAGCTACATCCGTCGATGTCGTTTGGGGCTGCAGGCTGTAAACCGCAAAGGTCGATCAGCGTCGGAGTGAGATCGAAGTGTGCGGTGAGTTCTGGGATATCTCGGCCACCGGTGAGGCCACCATTGGGCCAATGAACGAAGCATGCGGCGCGATGCCCACCGTCATACGGACTGCCTTTCCATTTCCGCAATCCGGCATGATAGGCGTAGGGCGAAGGCTTACCGGGCGTGGGGCCGCCGTGTCCGTTGTCGTTCATGAAAATCAGGATCGTGTTGTCGGCAATCCCAAGCTCGCCAAGCCGATCTCGCAATTGCCCAAGGTTTGCGTCAATGCAGGCGATCATCCCGAAGAATCGAGCTCGCAATTCTTCCATGCCAAGTTCGAGATACGGCTCGGCGTATCGATCGGGCACTCGATACCAGAAGTGGGGGGCGTTCAGCGGGAGGTAGCAGAAGAACGGTTCGCTTTGATTTCGCTCAATAAACTGTGTTGCCTCGCGAAACCATACGTCGGTGCAGTAGCCGTTGAACTTCTCCCACCGTCCATCCCGACAGTAGTGATCGTCAAAATAGGTGTTGCCCCAGTAATCTGGGTTTTGCCCGATACCCCCACCGCCGTGGATCAGCGTTTCATCAAAACCGCGATCTTGGGGCCGATAAGGGTACGCGTCCCCAAGATGCCACTTTCCAAAAATGCCAGTGCGATAACCGGCGTCACGGAATCTGTCGGCCAGTGTCGTTTCGTTGTGACGTAGAATTGAGCGTCCTTGAAGCGTGTGCCATACGCCGACGCGGCTGGCGTACTTACCGGTCATCAATGCCGCTCGGGTGGGCGAGCAAGTGGGATCGACGTGGAAATCGGTCATCCGAACACTGTCGGAATACAAGCGGTCCATCTCCGGCGTTTCTAATGCTGGATGACCGTGACATCCGAAATCACCATATCCCTGATCGTCCGTCAGAATCAGGATGACGTTCGGGGGACGCTCCGAAGCGACAAGCGAAACAGCCGCAAAGGCATAGCACGTAAATAGAGTTGTAAATACGAAGCGTTTCATTGGTTATTCAATCCTCGAAAAACGGTCTTTGCGTTGTCGTGAAGGATCCGTCGTTTCTGTGTCGCCGACAGCAAGTCCGAATCGCAGCGAACCGTATCAATCAACTGTTGGTACGTGTGCAGATTTAGCGTTACCGGTGCGTCGGATCCCCAAATCAGCTTTTCGGCCCCGACCAACCCTACCGCTTCGCGCAACAGACGGGCGACCTCAGGGCATGGATAGCTTTCTTCCAAGAGGGTTGGCACGGCGGATAAGCCCAGCCAAACGTTGTCCCTTTGCCCGAGTTCCAGCAGGCTCTGACGACGCTTCAACGCGACCGTGTCAGACAATTGATCTGCGGGTAGATAGCCCAGATGTGCAAGCACGAAACGCGTCGAGGGCATTCGCGAGATCAGCGCATCAAAGCCTTCGACTTGATAGCCAAGATTCCCTGGAGGTCCCGGATCAATGATCACTTCAAGACCTTCATCGGCAACCGTCTGCCAAATTCCATCCATCTCCGCAGAATCGATCCGGAAATCGGGATACAAGCCGGTCCAACCCCAATCAAAACTCATCTCCATTTTCAACGTGTGATGCCGGGGCGAGACGAATTGGCGAATCGTCTTAGTCGCGAGCGGGTCTCGGGGATCGATCTGAATGACTCCGCAAAACCGATCAGGATATCGCTGTGTGCAGTCACCGATGTATTCGTTGCAGGTACCCAGCGTGGGGTTCTGCAGGAGTACGGCTTGCTTTACGCCTGACCGATCCATTAGCTCGACCAATGATTCAACCGGATAGTTGGAATCGACACATGTGGTCGGCAACATGGGCACGAACTCTGCACCACGATTTACACATCCACAACGGCCTGAAACCACTTTGCCGAAGCGATTGCGGCCACGGACCGTGGGAATCACATGAACGTGCGCGTCGATGATCGGGATTTCTTCATGCATCGCAAACGCCTCAAAGCTCAAGTCATGATCATTCCGCCGGTGATGTTGAGTGCTTGCCCGGTCATAGCACTGCTTTCTTCACCGCAAAGAAATTTGACGACGTTCGCTACCTCCTCCGGGCGAATGAACCGCTTCATCGGCACGTCTTCCCAGGCCTTGTGCATCGCCGCAAGATCGACACCTTCTGCTTCGGAGTGCATGCGAACGAGTTGTCCAATTCGCTCGCCTTCAATCGGACCCGGACAGACAGCGTTCACACGAATTCCGTGTTCTACCAACTCCAGTGCAAGCGTCTGCGTCAGCCCTATTAGCGCCCACTTGCTTGAGACATAATCCGCTCGGAAGGGCAAACCACGCCTGGCAACATTGCTGGCGATGTTGATGATCCGACCCGATTTGCGAGCGATCATGTGGTGCGATACTTCACGTGTGACGAGCATCGTGCCGGTCAGATTGACCCGAAGCGTTTAGTCCCAGTCCTCGAGTTTCATGTCCTGAAGCAACTGCGCCTTTCCGTTGAATCCAGCGTTGTTGATCAGGATGTCGATTTTCCCGTCCAGAAGTTGCGCTGCGTCGGCGACCGCTTTCGTCACGTCCGTTTCCACGGCGATGTCGCAGGATAAGCCGTCAGCGGTCGCACCAAGGCGTCGCAAGTCTTGGACGGATGCGGCGGGATCTTGTCGATCCAGTACGACCAATCGAGCACCCTCCGCAGCAAACTGCTCGGCCAGGCTCTTCCCCAGCCCCATCGCGGCGCCGGTGACAATGACGTTTTTCGTTTCGAATCGTCTCATGACAACTCTTTTGCTTCTGCGACGCTTTAGGAGTCTTGTTTTGCGAATTGTCGTAAGGTCGATTCGTCGACCGTTACACCCAGCCCGGCTCCCTGTGGTACGGGAACCTTTCCGTCCGCACCAATCGCGATCGTCTGCGTCAGCAAATCGTCACGCAGCGGGTTGTGGTTTTGATCGAACTCGACGACCGGCTCGTTTTGCAGCGGAATCGGATTGGCCGTATGCGGCATCGGCGGCAAAGCGGCGATCGCGTGAAGAGCTGCTGCCAATGCGATTCCCGATCCCCACACGTGTGGAAGCACGGGGACACCGTACGCCGAGGCAATCGCGTTGATCTTTTGCCATTCGGAAAAGCCACCGCAAACGCAAAGATCGGGTTGGGCAATATCCACGCATCCGCTGCTGATCAAATCCCGAAATCCCCAACGCGCGTATTCCGCTTCACCCCCGGCGATCGAGATGTCCAGAGTCTCACGCACACGTCGATAACCATCACGATCTTCTGGCGGCACAGGCTCTTCGAATAACAGGCAACCGAATTCTTCAAGAACGCGGCCCATGCGTATCGCCGTCGTCGCGTTGTAGGCGTGGTTGCAGTCGACCAAGATCCCGGTTGTCGGTCCCACTGCGCTACGAACAGCCTCCAGACGCCGGCGGTCGTCTTCAATACTGACCAGGCCGATCTTAATCTTCAGCAAATCAAAGCCTGCTTGAACGTACGAATGGGCCTCTTCCGCAAGTTGCGGCAGTCCTCGCTCAATTTCCTTGACGTCTTCGCCTCGGTAATAGCAGCCTGTTGCATATGCAGGCACGCTTTGGCGAAAAGCACCACCCAGTAGTTCGTGGACCGGAACACCGAACGATTGACCTTTCAGGTCCCACAAAGCGATGTCGATAGCGGAGATCGCTTCGATGTAAGAGCCCTTCTGGCCGAAGTCACGAGTCGCCGCATAGAGTTCCTCCCAGATCCTGCCCGACTCACGCGGTGACCGACCAATGATCTCGGGTGCAAGTACATGATCGATACATGCAGCAACCGGCTCCGCGGGACCGTACTGACCACCTTCACCCCAGCCGACCGCACCGTCGTCTGTTTCAATGCGAACCAGCAAGCTATTACGTTCGGGAAACGCGCATTGCGATGAATAAAACCGATCGTTGCCGAGCTGGACGGTCAGCACATAGGTCTTTACCGACTGAATCTTCATCCATTCATCTCGGTGAATTGATACTTGGCATGGTGTCTTCGGCTCTGGTTTCAGTCACTGGCGGTGGAAACGGAACCTGCCGTACCAACTTGACGGTTTCGAAAGGCAGCCAAAACATCTGTCAGCGTGCTAGCGATGTGCTCGCGCATTCGTCGCTCCGCCTCTTCACCGTCGCGCAGCTTCAGCGCTTCCAAGACCTCTTGGTGCTGCTCGATCGATCGTTCAAGTCGATTGGGAACCAATAACGCGAGTTCGTGCAACCGCTCGGTCAACTCCTTCAGGTTGGCGACCATTCGCAGCAGTCGAGGCGTACCTCCCACACTCAGGACCACTCGGTGCAATTCATCCGTTGCATCGGAGGCGCCGGCGCGATCGCCATCGGCAAGCATTGCTGATGCCACGGCCATGCGTTCCTGCAAATGTGCAAGGGCGGAATCGCTGAGCAACTCGGCGGCACGTCGCGCACTGATACCCTCCAGCGCTTGCCGAATCAGATAAGCCTCGTTGATGTCTTCTGCGGAGATTCCAACGACGATGGCACCTTTGCGCGGCAGAATTTGGACCAGGTGCTCATGCTCCAGACGGCGAAGTGCCTCGCGGATGGGGGTCCGGCTGACCTTCAAGTCGTCAGCCACTCCCAGCTCGGTCAGCGGCTGGCCCGGAGAGTATTCGGCACTGAGGATTCGGGATTTCAAGACCGCGAACACCCGGTCACTGGTGGTCGTGGCAAGGCTCTTTGACGCGGCAATTTCCAACGTTTTTGACTCCGATAACGTCTTGTGGTCATGTTGGGTACCGATTGTATACAACGTGGGTTCGCCAGGCAAACGACGGCACCCGCGGATCGGATGCCTCCCGCTCAAAGCCGCCTTGGTTTGTTTCTGACAGCCGGGTTAACAGCGGAAGAACCGTTCCCGCACTAGAGCAGTGTTAACGCCGACTAAGGGCAGGCTCCGGTCCACTTGAGGTCATCGAGATCTCGTAGCCGAGAACAAATCAGCTTCTGCAGACTGACGTACTCGGCGGTGGAAATCCAAACTTCCATTCCACCGGGCGACACTTTTCGTCGGCGAGCGAATCGGGACTGATCGAAAGCCTGGTCGGTCAATTCGAATTGCTCGATCCGAAATGGCGTTCCTACGATCTGAATTTCCTTCTTGACCGTTCCGCCGATCAGCTCAAACGACAATTACGTATCAAACTTGAATGAGTTGCTAAGCCGGTCCGCCAGTGCACGTGTATCCAACTCGGAAGTTCCGATCACAAAATCTGCACCGGTGGTTGAGCGTGGAAACAAGTAGTACACGCTGGAGGAAGATCTCCTCAGCATGTAGTCCAATCCCGCCTCATTCATGGCTGCGATCAATTGCGTAACGGCTTCCCCAAGCTCCACGTCGTGGGGGCCGCTGGTTCCTGCAATTTCGGCGTCGTTTCTCGCGAGACAACCCCATCCCCTGCCAATCGTTCAACCAGGATGGTGGCTGCTTCCACAAGTCACGTTGCTCAACAAAAACAGACCACTCGTCATGCATCCGCATGTACTTCACGATCCCGGGCATGAGATCGCGACTATACCCGCTGGAAGTTTCGATCATTAGTGCCACATGACGTTTCATTCATACATTCAAGACAGCATACGATGCTGGCGAAGTTCGCGGAGCACGAGCACTGCAGCCAGCAATTCTTTGGGACATAGTTGAGGCTAGTTCCGAGGGACGAGCGTACGATTCGATGAAAGGCGATTCTATCCCGGAAGACACACGAGAAACACGGTCACGACGCATACCATGCCAAAGATGGCGGCAGAAATTGCGGATCAAACGTACGATCAAATGCGGACGTCCAGTACCAAAATTCGGTTTCATTGTTCAAGCAAGACCAATTAGTCACTCAATGACGCGTTCGTCAGGTTTGAAAGAATCATTGCCGCAATGTCGTCGTTGTTCGTGTCTTGCATCAGTAGATGCGAGTTGCCGTCGATGTTTTGTTCGGGCAGCCAGATCATGGTGGCCTTTCCACCGGCTGCCTGAATCTGTTTCACCATTTGAGCACTTGCCTCGTAGCGTCCTTGCATCGGACGCAAGTCAAAGTTGTCGCCGTAGACCGCGATCAGTTGTTTGTCCGCGAAGTGCTGCTTGATGTCGTCAGCATTCGTCGGCGTCCCGGTTACCTCCACAGTGATTAATCCGTTGACCAGATCTCCTCGATCGCGTGTCGCCGCGTAGCCGGTCGGCCCAGCCGCGGAATGGACAAGTATCGTGGCCGGACCAATCTTCTCCAGCAATTCGACCAATGCGTTGACTTTGGGGTTGGTGCCTCGCCTGCCGGAAGCGGTATCACTCGGGGTATCCGAATCAACCTGCTTTTCCTCTGCCGAACCGGCCTCGGCACGTTCTTGCACTGCCTGCCCGCGAAAACGTCCGCGTCGTCGAAATTCGCCTGCACCGCCCTGACCTGCAGCAGCTCCGCCACGACCGCCGCTGCGGCCACCACCCGACATGACCGGCGTCATCGATGCATGGAGTTGATCGATATGCTTGTAGGGAAATCGCGTGTTCTCTGCGGGAACACCGGGTTCAGGCCCGATCCCCCAACGACGCCACGTGATCTCGTTGGACCACAGCATGATGCGTGGTGTCGTTTCCGAGGCGGTGATCTTCCCAACCTCGAAACCCGAGATCGCATTTCCTGGTTCGTCGAAGACATACACGGGATGCCCCGCCTTGGCAAAGATCTGCGCCCAACCCTCTCGTCCATCGGGAGTTCCGAGATACAGATAAGAAGTCAATCCCATACCGGGGATCATGACGATGGGTGATTTGTCTTGCCGCTTTTCTTTCGGCGGGACCAGGAAATGAACGGGGGCCTGGTCGACGATTTGATTTCCACCGCCAAATCGCCCCGCGCTGGTCATGGCGACCTCACGTCCACCCACGAACATGACGCCCATTTTCTCCAGCACCAAGGGCTCGCTGGCAGCCGCTGAGGCCACTGTGAAAAGGGCAAACACAGAAGTCCAAATCGTGTTCTTCATGATTTAACTCAGTATCTCGTGTGCAACGGTTCCCGCGGTCTCGGTCAAACGCATCTCGCGACCCGCATAGCGGAAAGTCAGTTTTTCGTGATCGAATCCCAGCAGATGCAAAATAGTGGCGTGCCAGTCGTGAATGTGCGTCTTCCCGGAGATCGCTTCGTAGCCGTGATCATCCGTTTTGCCGTACTGGAATCCGCCTTTAACACCACCACCAGCCATCCACATCGTGAATCCCTTGTGATTGTGATCGCGACCTTTGCCATCGGGGGAGTAAGGCGTACGGCCGAATTCGCCACCCCACAAGATCAGTGTGTCCTTCAGCAGATCACGACGCCGGAGATCTGTAATTAAACCCGCGATCGGTTTGTCCGTTTCGGCGCAATTCTCTGAAAGTGCAGTTTGCAGATTGCTGTGCTGGTCCCAGCTTCCGTGTCCAAGTTCGATGAATCGGACGCCCGCCTCGGAAAATCGCCTGGCCAGCAAGCATTGACGCCCAAACCCGTCGGTGGGATCTTCGCCGATGCCGTACAGGGCCAGCGTATCCTGCGTTTCACCCGACGTGTCCATGACTGCGGGCACGGCATCTTGCATTCGGAAGGCCAATTCGTAGTTTTCCAGCGCCCCTTCAATCTCTGGATTGTGGATATCCCTCGCTAATTTTTCACGATTTAGGTTGGCGAGTAGATCGAGCTGCGCGCGCTGATCGGTCTTCGACAGACGCTGATTTACCGCATTGTTGATTCCATACGGATTCACTTCGCCACGACGCATCCGATCAATTCGTCGGTTGCGGGCACTGGTGTCAGTAACGGTGAACTTGGTGCCTTGAAATGCCGCCGGCAAGAAAGCACTGCCGAAGTTCTGTGCGCCGCCGACACTACTTGGCGGATTGATCGAGATGAAACCTGGCAGGTTTTGGTTTTCGGTGCCGAGTCCGTACAGTGCCCACGCCCCCATCGACGGCCGGACTTGTTGAAAGTTTCCTGTATGCAATTGCAACATCGCCTGGGCGTGAGACGGTTGGTCGCAATGCATGCCGTTAAGCAGGCACAGGTTATCAGCTTGCTTGGCCAAATGGGGAAACAACTCGGAAATCCAAAGTCCACTGTCGCCATGCTGATTGAAACGAAAGCTTGATTTGCACCAGGGTGTCCCGTAGTTGGAAGGCCTGCCATGATCGGTGGCTAGCCTCGGCTTGTAGTCAAACGTATCGACGTGCGAGGGGCCACCGCGCATGCACAAGAAGATGACTCGCTTGGCACGAGGCTCAAAATGCGGCGACCGTGAATTCAACGACGATTCGCTCGCGGGACTTTGCTCCGCGGCCAGCGCGGAAAACGCCAAGTAGCCAAACCCAGCCGACATGCTCTGTAGGGCATGGCGTCGCGAGATAGAGGGTGCTGTGGGATGGTTCGTGCAAATCATGGATAACAAGTGTTTAAAAAAGCATGGGCTATCTGTCGCCTTTCGCTCCGCGAAACTCGCGGACAACCGTTGCTTTCGCGGAGCGAAAGACGACATTCAATCAATTTGGCTGAACTCGGTGGTGCACATCAAAACCTGGCAGTAGGCGAGGAGCTTGTCTCGCTTGTCGAGTCTGGACGAATCGTTGAGCGAATCCATGAACGCGAACGCATGCTGACGTTCGGCGGGCGTGGATCGGCGTCCGAGCAGAAGCAAATAGGCGGAATCGACTCGCTGGCTTGCGGGCTGGTTCAAGAGTCGATCGGCAAGGCTTTCTGCCTGACTGGCCACAAATTCGTTGTTCAACATGTACAGAGCTTGCAGCGGACTGGAGGTCGACTCGCGGGTCCCCGAGACGCTTCCGGCATCCGGTGCATCGAACAGCTCCAACATTTCCGGCATGACACTTCGGACTCGCGGCAGGTAGACCGAACGGTGGTTTGATTCAATCGCTCGAATCACGGGCTCGAACACGTTTTGGCCGACCGTTCCTTCGCCGACACTGCGCAGGTAAGTCCCAAGCGGTCGCTCGGGATCCAAATTCCCCGCAGCGAACAACATCGCATCGCGAATCGATTCTGCTTCCAATTGTCGTTTGTTCGTTCGCCACAGCAAACGATTGTCGGGATCAATATCAAAGTTGGCAGCGTCGAAATCAGAGGACAATTGCCAGGTGCGTGACATCGCAATTTCGCGAATCAATGACTTGATCGACCAACCGTTTTCCATGAACCTGGCTGCCAAGTGATCCAGCAGCTGCGGATGCGAGGGGCGTTCACCGGAAGCGCCAAAATCATCCGCGGTCCGCACCAGTCCCTGACCGAACATCCAATACCAGACGCGACTGACAATCACTCGTGCCGTCAGCGGATTTTGTTCACTTGCGATCCACTCTGCCAATTCAAGTCTGCCGCTACCATTGATGCGTGGAGGAAGCGAATGCCGACCGGGTTTTGAAAGGACCTGCACAAAGCCGCGCGGGACCAGTTGAGCCGGTTTGTCAATCTCGCCGCGAAGCAACAACCGAGTCGGCAACGGGAAGTTGCGATCTTGGGTGCCCATGGCAAAGACCCTTGGATTCCCACGAGAGTCGTAAGCTTGCAGCGTCGCCTCCGTTTCATCACGATCGCTGCGAATCCGCCTGAGCGTTCCGCGGAAGACGTTCTCGCCACTGCGAATCTTCTTCATGGCGTCGTCAACGGTTTGTCTTGCGTCATCGCGTGCTTTCACCAATTCCGCATACTCATCAGCGGTCAGTGCCGGGATTCCAGGCTCTGGCCCCAAGCCGGTGATGTCGATCAACGTGGTCGCCTGTCGCGTCTGGGCCTTGATCAAACCGTAGTGCGTTTCAGTTGCTCGAAAGATTCCCGCTAAGGCGTAATAATCCGATTGTGGAATCGGATCTGCTTTGTGATCGTGGCATCTCGCGCAAGCAACCGTGGTCGCCAGAAAGGCTCGCGTTGTGGCATCGATCTGTTCGTCGACCAAATCCGCATAGAATTTCTGTGCGTCTTCCTCGCCAACGAGCTTCTGGCCCACGGCCAAGAACCCGGTCGCGATAATGTTCTCGGCCCACTCAGCATCGCTGCCGATCGGCAGGAGGTCTCCGGCCACTTGCTCCATAATGAAGCGATTAAAAGGTTTGTCGTTGTTGAAAGAATCAATCACGTAGTCGCGGTACCGCCAGGCGTGCTGGTGAACGTTGTTGGAGTCACCGCCGGTCGATTCGGCAAAGCGAGCGACGTCTAGCCAATGTCGCCCCCATCGTTCACCGAAGTACTTTGACCCCAACAAAGTATCCACTAGCTTCTCAATCGCGGCTTGATTCAAGCCTGTGGAGTCGCCCTCGATTTCAGCCGACCAGTGCTCGATCGCAGCCGGTGTTGGTGGCAACCCGGTCAGCACGAAAAAGAGACGCCGAACCAACACTCCAGCCTCTGCATCTGCAACCGGCTGTAGATCCTCGGACTCCAATCTCGCCAACACGAAGCGATCGAGATCATTCCGTGGCCAGGAGGCATTCGTCACCGTCGGCGGGCGAACGAGCTTTGGTAATTGATAAGCCCAGAAGTTCCGTCCAGCGGCCACATCGATTTCAGACTTTACATCAGGAACGTTCTTAGTGACGCGTGGGTCGGGGGCTCCCATTTCGATCCAACGACGAATATCTGCGATCACCTGGTCCGGCAACTTACCTTTGGGTGGCATCTGATAGTCGCCATCGTAGGTGATGGATTGATAGAGCAAGCTATCGAGTGCCGACCGCCCACGGATCGCCGGCCCACTCTCGCCTCCGCGCCGCAAAGCGTCGCGCGTGTCGACTTTCAGGCCCCCGCGAGACTTCCCCGATTCGGTCGAATGGCATTCGTAACAATGCTTGACCAGGACCGGTCGAATCTTCGTTTCAAAGAACTGATCTCCGGCTCGATCGTCGGCACCCGCAACGATCGACGAGCAAAACAAAATAGCAAGGCAGATGCACGTTCTCATTTACTGGTCCTCTTTCTTGGTGGCCGCTTCGGCTTCACTGCGATAACCGTTTGGCCGGACGAGGAAGTATTGCGTTGGTTGACGTCGGTATCATCCGTAATCACGTTCAACTCGGTGATGCGATTCCCCTGGGTGACAAGCCTTGCCGAAAGTGGCTTTTGCATGCGAGTGAAAACGGGATGCTGCATGCCGCCGGCCAATTCGATTCCCACACGGAACTCAAACGTCCGCCTCTCACGCATGGCAGCAGTGATTTTTGCGTCCGCCGGAATGACCGCCGTCAATGTCTGCGACAAATTCCCGCCTCCACGGCCGCGACCTCCTCGTATCCCACGACCTTGCCCCATGCCACCGCCTCGCATCCTGCGACCGCGCCCAGCACCTGGGGCACCTCCGTTCTGTGCAGCATCTTGGGCTTGGCCGCCTCCGCCACGTTGCATGCCACGGCCACTGGAAGATTCGACAAATGCAATGCGATTGCCAAGAACTTTCTGGATCGTGATAAACCTCTCTTCGCTGCGAGCAACCGCCGGAATGGCGAGCATCATCGTTAGGGCAATCGCAAATCGGTGCATGAACTCGGTCTTCGCGAAATGGAAAATGGAGTAGCTGTTCGTTGTCGTACAGCGAAGCGGAGATTGGACGCGCGATTTCAAAAAATCTTGGCTGTTCTTCTTGATGAGCAATTCAGATTAATTTTGATTTTCCGCGTCCAATCAGGTTCCACTTCGACGACTACAGTTGGCTGAAGGATCGTCCTGAAGCGTGCTCCAGCAAATAACTCGCCGGATAGATCATGGTTTCCAAGACTGCAACTACACTGACTATTGCCGTTCTCTCGCTTTTTATCTTTTCAGATAACGCCAAGGCCCAGCGGGGTGGCCGCGGCGGAGGGGGATTTCGTGGAGCTGAGACGCAGGCGCCCGATGGAGCGGATCAGGAGAATTTGGGACGCGGCCGAGGTGGCCGGCGAGGCGCAGCGGGTGGTCAGGCGGGCGGTGCGAGGGGAAACACAACCGGGAAGCTTTTCGCCGCGATCGATGACAACCAGGATGGAATCATTACGCGTCAAGAAATGCAGAACGCGCTGCGTGCCTTCACCAAATTAGATGAAGACAACGACGGCAAGCTGACCGCTGAGGAAGCGGGCGAACGGGCCGCCGGAGGGCGAGGTGCAGCGATGCGCGGGCGCGGTGGCCAAGGGCAAGGAACGCAAGGTGGAGCCCGACGAGGCGGAGGCGGCCAACGCGGTCGTGGCACGGCCGCCCCACGGGACCAAGACTCAAGTGGCAAATCGGGTAAAGGCAATCCGCTGTTGGATGATTGAGACTGGTGAGCGATCCCATTCCTACCGAACCACCGAATGAAACGGACAAGGGCGACCCGGGAAGTGAGTTTGTCTCACTGATCGTTCAGCATCGGCACGCGCTTTACGCTTTTATCGCCAAGCAGCTTGCTCATCCAGCGGATGCCGAGGACGTTTTTCAGAAGACGAGCGTCGTTTTGTGGTCGAAAATGGCGGACTTCGATTCGGGCGGCAGCTTCTTTCATTGGGCTTGCGGAATCGCCTTTAACGAAGTGCGCAATCATCGGCGTACGCAAGCAAGGAATCGACTCCATTTTGATTCCGAGCTTTCCGAGTTGCTTGCTGAGGAATCCATGGCAGAGGAGGAGCTGACTCTGGCTCGGCTGCAAGCGCTCAACCGTTGCATGGAACAACTATCACCACGACAACAGCAGATCATGCGTCGCTGTTACGACGGGACCTCCACGATCTCGGAAGTGGCGAGCAAGCTCGGTCGCAGTCGTGATGCCCTTTACAAACAGCTCGCTCGACTTCGCGAAAAGCTGTCGGATTGCATACGTGGCCATATTGCAGCGGAGGATTTTGTGTTGTGAGCGCTCAAGACCTCGACCGCTTAATCGATTTACTCGTCGCTGGAGACATATCTCCCGCCGAGCATGAAGAGCTGCAATCACTTCTGAAAGCGGATGGGAAAGCTCGTGCCGCATTCCGCCTGCGTATGGACCTGGAATCGGGATTGCGTGGTTGGGCCGCGGAGGCACCGGAATCACACGCAATCAAGCATGGGCCAGTTGCAAAACACGTTACTCTGCATCCCGACGCGCATTGGGTGACGGAAGCTCTCGATGCGCGCCCCACCTCCCAACCCTCCCTGTGGGAGGGTCGAGCGAAGCGAGGGGAGGGCAGGCACTCCAAGCGTTGGATGAACCGGCAATTCACTGTCCTCGCAGTCTTGGCCGCGTCCGTCATCTTTTTCATCGCAGCCCTCTCGTGGACTCCAAAAAACAATGAGCAAGAAATCGCCGGCTCGCAGCTTTCCTCCTCTGATGGCAACTTCATTACGGAAAATGCACTCGGGCAGTTAATCGAACAGCCCGACTGTCGCTGGCAAGTCAAACCGGTTTCGTGGGAGGGCACATTCCGCTCCGGCACGGCCGTACTTCAGCAGGGAGCAGCAGAGCTCAAGTTTGGGTCGGGAACCAACCTGATTCTTCAGGCACCTTGCGAGTTGAAGGTGACTGATGCAAGTACTGCGGAGTTGCTCTCCGGAAGCGTGGCAGTCCATGTCACCGAACAGTCCAACGGTTTCGTGCTTGGAACGCCCGAGTCAGAAATCCTGGACGAAGGAACCGAGTACGCCGTGTCGGTGGCCAAAGATTCCACAGAAGTCCACGTGTTTGATGGCAGCGTGTGGTGGGTGCCAAAGCTTGAAGGCGCACGATCAACAGATGACCTCGAAGACAAGATTGAAGCTGGTCAGGCGAAGAAATACGCGCGATCGAAACCGAGCATTGGAAAGTTCATACCGTTTGGCCAGCGTCAGTTCGTTCGACGCATCGAGCAGGCTGTTCGAGCAAATACCGAGGGCGAAATCATTGCCTACGACGGATTCGAAAATATTGCTGGCCGAGTTCGTCGCGGCCGCAGCGGATTCGGATGGTCCGGAGGTTGGCTTCCCATCGGGCAGCGACGCGGCAAAGCAGCGGAGATTATCGATGCTCCTGCCGGATCGGTGTTTGGAGTCTCACGCGAGCAAAGACGACTGATGCTGTGCTCCGACGGCACTGATATCCGTCGTGAACTATCACCGCCGATTACTTGGGACCCCGGATCCGAGCTCTATCTAAGCATTATCATCAGATCTGCAGAAATTGAATCTCACCCTGCCCCAGGAAGCAAACGACCACAGGACACAAACCCGCCTCAGGATCGTCCAGACTTAGATCGTTCATTGCGAATCACGCTCGAGCCTGACTTACCTGGCCGAGGTCGAACGCGACATGCGGTTGCCTCATTCGGAATCACATCGAGCGGTGTGCCGTTTATCAACAGCCGTCACCGTGTCTCTCGGACCGGCTTATCGATCCTGCCGGGCGAGGATTACTTTTTGGTGGTACGATTGCCGTCCGCTGATTTGGATCATTCGCCGCAATTGCGCATGTACCATTCTTCTGAAGCGATCGAACCGGCAACAGCGGAAACGTGGACCGTCGAGGCCGAGCTACCGCTAGAAAGAAAAGCGATTCGATGGATTCGCATTACAGCCGGCAGCGATGCCGTATGGCACCTCGATGAACTACGCCTCGGTTCGACCTGGCAATCAGTGATCGCGAGAGAAACAGACGCGGACTCAGAAAAACGATGAAAGCTATCGTCAAATTCTCGCCACGCTCCCTGTAGTTTTCTGGGGCGTGGACCGGTCAAATTTGACACTCGATAGGGAAGAGACAGTTTATCTATAGCACGACAGCATGATCGGTCGTAGCCGGGACCGCCCAAGTCCTCCCTGTACAAAACCGATCCGGAGAGAGTCATCGGATATTGCAGGTTTTTCCAGCGTGGAATGGCTGTTGAGATGCATTTCCCGTCTCATTCGCTACGTCACGCGACGAAGCGGTTGCGAAAGCTGTTTGCTGCTTGGCTATTAACCGATGCTGTTGTATCTCGCTTGTCTGCGAGTGGTTAACAGGGGAAGAATGTAGCCTGTAGCGACTTCAACGCTGGCAATCTGTTCCGGTCCTTACGAATGGTGCGGCCGAAACCTGAACGGGCAAACACAGTTCACACCCGCGACCGTTGCGGCGAGCGAAACGTCCCGTACGCTCATCGTTTCAGCGGGGTACAAAATGATGCACCCCGGTCATTTCAGGAATTGCGAGGGAATCGGCAGCACGAATGGCCGCGATTGTTCACCCACTTTTGACACTGCTAGCGTCGCTCACCCGGCAGGAGTTGGCCCAGCAAGTGACGTATCTGAAGGCGGAGAATGCAATCCTTCGAAGCAAGTTACCCGATCGGATCACACTGAACAATCAGGAACGGCGTCGACTCGTTCGCCACGGCAAGAAGCTTGGCCCACGGATCAATGACCTGATCGCAAACGAGAGCACCTCTGGGGTCCTTGTATTGATTTAAATATCAAAGCCTATCGATTAACTGTCGGTGTTCTATAGTTTCAAACTCGACGTGAACCTTCCGTTTTCTCAAGTCTTCATCGCCATAAAATTCAAAAGCTGACTCTCCTTCTCCTTCTGAAGACGCACGACTTCGACGATTGAGTTCGTTGATGACTCGTAGAGCGTCGAGCGCAGTAATCCAGTTGTCGCCGCTGACATCGAGGAGGTTTTGTTCTTCGGTTGGAGTCAGGATGACTGAGCGGCTTTCGTTCTGCCGATTTAAGTGATTGATGACAAGCAGCGCGTCTAACGCGCTGACGATGCCATCGCCATTCACGTCGTTGGGATCGCTTTCTCGGTGCTGGGGTTTTAAGTCGGGGACGATAAGGGTGACGCCTTGGCTAGTCAGTTGCCGATAGGCCACTCCGTCAATGTCGATACCGTCTGCTTCCTGCCAGGCACCATCGAGTTGCACGTCGGCATCGCGAGCGAAGTCGAGTCGCAGCGTGTTGCTGCTGTCCGTGATTTTCTCGACCGCGTCACGATCGATTCTCATTTTGAATCCTGTCGCGAAGCTTGCGTCCAGGTGGTCAATGTCCGTAACGTCATCGGCGAGCTTGTTAGTCACGAAGTCCAGGTCAATATCGGCTTGGTAGACCAACATCTTGTTATTGGCGTCGTCGGGCAATTCAGAGGCGACAGGTTGCTTGACTCCATGCTGTCCATCGACTCGAGCAAAGCTGCCTGTACCTACAACAAATTCGTCATCGCCCCATTGCCCAAAGATCGTGTCGTGGCCCATCGTGGTTTCGATGTAGTCGTTGCCAAGTCCGCCTTCAATCAAGTCGTCGCCACCACGATCGAGAATGGCATCGCTGCCCGCTCCGCCAAAAATAGTGTCATTGCCGAGGCCGCCAACGATTTCATCGGGGCCAGCTCGACCTAGCAATACATCTTCAGTTGCGTCGTCCTCGGTTTCCTTGCGACCGATGAACCATGGTTCGCCACCACCGGTTTCATGGGCGTACAGTTGATCTTCATCGTCTCCTCCATCGATGTAGTCCGCACCGCGACCACCGCCGATCAAGTCGCCACCAGCATGCCCAAAGATGCGATCGACACCATCGCGGCCTTCTAGCCAATCGGAACCAGCCTCACCGAAGATCTCGTCGTCGCCGTCACCACCGATTAAGTGGTCGTGGCCTTCGCCACCATAGATCTCATCGTTTCCGCCGACACCGTGCGCCCAATCCTTGCCAATGCCACCTTCCAGATAATCATCGCCGGAACCACCAATGACTTCGATGATGTGGAACGTGCCGTCGAAGTCCAAAACCGCTCCATCGTCGCCAATGAGAATATCGTCACCCGCATCGCCGCGAATGATGTCGTTGCTATCGTCGCGAATATCCTCGGTCGCATCGTTGCCGCCGATCAGAATGTCGTTGCCATCGAAGCCATCGATGAAGTCTGCGTCGA
Source organism: Crateriforma spongiae (assembly GCF_012290005.1). NCBI lineage: Bacteria > Pseudomonadati > Planctomycetota > Planctomycetia > Pirellulales > Pirellulaceae > Crateriforma > Crateriforma spongiae. Next base: position 25,808 of record NZ_JAAXMS010000006.1, read on the forward strand.
AACCGCCAAAGATAATGTCGTCTCCGAGTCCACCTTTCAGGCGATCAATGCCGCGGCCTCCATGCACAAAATCTGCACCAGCACCAGCGTCTACCAAGTCATCGCCATCGTCGGCTTCGATCGCATCGTCGCCTAGTCCGCCATAGACTTCATCATCTCCGCTGCCCGCCTTGATCCAGTCACTGTCGTCACCGCCGTAAACAACATCGTTGCCATCGCCAGCGTCGAGCGAGTCCATGCCGCTGCCACCGAGAATCGTATCGTTGCCTCGGCCTGCGTTCACCGCATCATCACCCGAACCGGCATCGATGAAGTCGTCGCGGTCGCCGCCTGTAATCGAATCGTCGCCCGAACCGCCTTCAAGCGTATTCGTACCTGCTCCACCGCGAATCTCGTCATCTCCGCCGTTGCCTTGGATCAAGTCGTCGCCGCCACCGCCTTGCAGGATGTCCGCCAAGTTGCCGCCTACGAGCTCATCGTCGCCTTGGCCGCCATGGAACTCGACGGGGACGTCGATACTGCCGAGCACTACAAGGGAATCATTGCCGTCGCCCGCATCCGCTCGAATGCCATTCACGTTGCTGATCGTCTCAGTGATGCCAAACCCGCTGACTTCGATCACCGAGTTGCCATCGGCATCTAGGCTCGGAGCAAACGTCACGTATTCGTCGATGATGCCCTGACCGACTTCACGTCGATCGGCCGAATCGCCGACGAACAAGTTGTAAACTCCATCCGCATCGATTTCCCCCAAAGCTAATGACTGAGCCGGAGAACAAGAGAGACCGAACTCAAGCAATTTGACCGTGGCGATATTTTTGCTGAACGGGGCGCCGAGCACCTGGGCTTTGACGCGAAGTCCAGCTGAAACCGAGCCGGCGAAATCGAAGGCACAGAGGGGCAAGTTGTCAACGAATTCCTGCAACCGGACTTTGCCGTCGCCGCTGGTGTCATTTAAGTTGGCTCCGACAGTCGCGTAGATGCCGCCTCCAACCGAAGCGCTGGCCACACCGGTTGTCAGAGTCGCAAAAGCTTCAAGACTGCCTCGCAAGGTGACTTCGTCAACGTCGGCTCCCGTCCCATCCACGTTTTCCGTGTCGCTTACGAAGAATCCATCGCCCAATTCCAGCGGATTTCGCGACTCGATGAAGTTCCGTAAACCGCGAGTGTCGTAGCCAAACGCAAACTGGGCCGAAACCCCAATGCCGCCCACAAATTCAACTGCGAGCGGGCCGGTAATCGGCACAGTCACGCCCATCGAAAAGTCTGCTGACAGCTTAGGTGTTTGGTAGCCGAACAGCGTCGCGTCCTGTCCAAGTAAGATTCCGAGTAAGCTGGCAGGATTGTCGATGATTGGAAAGACGAATCCGCCGCCGGTGATCGAAGTCATCTGATCGAGAAACGCGGATGATTCCTGGGCGAATTGCTCCTGCTCCTCGCTACCGGTAAAACTTTCCAGCTCTTCGTGCAGGTCCTTCTCAGAGATCGCAGCATCGTCATTGGAGACGTCTCCCGGTGCCGTGCTCGCACCGACAATGACCACTTCACCGAGCGGAATTAGGACCGACTCTCCAGCAACAGGCGTTGGGATGTTGGACGCCAAGTCAACAATCTGCACGATAGCGTCAATCATCTGCACATCAACGTTCCCAAGCAACGAAGCTAAGTCGAGAAGGTTTACCTGATCATAGGGAGCCGTCTCGCCAGCGAATTTGTCGACCAAGAATTCGAGATCGTTGGCGACTGGTAATGGCTCGGTCAGGATATCGACAATCGGCTCGATGGGTTCGAGAACTGCCTGGACTCGCCCCAGAATGTCGCCAGCAAATCCGCTGATGAACGAACCCAGGTCCAAAGCGATGTTCTCAATGGCGACTCGCTCGAGACTACCCGATAAGTCGCTGCCGTCAAAGTTCCAGTCCAGTACGAAGTCGGCTTGTAGCTCGGGCAAGGCAGCAAAGGTGGTTCCGGCAACGAGCGCGAAGTCGATGTCGGCAGCCCCGGTCAGTTTCGCTGCGATCAGATCCGCCGGTGAGACAGCAGTCGATACCAGCTCAGAGAATGTCAGTAGGCCATCGCCTGACGGTTCCTTGAGATCCACATCAAACTCGGCTTGCAGGCGTGAACCCTGGTCCGTTGCCGAGATCTGGAACAGTCCCAGTGTTCCGGTGAGTTCAGCTTGCGGCAACGTGACGAGCACACCCAGCTCAAGTTCATTCACATCGGTCGTGTCGACATAAAACCCGTTTGCGCGGTCGACACCGACTGCTACGTCCAATGCCCAGTCGAGTGATGCATGCACGCCACCGTCCAAGTCCAGGCCGACGCCTGGCAACCCAAGGTCAAAGTCGATTCCCGCGCCGACTTCATAGGAGCCGCCGAGCATCAGGTCCAAGGCCACTGCTTGGTTCAGCGAATCAAACAGAAGCGAGATATCTTGGTGATCTACTTTGCCATCGCCGTTTGTATCGGCGAGTCGCATGACGTCGCCGAGCGCGTCGAACAACACTTGCTTAACTTCTTCGACTAGTTGTCCCGGCTGCAAGTCGTCTCGCAGAATCGGCAAAGCATCTTCGCGGACTTCACGCAAAAAGTCAGCCGCCGACTCAAACTTGTCGCCTACCATCGGCAAGTCGCGATTGAGGACTTGTTCACGCAGTAGACCTTCGACTTTGATCAGCAACGCCTCGATACCATCGGCCAGAACGCGTAGACCCTCGTCGACTGGATCAAAATCCTCGATCAGACTATTCACATCCGGTGCTTGCAACGTCACTTGCGGATCTTCTTCATTGAACAGCCCAGCGATGTTGCCGATGCCCACGATGATCGCATTGGCCTGGTTAACCTCGCTACCGCCTACCGGATCGGATTCCGTTGGGAAGTACAGTGGCAGTACGATGGAAGCTCCTGCTGCGAAGGTCGTCTCGATGTCCGTCGCCGAGATCGATCGAACTTCATCCAGTGTGTATTGACCACTGGCTTTCGAAGCCAAGCCTGCGGCAAGTTGTGCGGAATCCGATGTCGCCGCGTCACCATCGCCATCCACTGTGATGCTGCCTGAGCGAATGAACAAGCCGAGCGGCCCCATGGCGATGGATGCGTTCAAGTCACTGGCCCCGAACGCAACCTCGGCTTCTAATCCGGTCGTGTCTCCGACGTACAGCGTTGGGGCAGTCGCTGTACCGGAGAGCACGTCGGCGACATCCGCACCGAATACTAGATTCGCCTGAAGCGCGGCGAGTGCCGCAATGTTTGTCTGGGCTCCCACGTCGACCAGCTCGCCAAGCAAATCAAAGGCACTTGTATCGTCGGTTGAGGCGGCGACAAGATCAGCCAAGTCGAGGGAGAGTGGCAAGTTGGCTTGCTGTTCGAGGCTGAATTCAACCGACATTTCGAGCGTGTCGTTTTGCCAAACCAACAGCACATCCAGCAACTCTGGTGAAAGCCGCAGTGCGTCTTCAAGTAGCAGCTCCAAACGCTCGCCCAATTCTTGAATCGTCGCTTCGTCCGTTTCCAGTAAGTTGTCGAGCGCTTGCTGCAGCTTTGCCGCGTGGTCCAAAAGCGTGTTGACACTGGAACCGACGCCGGGCAATTCTTCGTTCCACTTCCCTTGTTCTGTGAGCGTATCCAAGACTTCGATCACATCACCCGCCATGTCCACCCACTGATCAATCGTCACGGTGGAGAGTGAGTTGACGTTTCTCAATGCCTCGTTCACGTCGAGCGAGAAATTGGTTGGATCATTCAAGTCGTCGATACCAACCGTGATGACGCCGCCATCGAGTTCCAATCCAGGAATTCCCTCTGCAGTGATGTCCTCCAAAGAAATATCCGCCGATCCAGTCAAGCTCGACGACTGCACCAACGCTCCCGGATCAGTCAGTACCAGTTCGCTCAAACGCTTGAAGGTGATTCGTCCATCGGTTTGCTGATCGTCGGCAAGCTCCAAAGCGACGGTCGCATCGGCGGCAACCCCGATTTCACCGACACTCAGGCCTACGAAACCCAATCGGGCTGACGCACTTGCTGACTCCGTCGCTGCTGTGACGTCCGCAGAGATGCTAACGTCATCAATGAAAAAGTGATTCGCCCAGCTATCGTCGTCACTGATGTCGTCCGGCGTGCTGTCCTCTGCCAGGGCATTCAGGTCAACGCCGAACACTCCCGACAGTAGGAACTCACCGGTTGCTCCAGCGGTTCCATCGAGATTGAGCCCAGCCAACGAGCCGTAGGATTTGTCGGTAGTCAAATCGAGCGCTGCTAGATTGCGTGAGGCCGAGACTTCAAAATCGAAAGTCAGTTCAGCCGTGTCCGGCAAGTACGAAAGCAAAGTCTCTCGTTCGGTGAGCATTTGCAGCCGCTCACGGAAGTCGTCGAATGTCGCAAAGTCTGCTCGTCCCTCATCGTCACTCAGGCCTCCGTCTACCATTTCGCTGAACCGATCCGCCAAGCCTGAAAGATCCGGCAACTTCAATCCTTCCAGCCAGGGCAGGAAGTCATCGCCAAGCCCAGAGGCGTCGCTGGAATCGAGCGAGCCGAGCAGTTCATCGAGCTTCGATCCGATCAAGCCGAAAAAGCCTCGCAAGTCTTCTTGATCGATGCGTGTCATGCGAATCAGGTCGCCCGTCTCCGAAAGTTCTGGCAACTCAACTGTGCCATCGAAGACTGCTGAGTCATTCCAAACGAACGTCTCGCTGCCGGAGTAGTCACCGATCGCGAAACCGGTATCGAACTCGGATTCAAAACTGCCCGTTGCTGCCAGGCTGACCAGGCCGTCGATGGAAGCCCCTTGCAACTGGTTCGCAGTGATCCTCTGGCTGCCGAAATCTGCCTCCAATTCAGCATTCAGCAGAACACTACCATTGTTGACGCTCGCCCCAAGTGGCCCAATGTGGATGCCACCGCTAATTCCACTTGCATCAATCGATAGGCTCGTCGTCACTTCGCCGAGACTCGCGTAAAATTCTTGCCCAACACGATCCACGCCAAGGGTGATCGTCATCTCGGTGAGGGATTCGACAGAAACGACAGGAGCATCATCCGCCCAGGAGATCCACAGCGCCTCGCCAAAGTCACTGAGCATTTCGCTTCGAGTCGTCAATTGCTGTAGAGTGGCCGTCAGTTCGATCGACGCTCCCGAGGAATCGTCGATTTCTTCCACCGACACAGAACCGGAATCGATCCTTGTCGTCGTTCCTCCGCTCGACAACTGAAATCCGTCGAGCAGGCCAACCACATCGGCTGGGGTGACTTCAGCGGCTGATGTCAGCAGGCTCGAAAGCGGTTCGATCAAACCATCGCGGACAATCTCTGAGAAGTCTGAAAGCTGACCTGCTGATTTCTCTAGTCCTGGGATCTGCTGAGCGTACTGCGCGTGCGTTTCGACTTCATCCAGCGTGTCGGCCAGTGTTTCCAGGCCACCCAGCAGCGTCGTTTGCTCAAGCGGAGCGAACAAGAGTTGTCGCTTTTCCAGTGTTTCAAAAGTTCGTCGTCGCTTGGCGTTTCTGTTCGTTCGTCGTGACATAGCGGCTGAATCCTCTCCGGCTGAAATGGTTCTGCCGGTGAATTGCAATCGCTTTCAATAGTGGACAAGAAAAACGAAAAATTTGACGCAGAGGCGCAGGAGGCGGAGAGTCGCAGAGAAGAGGCTGTTCATGCAAACGATTTCTCTGCGTCCCTGCGTCTCCCCGCCTCTGCGCTTCATTCTTCACAGCCCGTTCACAACACGGTGAAACCCGTCTTTGACCATCCGCTCTCCGAAATTCACGACCAACCCGAGCTTTAGATTCATAAGCCGAAGATACGTCAGCGTTTGGGCTTCAAACAATTCGTTGTACCTCGAAGTAGCTTTACATTCCACGATCACCAAGGCATTGACCAAGAGATCGAGCTTCAACGGCGTGGAAAGAGCTTTCCCTTTGTAGTTAATGGGGACTTGGAGCTGTCTTTTGACGTTAAAACCGGCTTCGTTGAGTTCCCATGCGAGAGCCTCCTCGTAGACCGATTCCAGCAGTCCCGGCCCACCAAGCGTTCGGTGAACTTCAATTGAAAGATTCAAGACAGCTTTGCTGATATCGTTTTCCTGCATCATCACTTCTCCGTGAAACAAAGGGAATTTGACGCAGAGGCGCAAGAGACGGAGAGTCGCAGAGAAGACAACTGGAATTCATTGTTCTCTGCGTCCCTGCGTCTCCCCGCCTCTGCGCTTACTTCTACTTCCTAGATTTTCGCAAATTTCGATGGCCAAGAAGCCTCGCGAGCGCAATTCACGTCTACGGAGGTAACAAACCATGAACTTTCTTGACTTCAGTGAGCAGTCACTGGGTATCCGCACATTGGCTGCGGTGACCGTTCTCATCATCCTGGCGGTGATTGCCGCTGGGGTGGTTGTTTTCGCTATGATGATGGTTCTGTTCAGCGTCGATGGTCCTGATCATCGCATGAACGACTCCACGTTGAAGTGGGGTATCTGGATCGTCGGCATTTCGCTTGGTTTGGCTGTGCTTGTGCCGCCGATTCTTGTCTTGCTTCGAGCGTCGCCAGCGATCAGCTTACTGCCAGCGGGACTGGGATTCGTGGCCGCTGGCTTAACGACCCTCTGGCTAGTTGTGCAAAACCTAGGAACCTAAAATGGACCACGAGTCAGTCAAATTGGTGGACCGCTGGCGTGGTGGAGACGAGCTGGCTGCCGGGGAGATTTACGATCGCTACGTCTCGCGATTGATCGCCTTGGCGGCAAGCAGACTTTCTCCGACACTTGCCCGACGCATTGAAGCCGAAGACATCGTTCAATCGGTCTACCGCAGCTTTTTTGCTCGGACAGGTGAAGACCGTTTGCAAGTTCAGCAAAGCGGCCAACTTTGGGGCTTGCTGGCCGCTATCACACTGAACAAGGTCCGCGCGCAAGCACGGTTCCATCAAGCGGATAAACGTAGCGTTACGGCAGAAGCCAGCATCAACGCCAGTCGCAGTTGCTACGGTTTGGCACCCGCCGATTTGGCCGGTGAGCCCACCGCAGACGAAGCAGCCATCCTCGCAGAACAGTATCATTTGGCCGCACAAAAGATGACGCCTGTGGGCAAACAAGTTTTCGAGCTGTACCTCCAGAACACATCCGTTCCGGAGATTGCAAAAGCAGTACGCAGATCGGAACGTACCGTTAGACGTGAGCTCGAGCAGATAAGAAAACTGCTCACGGAGATGTTGGAGTCGAGAGCGGACGCGTAGATGACCAACATTGCCGACGAATACGAAAAACATTTTAAAGCGGGGCTTCGCGACTTGGGCGAATTTCTCCGCCAGCGGTCATTGTCAGTTGATGAAGTTCGCGAAGTTGTACTTGCTGATCAGTATCTTCGCCATCAGCACTCCGAATCGATCCCAGTGCAACAGTACATTCGTGATCTCGAAGTCGTCGCAAACGATCACTCTCTGCAAATCGAACTCTGGTGTGAGGCCTTCGGATACGTCGAAGAAGACCAGTCCTTGACGCCTTCCACCCGGGCCGCGTTCTTAGACGAGGTACCCGCAGAAATTCGCGGGCAAGTCAGTCAAGCCGTTGGCACATCGGCAAGCCCAGCGATCGAATCCGATCAGCGTCCAGAACTCGATCGATATCGCATCGACGATGAAATTGGCCGAGGAACTTTTGGGATTGTTTATCGTGCTTGGGATCTCCAGTTACAACGGAGCGTCGCTGTCAAAGTCATTCATGGCTTGGCAACCGACGAGACACTCTTCGCCGAAGCCCGGATTGTCGCCAAGTTAGACGACCCAGGAATCGTTTCTGTTTTTGATTGCGGTATCGATCCACTGGGACGAACCTTTATTGTCACATCCCTGTTGGACGGCCAGAGTCTTTCCGATTGGTCCATGTCCATCGATAAGGACCAGCCACGCATTGTGCGTCTATTTGCGGGCCTCTGCGATTCACTCGGGAAGGCTCACGCATCAGGGATCGTGCATCGCGATTTGAAACCCAGCAACATCATCGTTCGCGAAGGCGACCGGCCAGTGATTCTTGACTTTGGACTGGCCTTGGCGGAATGGAATGCCGGACGCAGTGGCGAGCTGGTCGGCACTCCTGCCTACATGAGCCCCGAACAGGCGCGCGGAGAAGGCCACCGCGTCGATGCTCGAAGTGACGTGTTTTCGTTGGGCGTTTTGTTGATTGAAGCGTTGACCAAACAACGCCCATGGAGAAGTCAAACGTCACGGGAATTACTCGAAGAAGTCTCAACTGGCAGACTTATTTCAATCGGACGGATAGCTCCTGAGATGCCCGTCGAGTTGCAACGGATTTGTAACAAAGCCACGGCTGCAGCGATGAGCGATCGTTACGACTCCGCGGCAAGTCTGGCAGAGGACTTGCATTGGTACGAAAGTCGTCCTCAGCCAGCCCAAATCGCCACCCCGATGCGAACTCCCAATCGCGGCTTGCGCCCTTTCACGTCGGCAGACGCCGATGACTTCTGGGCTCTGCTGCCTGGACAACGCGATGCACGCGGGATGCCGGACAACGTACGTTGGTGGCTTGATCGCCTTCAGCCGACCGAGCCGGCAGCCACGGCAAGACCCGTACTCGTTTTGTACGGCCCCAGCGGAAGCGGAAAGAGTTCGCTCCTGCACGCAGGAGTTTTGCCGCACATTAGTCCGCAAATTGATGTCACCTGTGTGGACATGACGGAACAGAAAGACCTTTCCGGCCTCGCGAATGAACTCCACCATCGCTGTGGACTCAGGGGATCTGAGGCGGGCAGTTTTTCCGAACTTTGTCGCCAGCTTCGGGAACAAGGGCGAACCAAGCAGGTTGTGGTGCTCGATCAATTCGAGCAAGTGTTCAGTTGGAATGAATCCGAGCCCTTCGGCGACGAACTCGTCCAAGGATTAAGGCAGGCTGATGGAGCGCAGTTGCAATTCGTCCTTGTGGTGCGCGATGAATTTTGGTCCGCCACGAGTCGACTGATGCACTCGATTGACCAGCCACTAAGAGATCAACGCAACGCCATCGGCGCTGAGGTTTTCGGCAGTTCTCACGCGGGCGCGGTCCTGCAGATCTGGAGTCAGCATTCTCTGAGTGAACAGTTTGTTGAAGATGCTTTAGATCTGGTGGCTGAGGACGGCCAAGTTGTAGCGGTACGCCTAGCTTTGCTGGCAGCGCTCCTGGGGCAGGACGAGTGGACGAGGACGCGGTTGGACCAGCTCCGTGAGCGTGGCTCTCTTGGACAAGTCTTCTTGGAAGAATCCATTGATCGATCGACACAATACAAACACATGACGGAGCCAGCGATAGCTTGCCTGCGACGGCTTGTCCCGCAAAATGGGAAGTTACGAGGATCCCCGGTTACGCGAAGCGATCTTTGCAAGACGAGTGGCTTGAATGCATCGGACCCGCTATTTGGGGACTTGATGGATCGTCTTGACCAGCAACTGCACCTGATCACACCAACCAGCAGCAGTGATGCCGAAGCTTCCTATCAGTTGACACACGACTTTTGGGTAACCGAGATTCGCAACTGGCTCCGGCGGCATGACCGTTCGACTATCAAGGGACGAGCTGCGATTGATTTGTTGGAGCGTTCTGAGAGGTGGCATGCAGACCCGAGCAAGAGCAACCTGGCTGGCCCCATCGATTGCCTGCGATTCGGATTTCTCACAAGACCAGAGAACGATGAGCAACGCCGGTTTGTGCGTGCTTCTGCGGTGCGACAGCTGAAGGTCGATACGGCAGTCATGGCTGTTCTCGCTCTACTCGCGGCCATGTTTTGGTGGACCATCAAATCAGTCGAGGCTGGGGCCATTGCTGAGCGCGTTGCAACAAGTAGTACAGATCAACTGGACGCCAGCATTACTGATGCGCGCCAGCGATTGCGTTGGACCAAGCCGCCGCTGACAAATCAACTCCAAAGATCGGAAGCGAAAGGCGATCTGCAAGCGAAAGATCGAGTCGCCCTTGCACTCTTAAAGTCCGAACCCGAGCACGCGATGTATTTGAGTCATCGAGTCTTGGAGGTTACAGCGCCGCTACGAAACATCATGCTCAGCCACTTGCGATCGGACCTTTCGGATGCTGATCGAGATGCTGTCATCGCATCGCTGGTAAGTGTGCTTTCCGGTCCCGACAACACGCGTCGCACAAGACTGCGAGCCGCTGCCGCTTTGGCACCCCTCGCGCCCGAGCATCCCGACTGGCAATTCCAAGCCAAGGACGTGTGCCGAATGCTCGTCGAATCCGACCCACTTGAGCTTGGTGATATTGCGGCAGGCCTCTATCCCATTCGGGAAAAACTCATTGATGAACTCAAGACGATGCGACAAGGAGGCGACACAACCGATACGCGGACAGCCACCTACTTGCTCGCTAGTTTCGCAGACGACAATCAAGAGGCATTGATTGACTTGCTTGAATACGCATCCCTCAATCATCTGAGCGCTGTGGTTCCAGCAGTGCAGGGATCAAGCAAGGAAATCGCTGTGAAGATCCAAGACCGATATGCAGAGGTGCTGAACAACTGGAATGAAATCAGTGTAAGTGAAGAAGTTGACGGCAACGGGGAGGATGCTGATAGAATCCCGGCGAGTCGTACGTCGGCCATCAGCAATCGGCGAGTCGAGTTGGCTAATCGGCTTGGGAATCTCGCCGCAATTTTACTCTCGATGGGAACGACCGATCATGTCGAAGAACAACTGCATCGTTCGGAAGACCTCACACTTCGCAGCTATATCATCGAGTGCTATTCCCGAGCTGGACTGCCGGCCGGTCCAATCGTGCTGCGGTTGTCCAACCTCAATCCAAAGCCTTCGCGAGGAAATGCTTTTGGAGAAGTAACCGACATCGCAGCAGCATACTTACAAATCCTGGGAAGCCTGCCGCCGTCAAGTCAGGTGCCACCACAAGCACAGGATCTGGCGAGGGACTGTCTACTTCACCAGTTCGATCCAGAGCTTTCCGCTAGCGCCGAATATTTCTTGCGACGTGGCGGCTACAACGTCGACTACTCCCACCTGCCAGGATTCGATGCGGTGGACGACGACACGGACGCATACCGCACGGTCGAGAATCAAGTCATGGTTCGATTGCCGGGAGATATCAGCGCGACAGTTGGATCTTCCCTAGCTGACGTCAATCGCTTGCCTAACGAGGAAATGCACGACATCGACGTGCCTGCAAAACTGTTTGTGAGCCAGCACGAATTGACCGCCGAGCAACTACTTCGGTTTCGCGAAGACTTGGGAATCCGCTCTGCACAATTCGCACCTGGTCAGCGAGGTAATTCGCCGGAGATCGAACAGACCGTTCGACTCGGGTTCTATGAGGCCGCTGCCTATTGCAATTGGCTAAGTGAGCGAGAAGGAATTGAAGAATCAGAGTGGTGCTTCGAGCCCAATGACGAGGGAAGAATCGACGGCGGCATGCGCATTGTTCAAGACCATCTCAGCCGCAGCGGCTATCAAATTCCAACACCCGATCTTTGGGAATACGCTTGCCGGGCAGGCACACGAACACCGCGGCCTTATGGATTTGGCATGGAACTTAGCAGCGGTTCGATTCGTTGGATGGGGACGCGATCGGTCAACCGAGAGGCTACAGCCACGCGACTGCCGAACGCTTTTGGACTCTTCGATATGCTGGGGAATCATGCCGAATGGTCCATTGGACTGGTGACGGATCAACAAGGCGGTTTTCCCTTTGATGCTGGCCCCGCTGGCCCACCACCAGGCTTCCGAGGACCTCCACCCGGTGGGCGATTTCAAAATACCGAAGGTCGCCCGGGTCCAGGACGAGGAGGCCGGCCAGGGATTCAAAGAGGAGGCGGGCCAATCCTAGAAACCGCAGCGGGCAAGACGATTCGCGACAACAGCCTGTTTGCCGTTCTCGGGGGGGCGTTTGATTCTCCCGCTCATAAGGTCCGCTCTTCGGACCGGTCCATCATCAGCCCGCCCATTACCAACAAACCCATCACCTTGCGCCTGATGCGAATCATTCGGCCTTCGCAATAGGAAGTTGACGCAGAGTCGCGAGAGACGGTGAGACGCAGAGAAGACAATGCGCATCAATTCTTCTTTGCGGACCTGCGACTCCCCGCCTCTGCGCTGAAGTTTTTTCGCCGAGGCGCAAGAATCTCTGTCCATTTCAGGGTTCTTAAGCAATTCACCAATGGCGACGTTCTAGCCGCCGTGAACTGCTCGAACCAAATATAAGGACAGAACCATGATCAATCTCCGAATGCCTGCTTTCGCCCTGCTCATCGCATTTGCTGCTCAAACGAGCGCAATCGCCGATGACGCTTCGATCAAAATCACCGATCCGAAGCTTCACTCCATCAACTACGCCTTAGATTCTCTCGAACACTGGATCACCAAGGCCGCTGACGGCGACCAGCAGCGTGCCTCGGCACTTATGCGTGATCATCAAAAGATCGTTGTGCGATTCGCTCGCCTACCTGGTGCTGAAACTGTCCAGTATCGATACGTGCAGAAACGCATCAAAACCCTCGAACAACAAATCCAGGACAAAGCGACTCAAGGCTCTACAGCGGACGATGCAAAAAGCCAATCACCCGCAACCGAAATCCAGAACACCAAACCTCATCCGTCGCTAGCGGGCATCGAAAGTCAACTCAACGGTCTGCTCGCCGACATCCAGCGCTATCAGGATAACGACAAGCAGCGGTCGCGGATGCGAAGCGATCTTGAAACGCTGACTGCTCGGTACGGACGGATTCCAAAGTCTGACCATCCCGTTTACGTGAGCGTAGGCAAAGAACTGGACCAAGCAAAGCGTGCGCTCCAGCCTGCGTCGGGTCCGCTGCAAATGTCCAATTCAGAAGCCGCCGACTTTGTGGAGAAAATCCGCGTTCGCTACTCCGAGCAAATCGAACTGCCACGTGCTCGCGACATCATGCACTCTCGTGAACTCACTGCTGAGGACGTCGATGCGATCATTTCAAAGATCAACACCTTCAAGACTTCCGCAGCTCAGGATCAACCAACGTTGCATCACATCGTCGAGGCTACCGGCCAAGGCCGTTACTGGCTGGAGTGGATCGAGACTAAAGCCATAGAGAACTTGGAGCGTGATTTGACTGCCATGGAACAAATGATCGAGCGCGAAGTCAGGTTCGGGCTTTCCAATGCAAAGAATCGCAGCGAGCTCGATGTTGAGAAGAACAACTATGCCTTCAATAACGAAGCCATGAAAAAACAGAACGAAGAATTGTTTGACCGTACGCTACGAACGCTCATACAAGCTGAGCGGCTCAATTCTTCCCTGAACCGCCAGCGCGATTGGTCAGTACAACGCCGTCAACTGGAACAGTACGTTACCACCTATCGAGCCAAAGTCGATGCAGCCAGTTCCGTACGAGATCTTCCTAAAGAAGTGGGCAACGAAGCTCTCCACAAAATCGCCCTCGAGGTCTTCAAGGACAAAAAGTATGGAGTCGGGAAAGTCATCAAGCGGATCGTCAACAGCAAGCCCGTCCCCCGAGACCGCGTCGAACACAAGGAATTTGCCGGAAGAATTGAAACGATCGTTCGCCAATGGGAAGAGTATCAAGTCACTACCGTGGAAGAAGAAGACGGCAAGTACTTCGTCTACATCAACAACCTCGCCAAATTCACGCGAGCCCCCAACCCCACTCCCATCGACCGCTGGATCCTAAAGCAGCGTTTCAAGAGCGGTGAAATCTCGAAAGACAGACTTTAGTCGAAGCAACTCCCGACCACTGCCCATTGCAATGCGGGAGCAACGCACTCCCGTTGTGTCGCTCCAGCACAATCGCCACGAGTTGTATGTCTTCACGACATAGTTGAGGTTATCGGACCTTCAAGCTAACCGCGATCGTTGCGACCGATAGAACCGGTCAGCTTCTTGAAGCGGCGACGTTGCTTGTCCCAGTTGGGTTCGGCGGCGATGGAGCGGACTTGACGCTCGGTGATTGGTGCTCGACCACTGAAGTACGGCTTCACGAAAAGCAACTCTTCTTGAAGATCCGGGGCGAGCAGACACAGGTTCATGATCTGACTCAGACGTGCTCGTGTGACTTGCCCTGCTCGCGCTAGATCGGCCTGCGATCGAAGGCGGCCAGAAGCCAACGCCTGATCGAAGTGAATGGCGAGTGCCATCAGCCGAACTATCCGCGGTAGTCGGCCGGGTATGACCGCCTCTGGGGCCGCACCGCCGCGAAGCTCTTTGGCTCCGCGATCTCTACGGGCAACGTGAAACGTGCGGCGTATCGTCGGCGAGTGCGGCGGTGTTTCGTCTAGTTGATCGTCTGAGTCGTTCATTTCAATGTCCTCCCTGTACAAAACCAATCCGGAGAGAGTCAGCGGATTTTGCAGGGCTTTTCGGCCCGGAATGGCTGTTGCGATGCGATTCGCGTCTCGTTTGATCGGGATCGAGACAAAGCAATTGCGAAAGCTGCTGGTGGTTTTGCTGTTAACCGAAGCTGCTTTTTCTCGCATGTCTGCGAGTGGTTAACAGGGAGAGAGAATGTTGCCCAAAGCGACTCCATCGCTGGCAATCTGTTCCGGTTCTTCTGAGCGGCGCGGCCGAAAACTGAACGGCAAACTACTCACTACCCACGCGACCATTGCGGATGGCGAATCGGACCGTACGCTCGTCGTTTCAGCGGGGTAAAAAAATGATGCCACCCCGATTATTCCAGAATTGCAAGGGAATCGGCAGCACGAATGGCCGCGATCGTTCACCCACTTTTGACACTGCTTGCGTCGCTCACGCGGCAGGAACTAGCCCAGCAAGTGACTTATCTAAAAGCGGAGAATGCAATTCTTCGGAGTAAGTTACCCGATCGGATCACGTTAAACAATCAGGAACGCCGCCGATTGGTTCGCCACGGCAAAAAGCTTGGCCCGCGAATCAAAGAACTGATCTCGATCGTGAGCTACTCGACGTTTCGCCGCTGGGTCCGGTCTATGGAAGATGGGCCATCTAAACGACCAAGGTCCAAGGCCGAGAGCAAGGCGGGCCGGCCAAGGACCGACGAGAGCATCGCCGACACGATCATCCGGATCCGCAAAGAGACTGGTTGGGGCTACACCAAGATCATCCAGGCCATGCGGCGACTTGGACATCGTATCTCACGGCAAACCGTCAAGAACATCCTGATCGAGGCCGGCCTTGGTCCGGATCCGAGTGACCATCCCGACACGTGGTCGGACTTTCTCAAGCGCCATGCGGCGACGATGTGGCAGTGTGACTTTGCGTCGAAAAGAAAGTGGACGGTCAAAGGGATGGTCGATCTTTACTTTCTAGTCTTCATCCATGTGGAGACGCGGCGCATTTGGATATCGCCATGCACGGCGAATCCGACTGGCCAGTGGACGACGCAGCAGGCTCGCAACTTTCAGATGCATCTACAAGACGAGCACCTGCGATGCGAGATTCTGCAGCGTGACCAGGATTCAAAATACGTCGACGCGTTCGACGAGGTATTTCGTTCGACCGGCTGCAAGATCAAGAAGACGTGCGCGCGATCGCCAAACCTGCAGGCATTCGTTGAACGCGTGATTCAGACGCTGAAGCACGAAGTGCTCAACGCTTTCTGCATCGTCAGCGAGAAGCACTTGGACCACATTCTCAGCGTGTCGCGAGACTGGTACAACCATCGCCGCGGACATTCGGGGCGAGATCACCTTTCACCGGTCCGTGACGAAGGAGAGCCTCCGGTACTTGAGCTGGCTAAACACAAAGTCTTCTGCCACACCGAACTTGGCGGACACTTGAAGTCGTACCGCGCCGTGGCGTAACCAATCCGAGCCGAACTGTAACAGTAGTTTATTCCGGCGACACCGTCTAACATCAGCGTAACCGGATCGACCAGAGTTGGGATTAAGATTGTCGCATCAATCATTTAGGCTTGGAGGCGAAGGCAGCTCTAACTCCAGGTCTTCATTCCACTTCTGATACAATCTCCATATCTGCGTCTTTCCCTTGAATGGCTTTACCACGACGCGTGCGCGGTATCCGTATCGCTGACCCACTTGCGGATTCCGAATGACGTATTGCCAGTCCCAAGCCGGACTATGGGTGTCGGGATCACCGGCGTCGTCCTTGAAGAAGTTCCACATCGCGAATCGGATCGAATCGGTCTGATCGAACAGAACCATAAAGAGCAGCCTGTCATCGGTTGTCTTCAGGTCGCGATCGCCGTCTAGAAAGCCGTAGTAGAAAGGTGCGATGAACTTCTTCTCGGGATGTTCGATGACATTTAGCGTTTGTGCTCCTGGCTCGAAGGGCAGATCCGATACGCCTGCATGAGCCACCGTCCCGACCTCAAAGTCTTTCCCTTTTCCAACACCGAACCGCACCCAACCCGTGCGGTCTCCCTCTTTGCCCCAGAAGTGAATCCTTCAATCAACTGTGCGATTCATGTACGACGCCCGCATCATGGCGACGAATCCCTGCGGAAAAAGGTCTCTGGTGGGCGTGCATTCGAAGGTGAGATCGATCTGACCTTCGTTTGACAGGTCGTAGATCATCTGAGCTCCTAATCCCCATTGGGAACCTGCGGCGGGCCAATGGATTCGGAATCGGCTTTCGTCCAGTTGCTTTACATGGCAAGGGTCGCGGCGTGGAGTGAACATAGAAATGTCATCTTGTTCTTTCGCACCATTGAAGATGTGTTCGAAGTTGAGCCCCACTGCATCGTCACGGAAGAGATTCGATGTGGGGAAGGACTTCAGAAAAAGTGGATTCAACCCGCTGCCCTGGCGATCCTCGTTGGACAGGTTGTCATGGAGCACACCCTCAAAGCTGGAATTCTCCACTGCGAGGGCATCTTAGCCGCTCGCCGGCGCGACCAGCAGCGTTCCAAGAAGGGCCACTGATAAAGAGCAGATGGAAAGTCGTCTGTTCATTGCTGGTTGGTGAAGAGCATTGGTGAGGAGGGAATCCGATTCCCCGCAGAGATTGGAGCAACCGAAAGATTTGAAGCATCAAACAGCTTCGGCTTGTCGGCAAAACGTCTGGATAGCCGGCCTACGTCCCAGCAAACTTCGCAGTCAACCATTTCTGAAATCCCGGAGTCGTTTGTTCCGATGTTTGCAACGTAACCTGCGGCGAGTCTGTCGAAAGTTCGAATTGCAATCGCTCGCCGTCCTCGGGGATGAGGACCTGCTCTGCGACACTAGCGTCGTTAACCATTTGCCTGAGTTTGCTTCGACTCATCAGGCAATGATCGATGGCCTCTAGATGGTTGAACACGACCTTTGCCGGAGCCAGTTTCGCAAGCTCGATGAGTTCGGCTTCGCTGAACATCAAATCTTTACCGATGCCAAAATTTGCCGTTCCGGCCGGAGCGACGATCACTTGTGGCCTGAGTCTCTCGATGGCGGACTTGACCGTGTTCGTCAACACCGTGTCACCGGTGATGTAAACGGTCGGTTCATCCGGGTGAGCCAGGTAGTAGCCGGCAACCGGTCCCATCAGCCATCCGATCATCCCATGTCCATGTGTGGCGGGAATGACTTCAACCGATAGGTCGCCCGAGTCTTGGGTGATGATTCTGGCGTCCAAACCCTTGCGTCGGAGGTTGGGGGCATCAATGCTGCTGCACCACAACTTCAATCCGCGAGATTTGATCCACTCGACTCCCGGTTTATCCAAATGGTCGGGATGTTCGTGTGTGATGAGTACTTCGGTCGCCGTTTTAAACAACTCATCGGCGTTGTTTGGCAAGGCCGTAAATGGATTCTTGCGGCGTTCGCCGCGAAACAGTCTGAAGCCTGCCAGCGACGAAGGCGGCGATAACATTGGATCGACAAGGATTCGATGTTCGCCAATCTCCAGCAGGATAGTCGCGTTTCTAATCTGCGTAATATTCATTTCTAACCTCGTCCAGTTTCGTTTTCAGCTTTCCGGCGATCTCGGGATGCTCGCGGATCACGTTGGTTTGCTGGCGGGGATCGGATTTCAGGTTGTAGAGCTGCGAGGGCGGTGAGCCCGGCTTGATGCGGCCGTCGGAGGTAATGTCGCTGTTGATGTTATCAGTGTTCTTAATGCCGGTGAGCCCGTTGCCGAAGCCGCCGCCACCCTGCGCTGGGATGTAGACCCAGTCGGCATCGCGGAGGGAGAGGTGCTCGCGGCTCTGCCCGGCAAGGACGAGATGGTCGCGGCAAGGTTGAGCGGGTTCACCGGTCAGTTCGGGGAGGACAGAGATGCCGTCGGGGGCAGCATGCTCAGGCAGTTTCACGCCAAGGATGTCAGCGCAGGTCGATGTCATATCGATCGAACTGATTAGGGCGTCGGACTTGCTGCCGGCGGGAACGCGACCCGGCCAACGGATGATGAACGGCACGCGGTGACCACCTTCCCAGACGTCGAACTTGAATCCCTGCAGGTGGGCGTTGAGGCGATGGCCGAGTTCCCAGGCCCGGCGGCCGCCCTGGTTGAGCATGCCGCCGTTGTCGCTGGTGAAAATGAAGATCGAGTCGTCGGCGACGCCGATTTGTTCGAGCTTTTCCATCAAGCGGCCGGTGATCCAGTCGAGTTCGTGAACGAAGTCGCCGTAGCGTCCGGCCTTGCTGGTGCCCTGGAATCGTGGATGGGGCGTGAACGGGTGGTGGATGGCCGTGCTCGCGAAGTAGAGGAAGAACGGCTTGTCCTTGTTCGCGTCCATCCACTCGAGCGCCTTGTCCGTCAGGTGGGTGCCGACCATTTCATCGACGTAGAGCCCGTGTGCCGCCTTGCCGCCTCGGAAGCCGAGGCCGTTGCGCAGCGGAGCTTTCTTCTTCTCGGGATAGGCCTGTGTGTGTGGGTTGCCTGTGTTCTTTCTCCAGATCAGCGGATCCTCCGGCACGAGCCCGACCACGCGGTGGTTCTCGACGTATACGAATGGCGGGTGGCTGTTCACCACCGGAACCCCGTAGTAATAGTCGAATCCTAGCTCGAGCGGGCCGGGTATCAGTTCGCCGTTCCAGTTGGGATGTGGATCACCAAAGCCGAGATGCCACTTGCCGATACAGGCGGTGGTGTAGCCAGCCTGTTGGAACACATCGGCGAGAGTGGTTGTGTCCGGATCGATGATCAGACCGTGCTGGGCGAACACCGGGTTGTAGTTGTCGACGCGCCAGGCGTAACGGCCGGTCAGCAGGGAGTATCGCGACGGCGTGCAAACAGCCGATGCGGAATGGGCATCGGTGAAAACGCGGCCTTGCTCGGCGAGGCGGTCGATGTTCGGCGTCTTGAGTCGGCTGGCTCCGTAGCACGACAGGTCCCCGAAGCCGAGGTCGTCGGCGTAGACCAGCACGACGGCTCGAGGGGCCTTTGGGGCAGCGGTTGCTGTGGCCGCGAACAGGATGAGTCCGGCGATAGCAAGCTGCTTCACGCACTGAAAAATCCGGCTAATTGCTGCCATTCGAGACATGCGCACTGATCTCTTCATGGGTCGACATTCGATGGGGTTGGATGGATGGCTTCCAGGGCGAATTCTGCCGCGGACGGTAGGTAGCGGTCATAGTAGCTTCCGCCTTGCACACCGATCAGACGCTTCACTTCGGGCTCGAGGGACGCTGCTGCGGGGCCGATCCGCCGCGCGATCTGGATGGCCTCGAGTCGCTCGGCATAGTTGCCTTTCCGCAGGACCTTCCTCAGCGGGGCGAGAGTGGATTCGTTGGTCTTGCCCATACGCCGCGACCGATATGGCGTGTCGAGGAAGACTGGCAATAGCGAGTTCCGGAGCATATTCATTTCCTAACTCCCGTCAGGCTCAACCCCGAAATCTCTGCTTCCGTTTCCCAGTGGCCCATGCCCTCAAAACCAATGCTGAAGTTGTAGATGGCATACTTTTCGGGATCGAAAGACAACTCGGGCTGCTTCTCATGTCCTTGTCGCAATGCTTCGGCAACCAACTTGCGAACATCGACTTCCACCGTGCGTTGTTCCGACAATTTGGGAACCGGCTTGCCGCCACTGGTAATGCTGTCGCGATAGAAGACGTTGCCGTGCTGCTCGATGCCAAGGTGAGGGGCGTAGCGTTTCTCGTTGCTGGCAAAGAGCATCATGCCGGCGAACAGTTTCTGCTCCAGAACATCCGGATTTCTCAGAAAGAACATGAACTTCAGATTCATCCCAGAACGGGCGGCTCCGCGAATCGCATTCGGCCAGTTCGAGAGTTTCTTCATTCGATCGACCTGGAACGACACTCGAAAATCGAGTCGCTGGAACTCGGCCAGCGGAATCGGCTCCATCATTCGCTGATTGACAAGGAAATGCGGCCACGTATCGCGAGCCCACTTTGCCGAGTGTCCCGTCGCGGCGTTCCGAATCTCGTTCTGCGAGTTGTAGTACAGCCTCAACGTTCCCTGGCGATCCGTCGTGACACGTTTGACGAGCTTTGTGTCACGGTCTGGATGGCCCTTCGGCAACCGATAGTTATTAAATTGCGCGAACTGCAGTCGCTCTGGCGAGTTCTCCTCGATCGTGTGATTGACGATGAGTCGATGCGCATGCAGCTCACGAACCAGATTGCCAGTTTTGTCTTTGAAGTTGTGATGCAGGCCTTCCTGAAAGTCCCATGGATGTGTTTTCACGCCAACCTTCTTCACCGGACCATCAGGGATGAGGAACACTCGCCACGGCGAGATGTCTCGATATTCCGTCACTTCACCAAGCGGTGGACGCCGACCTCCGCTGTACTCGCTGCCGTAGATGAAGGCTGCACCAAATCCTTCGGCGAAGCTGTTGTCTTTAATCAGAGATACATCGTCTTGCCCCAAAGACAGGTTGCCAATTGACGCGACCAGCATCAGCGCCGCCACAGTGAATGCAGTGGTTGTATTCATAGGATTATTCTTCTTTGTTCGATTGAGTCGGCGTCTCGTTAATCGTGACTCAGGCGGTAGGCGTGCCTACTTGTTTGGAAGTCTCACCACTTGAGTGTTGAAGATGTTCCAACCGATCTTGCTAATCAGTTTTTCCCAGCAACAAACGAGCCTGTGTTCCCCAGCCGCCGACGAACACATCCTGTATTCCGTCACCGTTCAAGTCACCAACTTCGATATCCCAGGTGAGTCCGGTTGTTGCACTTGGAATTACATCTTTAGTGACATCGCGGAAGTTGCCTTTCCCATCATTGCGATAAGCATGAACTCGCAGCGGTCGGAAACCGGGGATGTCGATTGCGCAAAGCAAAATGTCCAAGTCACCGTCGCGATCGAAATCGACCACACCCGCGTCATAGGATGAGAACTTGTTCGCTGGCATCCTAAGTTCGGTTTCATCGTTGAAGTTGCCGGAACCATCGTTGATCAGCAGTCGAGCTTGTGGGTTTTTCTTCCAGGCTCCGTTGTTACTGGTCAGATTGGCGAACAGTACGTCCTTGTCACCATCTCCGTCGGCATCGAACAATACGACTTCGCGCGTTTCCAATGGCTCCTTCAACTCCAGGCGTTTTGGCTGGTCGGTAAATTTCCCGCTTCCGTCGTTGATCAAAAGTCGATTCGTCGGAACTTCGTTGCCGACGACCAAATCCAGATCGCCATCTCCGTCCAGATCGGCCGCTTCAATGTCCTGTGTTGAGTCGTCGATTGTTGGCAAGTTGGCGGAGGTGACGTTCTTAAGTTTTCCAGTTCCGTCGCCAAGCCACAGAAAATTCTGTTGAATGCTTTCCCATTCCGGCTGTTTTTCAGAGCCGGCAGGTCGCGGGTTGCCGGTATTGGCAACAATCACGTCAAGGAGCTTGTCGCCATTGATATCTGCCACGAAAACATCGTTCGCGATGCTACGGGCCGGCAGGCGGTCAGTGACATCACGGAAGGTGCCGTCGCCGTTGCCGAGATAGAACTCATGATTCCCGCCTTCCTCGGCAACAAAAATCGCATCGAGATTTCCATCATTGTCGAAATCAGCAAGCTTCACTTCCTCGTTGTCGTGCTTCTTCTCCTGAAACACGCCCTTCTTCCAAGTCAGCTTCCCGCCTCCTTCGTTCAGGTAGAGTCGATTGGCACTGAACTCCAAAGCGGCCACGACGTCCAGATCGCCGTCGTTATCGACGTCGCCAAATTCAGCGTCCAACAGATGGGCGAACGCATCTTGAGGAACGTGTGTCTCCGTCACGTCAGTGAAGTATTTGGTGTCTTGCGCGGATGCCGTCGAGTATGTCACGAGCGATACCGCAGCGATCAGCAGCAACAGCCTGTGGGGTGGTTTGAGAATCTTCATTTCATCTCCAATGTTTCGTGAAGGGCTCATGTAGTGACTGTCGTTGCCCAGTCTCGTTTGATTGCTTGACTGAAATGGCTTCAACTGTTTGCAACTACGATGCCAGACAGCAGAATGAAGGAATCACGCTTCTATCCCTCGTACCGCTCTGAATTCTGTAACGAAACGATGCGCTTGCACGAACTCACAATGCCAATTCTGTCATCGCTCATGGCGATCAGAGGAAGTGGAAGATGCTGGTATGGTGCACACCTTGCGATTGATGCACTGCAAGAAGATGGGGAGATGCAACGACAGGGGCAGCGCGAGCTACTCGGCGTCCGAGTGCGAGACTTGCGTCGGGATCTCGTACTTTTCCAGCAGGCGGTAGAGAGTGCGGCGACTGACGCCGAGCAAACGGGCAACGCGAGCCTTGTTTCCTTCTTCGCGAGCCATCAACTCAGCAATATGGACTCTCTGGATTGAGTCCAAGTCGTCACCGGCCTCGCTGGTCGAATCGCTGGCCGGCGCAGGTTCACCGGGCGCACAGCTTGCGACGACCTCCGGAAGGTTCCCCACTTTTATGACTTCGTCGTCCGCAAGAATCTTTGCGCGTTCGATCGCATTGATCAGTTGCCGCACATTGCCTGGCCAACTGTAGTTCTGGATCGCTTTCATCGCATTTGGTTCGATCTGCCAGTCGTCGCCAGCGAAATGTACGGCCAATAACTTGATGTCGTCCTGCCGCTGGCGAAGTGGAGGCAACCGCAGCGTCAGCACATCGATGCGATAGTACAAATCTTCTCTGAATCGACCGTTCTTGACTTCCTGTTCCATGTCCCGATTGGTCGCACTGATGATGCGAACGTTGACCTTACGTTCTTTCGTCGAACCGACGCGTCGAAGTGAACCGTCTTCCAGCACGCGAAGGAACTTGGCCTGCAACGACGGAGCGAGTTCTCCGATCTCATCAACAAACAATGTTCCGCCATCGGCCACTTCAAACAAGCCCGGCTTGGCACTGGTCGCACCGGTAAAGGCTCCCTTCTCGTGTCCGAACAATTCGCTTTCCAGCAGTTGCTCGGGCAGAGCGGCACAGTTAATCGTAATCATCGGTTTGTCTGCAACGGCACTTGCCTGATGCAGAGCTTGCGCGACAAGTTCCTTTCCCGTTCCGCTTTCACCTTGAATCAGTATCGGCTTGTCCGTTGGGCCGGCTCGTTCAATCAGTCGCAGCACCTCATTCATCGCCGCCGATTCGCCGATCATGTCGAAAGTCGGCCGCGTACGTTCGAGAGCCACTTTGAGTTGACGGTTCTCTTTGCGCAGGCGGCTGGCCTGATACGCCTTTTCGATGACGACTCTTAGTTCGTCCATCTCGACCGGTTTGCTCAGGTAATCATGAGCGCCCGCCTTCATCGCTTCGACGGCTGTGCGAACCGTGGCTTCACCGGTCAGCATCACCGATTCGGTCTCGCCGGCCCGCTCTTTGATGTGGCCCAGCAATTCGAGCCCCGACATGCCTGGCATCGACAGGTCGACGATGGCAACATCGAAACTGTGCCGGTCAAACAACTCAAGCGCGGCCTCACCGGATTCGCAGTCTTCAACGGTGTGACCAAATTTGCGAAGCGTTCGGGCCGTCAGTGAACGGAAGTCCGCATCGTCGTCAATGATAATGAGCGATATTTCGATGGCGGACTTACTCACAATAATCGGCTCCCTGGACTACTGCTGATCGGATGGTGAAACGCACTTGGCTTTGTCGAAACACTCCTTCGTCAACGACTCGGCTGCCTTCAGGATTGCCTCTTCCAATTCACCACCTTCAATCGGCTTGACAAGATAAGCAACGACGCTCGGATGGCACGGCTCACAAGGGCGGTCGTGTGACGAGACAATAATCACGGGTACCTTAGAGCAGGCCGCTATCGCAGTGATCGCTGACACACCATCCATCTGCGGCATGGCAAGGTCGGTGATGACCACGTCGGGCTGTTCGGCTTTGCAGAGTTCAACGAGCTGCGCACCGTCACACGCTTCCCCGACCACACTATGGCCTAGCCGAGGAAGGAAGCGCTTGAAGAAATCCCGAATCTCGGGTTCGTCGTCGGCAACTGCGATTCGTAAGGACTTGGTCACGGTTTGGCTCTCGGAATTTTCAAAACAAATTCGGCACCACCGCTCGACGAATTGCGTGCTTCGATTGTTCCACGATGGGCCTCGACGATCCTTTTTGCAATCGCCATGCCCAGACCGGTTCCCTTGTGCTTCGTCGTGAAAAACGCCTCGAAAATACGGCTTCTCTGCTCTTCGGTCAGTCCGGGGCCGTTGTCGCGCAACGAGACGCACACGCCCGGCTGGCCATCTACGTCAGAATTGACACACTCAATTTCAATCTGGATTGGGTCGCTGCAAGCGGCCAACGAGTTCTCCAGCAGGTTCCGAAACACCTGTTCCAGACGAAACGAGTCGACCGGAAGCACCGGATCACTGTCAGCCGTATTCTCGATCAAGCGAACAGCGCGCGGCTTCCACGCCGGTTCGAGATGCGTCCACGCCTTTTTCCAGATCCCTGACAGATCGCAGTCAGAGATTTGCAGGTTCATCGGCGCAGCAAAGCTTCGCATCTCGTCGTACAACCGCTGCAAGTCTTCACGGGCACCCGCGATTCGTCGCAGGTCTTCGTATGATTCGGACGCTTCATCAAACTCAAACTTCAGCATCTCAACGCCGGACTGAATTCGTTGCAAGGCGTTTCGGCTTTCGTGAGCCAGGGCGGACAACATCTTTCCCATGGCCGCTAGTCGCTCACCCTGAACAAGCTGTTGTTTCGTCTGCTCCAATTCAGTGATGTCCGTCATGAAACCCTCGATGGCTTCCAACTGACCGTCTGACGCAAAGACTCCTTGCCCCTGCTCCCAGACAAAACGTTCCTGCCCGCTTCGATGATGAATTCGATAGACGAATTGAAATGACCGGTGCTCCTTCAAGCTAATTTGAACTTCGTTCCAAACCCTTTCGCGATCGTCGGGGTGCATGAACTCAGCCCACGTCGGCGAACCGTCGGTGATCTCGTTCGCCGAATAGCCACAAACTTGTTCACATCCATCGCTGATGAACTCCATCGTCCATTGTTCGTCATTGAGACACCGATACGCAGCTCCCGGCAGGTTGCTCATCAACGTTGAGAGTTGCCGTTCCCGCAGTTTGACCGCCTCTTCGGCTTTCTTGCGTTCCGTGACATCGTGAAGCACCCATATTTCACTTTCACGATCGACATAGCCCGCAAACTCGACCGTCTTGATTTCGCCTGATTTGCAGGTCACCTTGATCTCCCGTCGGCCCGGGAATCCATCGACTTTGTCGGCTTCGTACAACTGACGCACTTCGTCGCTTCGCTCGCGGTAAAGCAGTGAAAACCAGTCGTCGAGCGTCGCGATCTCATCCGACGAATAACCGAGTATTTCCTCGGTTGTGCGGTTGAAGAAAACTGCCTCGCCCTCGATGGCAATCGCCCCGGCAGGAAGTTGTTCGACCATGCGCCGAAATCGTTCGTGACTTTCGCGGATCGCAATCTTCGCATCACGCGTGGGAGTCATATCGCGCGTGATACTAAGAATCCCTGTGATTTCACCACTGGTGTCGGACAGCGGAACGGATTGACTTTCAACAAAGCGGCGTCCACCCTTTTTACCAATCACTTCATATTCGGCGCGTCCGCTGTGCCCCTTCAGCACTTCGCTGTTAATTGATTTCATAGCTGCGTGATACTCGGGAGCTATGAAAGCAAGAGCAGACTCACCTTCCACCTCATCAAACGAGTCCACTTCGACCATCTCTAGACCGGCACGATTCATCGCCAGAAAATTCCCCTGCTTGTCGAAGACCTTCACGCATTCAGAGACGCTCTGAAAGATCGTGTGCAGCAACACATCCCGACCTGTGATGGCGGCAGCTTTCAAGTTGTTTGCCGGCTGGCACGGGTCGGCAGTTGCGTCAGATGTCAAAGCGTTTTCAGTTGGCATGAGGCTACCGGTTTCGGTTGAATTGGCCGTCGTCAGGGCTCATTCTACCAAACATGACCAGTATGCAACTCGCCACGAATGCATGTGCCGCTTCATGCCTCGCCGCGCCCCGGGTAGTCATTGTCGACGATGTACCTGAACCCGGCAATCAGTTCGTCGATGCTCGGTCTGGTAAATGGCATCGATTGGATTGATGCCGCGTACAACTCATTGTCCGGCCGAACGATGAAGAGGCCCGGTTCGCTGAAGATTTCAGGTTCGTCCGGCTTGATGGCTTTGGAAACGTAGAGTCCCCACGTGCGGGCTTCTACGATCGATAGGTCGTAGCCGATCGGGAGATTTTGAATTCTCCATTCTTCTTTGCTTCGGGTCGCTCGTTCTTTGGAATCGCTGCTGATCGCGACCGCGTTGATACCGAGTGACGCCAGTTCGTCCAGTTTGCGGTCGATGCTACCCAGATACTTGCGACAGATCGGGCAGTGATAACCGCGATAGAAGAAGACGAAGGTGAAGTGTTCCGGCGACTGTTCGCTTAGTGCCCAATCGGGGCCACCGACGGTCTTAACGGTCAGGTTAGGGACTTTTGCTTGTGGTTTGAGCATTGCTTTTCCTGTGGTGATTTGGTGTTTCACAAAGTTTTCAAAGCGTCGGCGATTGGCGTTTCGCCATTGATGAACTCGAACGCCGAACCGACCGTTTTTGGTTCTGCAAGTGACGCGGCGATGACTTCAGCCACGTCTTCGCGACTGATTTGGGCGTCGGTGCCATCAAAAGCGTCTCCAGTCTGAATCTTGGCTGTGCCCGGCTCATCATTGAGATAGCCCGGGCGCAGGATCGTGTAGTCGAGCCCGCTGGCTGCCACATACTCATCCGCTTCGTGCTTGGCGTGCAGATACCGTCGCAGGTTTTCCGGACCCTGCTCAGGTCGACCCGCATAAATGGAACTGAGCAATACGAAGCGGTGAGCTCCTGCGCTGTTCGCAGCATCGCAGAGATGGATCGCACCGTCTCGATCGACTGCTTCAACCGCCTTTCCTTTGGAGCCAGCGGCGAACACGACCGCATCTTGTCCCGCAATCGCGGCATCGAGAGTCTCTTTATGTGAGACATCTGCCAATACCGCGCGGGCGCCGGTTTGCAGCAGGACATCCCTCTGGGATTCAGATCGAACCATCCCGGTCACTTCATGCCCCCTCTCAATGAGCTTGTCGATGAGCAATCGACCGACTGCTCCCCGCGATCCGGCGACAAGAATCTTCATGGTTTTCTCCTTTTGCCTCAATCACGATCCAGAACAATTCGATATCGAGCCTTTCCGCTGCGCAGATGCTCAAAAGCGTCGTTGACTTTGCTCATCGGGAAGTGCTCGTTGACCGGAGCGACGTTGTGCCGAGCGGCAAAGTCGAGCATCTGGCGGATGACGACTGGCGCTCCGACCGGCGACGAGCCAACCGAGAGCTGCTTGAACATCATGTCCGGCAGCACGTTGATATCGAGTGGTTCAGTGACGGCTCCGGGCATCATCAGACGACCGCGTGGCTTCAAGGTTGCGAGGACCGCATTCCAGTCGAGCGGAACGTTGACCGTGGACAACACAAGGTCGAATCTGCCCGCTGCGGATTTGATCGCTTCAGGGTCGCGTGAGTTGATGGTGTCGTGTGCTCCCATGTCGAGCGCTTCCTGACGCTTTGACTCGGAAGTGAATGCGGTTACGTGGCACCCCCACGCGGCAGCGAACTTCAGGCCCATGTGGCCCAGTCCGCCGATGCCGATGACGCCCACGCTGTCCGTTGGAGACAACCCAGCTTGGACCATGGGATTGAAGACAGCGATGCCGCCACACAGCAGCGGCCCGGCTTCGCCCGCATCCAACGCATCCGGAATCTTGATGACGCTGGGAGCTTTCGCACGAACGGTATCGGCAAAGCCGCCATGTCTTCCCGCGATCGTCGGCTCGGCGTCGCTGCAGAGGTTGTGGTCGCCGCTCATGCATTCGTCGCACATCATGCAATAGCCTGCATGCCAGCCAAGGCCAACGCGGTCGCCGACTTTCACGTGGGTCACATGATCGCCCACGGCTGACACTTTCCCGATGACCTCGTGACCGGGAACGAGCGGAAACTGAGCCATCCCCCACTCGTCGTCCACCATGCTCAAGTCGCTGTGGCAGATGCCGCATGATTCGACGCTGATGTCCACTTCGTAGGGGTCGATGTCGCCAAGTTCAAACTCAAATGGTTCAAACTCTCCCTTGGCTTTCGTGACGGCATATGCTTTGACGGTCATTTGATTGCTCCCGAGCGATAACGGTGACTGATGGTTCAGGCGACACTGCCATGAATCGGTCGTATTGGAAAACTCGGCGGCCGATTGCGACCGCCAAGCTTGGAGTACGAACTGCTACGTCGGCTTACAAACCAGTGTGGTCCTTGTCGAAGACGCTGATCAGCTTCTGATTCACGAATTCTTTGATGCCGAGGTCTGCGAGTTCGCGGCCGTAACCGGACTTCTTCACGCCGCCCATCGGCATGCTGGCGTAGGTCCACGAAATCTGATTGACAAAGCACGTGCCCGACTCGATCCGTTCCGCAACACGGCGTCCGCGCTCGAGGTCGTTGGTGTGGACTGAGCCGCCCAAACCGAAGTCACTGTCGTTCGCGATGCGGATTGCATCCTCTTCGTCCTTGGCGATGTGGATGATGGCGACGGGACCAAACAGCTCTTCACAGTCTGCGGGAGATCCCTTCGGGATGTCGGTCATGATGGTCGGCTCGATGAACGCGCCGTTACGCTTGCCACCGACGAGGATCTTGGCGCCGGCTTCGACCGATTTGTTGATCTGGTCTTCGAGTTGGATGGCCGCTTTCTCGGTGCAAACCGGGCCGTAGCCAGTCGACTCATCCAGCGGATCGCCCGGCTTGAGTTCGGCGAAGAGTTTAACCGCGCGATCGAGGAACTCTTCAGCGATTGATTCGTCGAGAATAATTCGCTTGGCGGCGATGCAGATTTGGCCCGTGCACAGCAGTTTACCGATCATGAACCGCTCGATGGTTGCGTCCATATCGGCGTCGTTAAGCACGATAAAGGGATCAACACCGCCAAGTTCCATCACGGTCTTCTTGACGTTGCGGCCGGCCTGTTCGGCAACTGCGGCTCCGCCCTTGTTGCTCCCGGTGAAGGCGACGCCCACGACGCGGTCGTCGTCAATGATGCTCCCGGCGTTGCGAGCAGAGAGTTGCAGATTCGTATGAACTCCCTCGGGTACTCCGGCATCCTTGAGCAACTGGTCAAATGCCTCGGCAGACTGCGGCACGTTTGAGGCGTGCTTAGTGAGAACAACGTTGCCCGCGATCAACTGCGGAGCAGCCACGCGCGACGGCTGATAGAACGGGAAGTTCCAAGGCTGAATGCCGTAGACGATGCCCAGAGGCTGGTTGACAAGAGTACCTTTGCCTTCCGCTGTGTCGTATTCCGTCGGAACGAGAATTCTCTCACCATTGTCTGCGTAGTAGTCGAAGATCGTGGCACAAAGGTCAATCTCAGGGCGTGCGTCTTCAATCTTCTTGCCCATCTCCAGCGTCATGATGGTTGCCAGTTCCTCGCGACGCTCGCGAAGCAATTCGGCGACACGGCGAAGAATACCGGCCCGATGCTCGAAGCTGGTCTCGCGCCATTCGCGATACGCCGCATCTGCCTTCGCGATCGCGGCGTCGACCTGTTCTGGCGTCATCTCTTCGTAGGTCTTAAGCACTTCACCATTGAATGGGTTGACGGACTTCAGTTCGTTCTTCTTTGCTGTTGCTGTGGCTGTCGCCATGAGATGTTCTCCTGTGCTTTGGAACTTGATCGATCGCTATGAGCAACCCAACGTTGCTAGGTCGCAGAGGCTCTTTGCAAGCCCTATACCAATTGCGAAAACCGCTTGATTACGCCTAAGAAATGCTTCGCGTGCAGCGAGGTGTAACCAATCTATGCGCTCACCCTTTAAAGGCGCGCGGTTCTGACATTCTCGGCCGACAAGTATTCGATGCACGCTCCCTGCCGCGTCTGACCGAATCAGCATTCATGCCAAAATTCGACTTTGTCTCGTAATTCAATTGAGAGGATTTGCGAGTCGTTCGAATTTAGAAAGCTGCTGAGATTCGTCTCGCCTCATCACGAGCTGCGGCGCTCGCGGATTCGATTTGTTCCGGGGCGGCGAGTGTCGGTTCCACAACGATGGACTTCACATCCGTGAAGCCAATGAATCCGAGCAGAATCTCTATGTAGGTCTTCTGGAAATCCATGCCTTTCGTTTCGTCGCTGCCGTAGGCGCCGCCGCGAGC
Organism: Crateriforma spongiae; assembly: GCF_012290005.1. NCBI lineage: Bacteria > Pseudomonadati > Planctomycetota > Planctomycetia > Pirellulales > Pirellulaceae > Crateriforma > Crateriforma spongiae. The sequence goes on from NZ_JAAXMS010000006.1 coordinate 56,326, forward strand.
GTAGGCGACAGCAACCGGCTTTCCTGTAACCAATCCGGTGTAGCCGCTTTCGGGAGAGAACGAAAAGGCGAGGCCCGGCTGAGTGATCACGTCGATGAGGTGCTTGAGTTTGTAAGGAATGCCGAAGTTCCACATCGGAAGGCTGATGAGATACTTGTCCGCCGAGTTGAATCGCTCAAACACACTGACGATTCGGTTCCACGCCTCGGCTTCGTCGTCGGTATGGTCTTGGCCGTGCAGTATCCTGTACTTGGCATCCAGTACCTTGCCGTCGAATTCAGGCAGCGGCTCGGCCCACAAATCCCACGTTTCCACTTCGTCGTTGGGATTCGCGGCCTTGTAGCCTTCGATGAACTCTTTGGCTGCTGAGATTGAGTGCGATCGTTCCTTGCGTGGTGACGATTCGATGTGAAGGAGTTTGCTCATTTCGTTCTTCCTTTCGTGTGTTGAGGCAACAGCTAGGTTTAGGCCAGGTCAAAAAGCATGATCTCCGCGTCCTCAGACGCGACGATCGATAACGAGTCTTCATTGGTGATCGCGGCACCATCGCTCGTCGAGAGCTGATGTCCGCTGACGGCGACCGAGCCGGAAAGGACTTGAAGCCAGCCGTGCCGACTGGGCTCAAGATCGAAGCCGACTTGGTTTCCGGCTTCGAGCTTCGACAGATACACCTTGGCGTCGGTGTGAATCGACAAGGAACCGTCGTCTCCATCGGGTGAGGCGACCATTCGTAGGCGGTTCAGCTTCTCGTCTTCGTCGAACTCACGCTGTTGGTAGCTGGGTTCGATGTCACGGACGTTCGGCACGAGCCAGATTTGGTAGAAGTGAACCGGTTCTTCGGACGACGGATTGAATTCACTGTGCGTGATGCCCGAACCGGCCGAGATGCGCTGGAACTCGCCGGGCCGGAGCACTTCACCGTTGCCCATGCTGTCTTTGTGCTCCAAGGCTCCGGACAACACGTAGGAGATGATTTCCATGTTGTCGTGACCGTGTGTGCCAAAGCCCTTTCCCGGAGCAACTCGGTCTTCGTTCATCACCCGCAGGCTGCGAAAGCCCATGTGCTGCGGGTCGTGGTAACTCGCAAACGAGAACGTGTGATTGGTGTCGAGCCATCCATGATCTGCGTGGCCACGATCGTTTGCTTTGCGGACGGTAATCATTGCGTATCTCCTTCTGATTTGGAACTCTTGCAGTTGTCAAGACTTCCGGGACCGGGGCCGTTGGCCACGATCATCAACATCGCGCCCATGAGTCCGAGGTTTTTCATGAACTGGATCATCTGCATCTGAAACTCCTGTGAGTCAGGTGCGTGCGTCCAGAAGTCGTGGAAGTAGTACGTCGCGAGAATCAGAAACACGACCAACAGCGATGCGCCGATGCGGGCCTTGAATCCCAGCACGAGCGAAATGCCGCCAGCCAGCAAGAACACGATCGCCCCGACGAGCATGATGCTTGGAGCTGGAACGTCATTGCCCGACATGTAATCAACAGTTCCCGAAAAGTTGGGAATCTTGTTCCCGAGGGCACTCATCAGGAAAATGGTCGCCAGCATCACACGGCCGACCACTGTCAGCGGAGCTTTCAAGCTTTCGTTCATCGGATTCCTCGCTTTCATCTTGTGTTCACTTCGGCCAATATCTGTTGCAACAGATATTGGCTCAAAAAAAGATTTCAATTCTGCCGAGATCGAAAAAGCAGATCGTTCAGTTGCTTTAGCTCAGTCTTCGTCAGACCAGCGAACTGCGACTCATGCAAATCTGCGACCGGTTGATCTAGCTTCTTAAGCACGTCTTTCCCCCGTCTGGTCAAAGTCACCCAAACGACTCGCCGGTCTTCACCGCATCGCTCCCGCTCGACGAGTCCAGCTTCTTCCAACCGATAAACCAGACGCGTGACGTCAGTTTGCGGCGTCACCATCCGCTCGGCGATCTGGTAGACCTGCATCGGTTTGCCTTCTCCTCGCAGGATTCGCAACGCGTTGTACTTGGGATCGGTGAGCCCATGCTGCTTGAATAGCCGCGATAGCTGGCCTGCAAGCTGCGTATGTGTCCGCACCAAGTTCAAATACGCCTCCTGCCGAAGCGAATCAAACGGCTGCCGCTTTCCGACTTCGCCCGCCAGGGTTTTTGATTGTGTCTTGCTCATGCTTATTTATATGTTGCAACAGACATTGTGTCAACAGCCGAATCGCATGGTCGGACTCATGGTCAAAAATGACGAAAAGTTCAGCAAAAATTGGAAGAAGAGTGCGGAGTGGACCTCAGGAGTACAGTTTGATGTCTCGAATCGAGCAATTTCCAGATCCGCAAGGTGGAGACGATTTACGAATTTGCTGATGTGCCCCCAGCAGGAAGGCGTCGTTTGGTTCGCGGACCTGCCACATTGACCTCGCATGACCGTGGTTACCCTCAATACTTCGCTACATAGCTGCTTTTTATCGGACCTTCAAGCTAACCGCGATCGTTGCGACCGGCAGAACCGGTAAGCTTCTTGAAGCGGCGGCGCTGCTTGTCCCAGTTGGGTTCGGCAGCGATGGGGCGGATTTGACGCTCGGTGATGGGCGCTCGGCCGTCGAAATAGGGCTTCAGGAAGAGCAGCTCTTCTTGTAGATCCGGGGCGAGATTGCAGAGGTTCATGATCTGGCTGAGGCGAGCTCGTGTGACTTGCCCTGCCCGCGCCAAGTCGGCTTGTGATCGGAGGCGGCCCGATGCCAAAGCGTGGTCGAAATGGATGGCGAGTGCCATCAGCCGAGACAGTCTCGGCAGTTGGCCCGTTCTGGGCCGCGGTGGGGCCGTACCGCCGCGCACCTCGCGAGCTCCGCGATCCACGCGGGTAACGTGAAACGTGCGGCGTATCGCCGATGTGCGCGGCGGTGTTTCGTTTGAGTTGTTCGATAGGTCGCTCAATTCAACGTCTCCGTAATGTGACGGGCAAAGTTGCCGTCCTGGCCGAGTGACGCGAGTCCGGCGGGCTGGAAGGTGATATCAAGCGTGCCCTCAACACCGTCGTAGTCGATCCGTTCGATCAACAATTCCATCAGTCGGCAACGTTCTCGCGGTGGGATCGTGTCCCAGGCTTTGTCCAGTTCACCGAGGGTCTTGCGGATCGATGCATGGCTGACGCGAATCGGCCGATGGTTGTCGATGGCTTCACGCAGCTCTTTCAATCGTGATTCGCTTTTATCAATGCGTGATTGCGTTGCTTCAATCAAGTCAGGGCTAGCGGCCGTTGCGACAAGGTGAGTCATCTCGGCGTGGTCCTCTTTGAGAAACTTCGCGATCGAATCGGCTTCACGTTTTTGCGAATCGATGTCCTCGCGGTTCTGCTCATGACATCGTTCGTAGATGTCACGAATGAGCTGGACATCATTTGCGAACACGCGGAGTTCGTCGACGACGAAACTCTCAATCTGCCTTGCGGGAATCGAAGGCGATGGACAAGATTCATAGCCTTGCTTTTCGGCTTTGCCGCAAACGTAGTAACGATACCTCTTCGTGCCGCGGCCAGAGGAAGTGTGCCGCATCGCTCGATTGCATTTTGCACACCGAAGGATGCCTCGCAGCATTCCGTCGAAGCTGGTGGAAGCTCGTATCATTCCGATGCGACCATTTTTTCGCAGCGACTCTCCGACTTCTTTGAAGACCTCAGGATCAACGATGGCCTGATGCTGGCCTTCATGGATCTCGTCCTTGTACGTCAGCTTGCCGATGTAGGTGACGTTGGTCAGCATCTGGTAGATGCGGTTCTTGTCATACGGCAGACCACCGCGAGTTGATCCCTTCTTGGTCGTCCACTGCTTGGTCCGCCAACCCCGACGATTGGCTTCCTTGGCCGTTTCGAGCAGAGAGTGCGTTCGTCGGTAGAGATCAAAGATTTGTCGGACGCGTTCGGCTTCGTGGGGTACGACCACAAGCTTGGTTTCCTCGATCGTAAATCCAAAGACTGGGACACCGCCGCACTACTTGCCTTTGCGGCGTGTTGCCGCGATCTTGTCTCGGGTGCGTTCGCTGATCATTTCGCGCTCGAACTGGGCGAAGGAAAGCAGCACGTTGAGAATTAGCCGGCCCATGGAGCTGGCGGTGTTGAACTGCTGAGTGACAGAGACGAAGGCCACGTTGTGTCTCTCGAAGGTTTCCATCACGCGTGAGAAATCGAGCAGGCTGCGACTGAGACGGTCGACTTTGTAGACAACGACACAGTCGATTCTGCCGGCCTCGATATCGGCCATGAGACGTTTCATTGCGGGACGTTCAAGGTTCCCACCTGAAAAACCGCCGTCGTCGTAACGTTCGTCGAGGCAAGCCCAACCTTCGCTTCGCTGGCTTGTGATAAATGCCTCAGCAGCATCACGCTGCGCATCCAGGCTATTGAACTCTTGATCGAGTCCTTCTTCGGTCGATTTGCGAGTGTAGATCGCACACCGAATGGGTTGTTTCATTTGCTCGCGACTCATGCTGACTCCTGCTTGTGAATTTTGAAGAACCGAAAGCCATTCCAGTGCTGGCCCGTGATCGCTTTGGCAACTGCCGAAAGCGTCTTGTAGTGCTCGCCCTCAAAATCGAAACCATCGGGCATGATGGTGACGACGCATTCCCGGCCCTTGTAATCACGAACCAGACAATCGCCGACGGGCGGCAACCGTTCATCCTTGGGCGGAAGATCGCGGTTCACCGGCGGGGGTGGTGGCAAAGGCGAGGGCTCTCGCGGCGCAGTCACGCGAAGATCCGATTCGTTGGCGAGCTGATTGGCTCGCTGGATGGCCCGATCACTCAGGCCACCGAACGCATTGGCTTGCATTCGCCATGCGATTCGCTTCTGAAGCCAGGCCTTATTGCGACCGGTCGTTGATTCGCCGAAGACTTCGAAGTACTTGGCTTGAAGGGTGCTGACCGACATTCGGCGCAGCGCGGCCAACTCTTGGCCCAATGGGTTGCTCATGTTGCTCTCCATGACTCGGAATAGGGAAGTGCCGGGCGTGTTTACCGCGGCTGAGTCACAGAGAGCGATCGTTTTCCGATTCGATCAAGCCATCGGCTTGGGCATCGTCGTCAGATTCTTCGGAGTTCCCAAAAATTGCGGTCACTCGATGGTGACGAACGACGGCACGAGTCAGCAGGTCGACGATTTCGCGACGCCTCAATCGTGTTTCATCGTTATCAGATTTTGGCTCAGAGTTTCGCATAGGCAGAACCTTGAAGTGAAAAGTGGGAACAGGCGGTTAACAGACCGCCCTATCCCTAGACCTTCCAAATTCTGGTTCTGAAAGTCGGAGCCAATCGAAAAGAAAGATTTAGCGAAGTTGTTTGCGAGGCAAACGCAAAACGGCATCCGGATCATCAGCAGTCTGCCAAAGCAATCGCAACTGGTTGGCAGAGGGGTCTTTGATGCAGCGGCTGACATCGGACTTCGAGATTCCGGTCCGTCGCGCGAGCTCTTGTTGCGTCGGACGAGGCAGCAGTTCGCCGGATGCGTGAGCAAGATCAGCAGCACTGCGTAAGTGCAGCGTCAACTCTCGAACCAACAGTTCGATCTTCGCAGTCCGTGATGATCGGCGTGGCTGCGGTTTGGGTTTTGGAATTTCGGATTCACAGGATTCGATCAGGAGATCTTCGACGGTCTCCCAATCGATCCGCAAACCGTCTTTCGACAATTCGACTACCTCCCTAAGTGTAACGCCGGTGGTGACTTGAACGCGAGAACTGGTTACTTGGTCGCCAATTCGCAATTAACTACTTGAAGTGACGACCAAAATTCAGGGATTCTTCCAGATATTTCGCAGTGATTTAGCCAGTACTTTCCTGGCTTATTGGGGCACAGTTTCCATCGTTACCTGCCCCCGAAACGCTCGACATTTCAGAACCTCGCTTGGCCTCGAATCAAGCAAATGGACTTGCCAATCGATTCAGGGACTCTTCGGATTTACGACCGGCCAGGTGTTGCTCTTGCAATGGCGTGAGTCATCGAACGTTCGAGACTTCAGCACGAGCTAATTCGCGAACAGCCGCTGAATCCATAGTCGAAAGAAGCGATCAACAATCACGAATGACGCTTCCTCTCGCTCGATGATGTCACCCGCTTCTAACGACTCGGCAGCCCGCTGCGCATTGGATGCACTACGAAGTCCGAATCGGCGCGTAAAATCAGATGAAAACGGCTTGGGCGGCTCCTCACATTCAGCCAGCCCACGAAGGAACCGCTGCTCGTTCTTCGTCATCGCTTCCCAAAGGTTGACGTAGGCGTGACTTTCTCGACGAAGTAGCTCAGCCACCGCTGTATCGAGATCGGCCTCATTCGCCTCCTCGCCGGTTTCCGTCATCGACCAAAGGACGTGACAAAGGTGCTGCGTATAGAAGGGGTGACCGCCTGTTCTTTTGCACAACGATGCGATGGTTTGTCGATCAATTTGTTTGTCGGCATGTTGAAATCGCTTGGCGACAAAAGGTTGCCAGTGTTTTGTTTCGATGGGCCCGATCGGATAGTGCATTGCACTGCGGTAGAGCGGGCGAGCCTCATCCAGAAACATGGATTGCAGCAGATGCTTGCGGCTACCCAAGAAGACGTAAGCGACATTCTTGTGATGTTGAATACTGCTGCGAATCTGTTTTTCGGTGGTGTCATCCTCGTAGTCCAGGATTTGCTGAAACTCATCAAACACCATCACAACGGTTTTGCCAGTCTTGTCCGCAAGCTTCTGCGGCGCATCCAGCACCTCGACCAAATCAGCCCTAGAGACCGCGCGCCCGTCGATCCCAAAATCAATCTTCGGTTGGCCCGCATCATCAAGCGAAACACTGGGCCGCAGTCGCCCGAAGAGTGATTTTCCAAGCTCCAGCAAACGCTTGGACGTTGATTCTGCCGCCACCGAAACGGCCTTCGCTGTCGCCTGCGAAAACGCTGCCGATCCATCTGTCGGCCAGAGGTCCACGTAGACGGTGACAAACTGCTTCTTGGGGAGCTTCGCGAGCGCACGCAAGATCAGCGATGTCTTTCCCATCCTGCGTTCGGCATAGACAAACGACCTGCCCGCCGACTTCATCATGTCCGTCAGGTCAGCCAGTTCTCTCGTGCGATTGCAGAAGGCACCATTGCCAACAATGCCGCCATACGAAAAGGGATTCACAACCCACACCTCCAAATTACGCAACGTGCGTAACGCAGTTTGCGTAATCCAGCGAGCCACGGCAAGTCCAAAACCAGCGTTGCTCGAAGAATTCCGGCAATTGGCGACCCCAAACCCGAACCCGCAGAATCTGCACATCCTGCAACTCTTCACGACATAGCCCATGTTATCGGACGTTCAACCATCACCTAATCAGTGCGACCGATACCAGCGGAACAAAGCAGTTCGTGCACTGTTCGTCGGAAGTGCTCACCCGGGCGAAACATCGTCTTCGGGATTCCTGTCTCGAACTCGATGCGTTAAAGCCGGATGACATGCGTCGACGCCTAACCAGTGTCCAGCAAACGATCTACCTATTGTTTAACGAAGGCTAAAGTTCCTCGCATTCTGACAAGCTGATACGGGTCGATCTATGTGAGGAAGCTGTCCGTCTAGAGTTGCTGCTGGCCGAGCACGAAAACACAAGCGGTCCCGAGTCGGCGGCGTTCTTAGCGCTCTTGTTGTTCCATAGCGTTCGCTTGGATGCCCGCTTGAACGAGCTCGGCGGTATCGTGCTCTTCGACGATCAAGATCTCAATCGTTGGGACCTCAGCTTGTTGAAGGAGGCTTTTCATTGGTTCGAGTTGGCAACCAACGTCCCCGTGGCAACTCGCTATCACGCTGAAGCGATGATCGCGGCAGAACACTGCCGTGGAAAACTTACCGGTCAAACGGATTGGGATCACATCGTCTCCGCTTACCAGATGTTATGCAGGCTTTCACCATCACTAGTTCATCATTTGAACTGCGCGATCGCGGTTGCTCACCGCGGCGATATTGACGCGGGAATACAGATGCTAGATTCACTGGATTGCAGGGGTCTCAAAGATCGTTACTACTTGTGGCACGCGGCCCAAGGCAGCCTGTTGAAGATGGCTGACCAAATCGAAGAAGCCGCCGAGTCTTTCCGCACCGCATGGAGCCTAGCACCGACGACCGCCGAAAAAGAGCTGATCTGTCAGAAGATCGATGCTTTGCGCGCTCACGATAGGACCTAGCGAACCCGTGATCCATGAGCCACGATCCAGATGTTGCGAAACAAGTTCGGATTGCCGTGGTTTTGGAGCACAATGGGGCCGGAAGGCACTTCCTGGCGTGGGCCTCCAGGCCCGCCGCCCGTGCCTTCCGGTAGTTCGATCTGATCGTGGATTTTCACGCCGTTTTGGATCACGGAAATGACGGCGGGTGAGATCTTCCGCGAGTCCTTGAATCTAGCGGCTTTGAATTCAATCTCCATGCTCTGCCAAGTCAGTGGCGGTAGGCACATGTTCACATTCGGTGCTCGAATGCCGTAGATGCTTCCGCACCAAGTATTGACCGGCTTGAGCATCTGCATTTCGCTCCATGCCGATTTGTCGAAATCCAACCCGAACGTGTCAGCAATCTGGATCTCATAGGCTCCCACCGCAAAGACTCCGCTGTTTCCTCGGTGAGGATGGCTGACGGGCGGCTCTGGCTTGAGGGGAATCAAAAACTCGAAGTATAAACGAAAGTCCTGAAACTTCTCCTTCGTTCGAGTCCCCGCTTTCAAGAAGCCATCCTCGACTTTTCCATTGACCCACTCTTTAGTATCCGAACCGTCAAACAAAACGACCGAACCTTGTGGGGGCTCTTTCCCGACGACTTCTTGGCTACGGTCAGCCTTGTTCCAGCCGTGCAGTTGCTCAGCGATATCCTGAGTGCCGACCCAACGATGCTGGATCGGTGATCCGTCCCATCCGTCACCGGGAAGGCCACCGTTGAAAACAGAGAGGTAAAACTTCTCGCCGGCGACCGTGACCTGCATCGCTCGATTGTCGCGTCGGAACTCACCGATCATCGGGAGCCCTGGATACTCGCTTTCCGCGATCACGCGGTTTGACCAGACCCTCGCGTCGGGATAAGAGACGATCTCTGGCTTGATGGTTTGAACGGAAGCTTTTTCTGGCGTCGTCGGTAGTGAACGGCCGTCCTGGCCAGGCGTTTCCGTATTCACAAGTATCGTCAGCAGCGCTGTGAAAGCCAGCGAAAGTAATCGACGGCTTGTCGATCGAACGAGAGGCACGGCGTTTACCTTGGGTTCCGCAATTTGAACCGGCGCGAACGTCTGTAGGCTGATTACAGCAACGAGCATGGGACCTAAGCTAGCGGAATCACGCCGTCTGGATTTCATAACCTTCTCGCTGTTCACGGCGTAGCATTGCGTTCGCTTCCTCGTCGTTCACGAACTGCTCGGTGGCTGGGTCCCATTTCAATCTGCGACCGAGTCGCAGGGCGATGTTCGCTAAGTGGCACGCGATGGTACTGTTGCCGACAGTCACAACGTCCGAGATCGGTGAAGCGTTCAAACGAATGCACTCGAAGAGATTCTTCATGTGTGCATTCTTGACACCTTCCCAAAGGTTTCCATCAAACTCACCAAAGTTCTCATAGCTTTGAAGTTCGATTTCCCGTTGTCCGTAGGGACCGCCGTAAAGTTCCCTTGCCGCAGCGCGAATCTGGTCGATCCATCTCTTGTCCTGCGTGATTTTGCCGACGATGTTTCCGACCAGCTTCCCGCGATTGACAAACAGTCGTTCACGATCGCCTTCCAACAGGATACCGTTGGTTTTCTTGCCACCGTCTTCAAATTTCAAGGTTGTCCCGTTGTCAAACCGCATTGTCCCGGCAAACGTCTGCGCGGTGTTAAAGCAGTGCTCGCGGTGGTCGAGCACCCCAGTGGCTTCAACTTCAATTGGTCCCGTCTCGATTACGCCGAGCGCCCACTGTGCGATGTCGATATGGTGCGCTCCCCAATCCGTCAGTTTGCCACCGGAATACTCGTGCCACCAGCGAAAGCTTCCGCTACCCCGCTGGGGCATGTATTCCACCAACGGAGCTTGGCCCAGCCAACGGTCCCAATCGAGCCCGTCCGGGACCGGCTTCGGCGAAAACGGACCGCCCTTGGGCCCCATGCCGAGGTAACACGTCGCCGTCAGGTTTTCGCCAAGCACACCGGATTGAGCAATCGCGATGGCTTCACGAAACCACTGGCAACTCCGTTGTTGATTCCCCACCTGTAGAATGCTGCCCGATTCAGCAGCGGCTCTTCGTAGGATCTTTACCTCCTCAACGGTGAGCGTCATCGGCTTCTCGCCGTAAACGTGCTTGCCAGCACGCAGTGCGTCCACATAGATCGGAGTGTGCCAATGATCCGGTGTTGCACAGACGACCAAATCAATGTCCTCGCGGGCGAGCAACTCTCGATGGTCGCCGTAGACATCAAGCCTCCGCTTGCCATCACCATTTAATTGTGGGTTTTGGGCGTAAGCATTCGCAGAACTGCGATTGACATCGCAAACCGCTACAAAGTCACCGAACTTGGATGCCTGCCGAGCATTGTCACGCCCTTTTGAGCCACAGCCGATCATCCCCAACCTCAGGCGGCTATTCTTATCCTCGGCGGCCTGCGAAGAGCTCGACCAGTGATAGGGCGTCAATACCGTTGCGGCAGCCGTGGACTGCAAAAAGCGTCTTCGTGTAAGTGGCATGTTTTCGTTCTAGTGGAAAAGAAAGATGTCGTAGCTTCGCAACCGCAGTCACTACTTCTGTTTATACTATCTCCGGTATTCGACAGAGCAACGAATCAATAACGGAGATCTCCCACGTTCTGCGTATTGTATTCGCTCTACTGGATGCTTCGTATCGGGCCACAACGAAGCGTGCCGCAACTGCCGTTTTGTCAAGCTAGAGTTCTGGACTTTTCAGTGCCGACTCTCAATTTGCACGGTCATCTCTGTTTCTTCCCCATTGCGGAGAACTCAGCGAGGTGTTCGCATGATCTCTCTTGAATCTCTCGGCCGGGTTGGCCAGGCGTTTTCGAGAACACCCTCCCTGTAAAAGACCCTCTCCAAACAAGTTCTCTGTTTTTCGCGCTCGCAAACACTGCAATTTGCGGGGCTTGGCTGTTCAGCGTCCGATTCGCTTGAGATTGCGAAACGCTTTCCTGAATTGAATAGCCACGAGAGGGGCCATTCTGAGAACATTTCCGATCGCACGTTTGACAGGCTGGTTAACAAGCTGCTGTTAACCCTGATGTCGCCACCGCCGTAAAGAAGTGCGGATTAGAGCGGTCGTTTTGTCGGCCATCTTAGCTGGCTACTTCAGCAAGCGTCGGCAGAGCTTGTGGCCCCGGAAGCCGCCGATATGCTTGTCCGCTGAGCGGGGTAAAAAAATGATGCCACCCCGATTATTCCAGGATTTGCAAGGGAATCGGCAGCACAGATGGCCGCGATCGTTCACCCACTTTTGGCACTGCTTGCGTCGCTCACTCGCCAGGAATTGGCTCAGCAAGTGACATATCTGAAAGCGGAGAATGCAATCCTTCGGAGCAAGTTACCCGAACGGATCACGCTGAACAATCAGGAGCGTCGAAGGCTGGTTCGCCACGGCAAAAAGCTCGGCCCACGGATCAAAGACCTGATCTCGATCGTCAGCTATTCAACCTTCCGCCGCTGGATCCGCAACATGGAAGACGGACCTACGAAACGGCCGAGATCGAATGCGGAAGGCAAGCCTGGCCGGCCACGGACCGACGAGAGCATTGCCGAAACGATCATCCGGATCCGGAAAGAAACCGGCTGGGGTTACACCAAGATTATCCAGGCGATGCGTCGCCTCGGCCATCGGATCTCGCGTCAGACGGTGAAGAACATTCTGGTCGAAGCAGGTCTCGGTCCGGATCCGAGCGACCATCCCGACACCTGGTCCGACTTCTTGAAACGCCACGCCGCCACGATGTGGCAGTGCGACTTCGCCTCGAAGCGGAAGTGGACGGTAAAGGGCATGGTCGATCTCTACTTTCTCGTCTTCATCCACGTCGAGACACGACGCATCTGGGTATCGCCCTGCACTGCCAATCCGACCGGCGAGTGGACGACTCAGCAAGCCCGCAACTTCCAAATGCATTTGCAGGACGAAGAACTGCCGTGCGAGCTTTTGCAGCGTGACCAGGACACGAAGTACGTCGACTCATTCGACGAGGTGTTTCGCTCGACCGGCTGCAAAATCAAAAAGAGCTGCCCTAGGTCGCCCAACCTGCAAGCGTTCGTCGAGCGGGTGATTCAGACGCTCAAGAATGAAGTGCTCAACGCCTTCTGCGTGGTCAGCGAGAACCACTTGGATCACATTCTTCGAGTGTCGCAAGACTGGTACAATCATCGACGTGGCCATTCCGCCCGTAGGAATCTGCCGCCCGTGGGGGACACCGAACCGCAGGCGGCGATCGATATCGGCCGCACCAAAATCGTATGCCACAAGGAGCTCGGTGGTCACCTGAAGTCTTATCAAGCCGCGGCTTGAATAGTCGATCGAGGCCAACAGGGTGCGTATTGACCCTATCGCAAAACTCGCTGCCCCCAAAACTTGAATCGCGCATCGAAGTAGACTCAAGTCAATCGCGATAACACCTCGCAGTATTTTACCATCGCTAAGCGGACGCCTCGTCTATGCTGGTCCGAACGATTGTTGTGTCCCCGGTGAAGGGCACTTTACCAGGAGTATTGGCCCAGCCGCAGAGTTGGTAAAATGCCTGTCTTCTGCGTCCAGCTGCAAAGTACTCATCACCGATCAGACCAAGCTGAGTGCGGTTCTCTGTCCCTGCGGAACCCGAACGGCTTCTCCAACAGGAACTGACGAAAGCGGCTGAGTGCGCACGAGAGGTAAGACAACGATGCAAAATGCGGGCTCAAGCGAAGCGGGAACGGATGGCTGGCGTCCTCGCGCTCAATTTCGCTCTCATTACAAACTACGGGCACTAGCTGGCACTCTCAGGAATGGCTCTAAGACGGCAATCGAAGAATTCGCGAGCCCCCAAAAAAGGCAGCGAGAGATGGAAGGCGAGGCGTGTAAACAGGTTTAGCGAACTAGATGAGGAGGCATTCGAGGAACTGCGACGGGAACCCCTTGAAGTTATCCAGGGCGTCTTCAGCAAGTTGCGAGTCGAAAAGCAGTTACCAAAAATTCTTTCTTGCGAGTTTCCCAAGACGCAAGAATTCAAGTGGTATCCTGCTGTGGGGCGACGCAATTTGTCATTAGCGGACGAACTGCGTTTCTCAGTTGCAAGGCTTCTATCTGCCGAGAGCCAGCTCAACAACTACATACGTTCAAGAGAGGCTTTCTGCCGTGACCTGTTGATAGGCAACCTTAGCACCGCCCGTGAGACGCTTAAACGCTGTGAAAACGCATTAGGGGTGAGTAGTTGGTGGCTAGAGTCTCGGCTCCTGCTGGCGGATACAGAAGGAGGATTCGAGAAAACACGAGAAGAGCTTTCGGCGATATTGGAGCTTAATGTCCCACAAAACGCTTTGCTCCTGGCGGAATACGCGAGCCAGCGTGTTGATGCAACGATGTCCGTCATAGAGTACGTCCGAGAAGTCCACGCCATGGTGGACGCTGGTAATTACGACCGGATTGATGCATCGCTGCCCGCATACCTCTGTTTCATGCTGCATGCGCCCGGAATAGCTTTCAAACCTCCCACACTGGACGAATTCGCGTTCATACTGAGGTCTGAGTGTACTCGCCCGATAGTAGACCACTACAATTCCGTCAAGCGTCTGCTCTGGACGCTGATGGACATGGATGCATCCCATGCCTGCGAGCCGTCAATCTCAGACTCTCTACGGGCAATCTGCAGATTAAATGACCCGGACCTCGCTTATCTGCAATCACTATTGGCGTCGCGAACGCACCATGAGCGGCAACACGATAATTCGCTGGCCCAGAAGCACATCTTGAGTGGCAGTCGTGAAGCCATCATCCGCTGTTCTGACGCCGTCCGCAACAGCACATGCGACTTTAGCAATTACCACTTCCTAGCTGCCGCTTGCGCAAGTTCCAACAGTGAAATGCCGCCGCTTTTCCCGGAGAACTCAGTCGCCCATAACCTCCTGAAAGCCGCCTTAGGGTTTCTTTCATATGGCGAAGACTTAGTGCCGAATTACTGGAGTCTGGCGAAAGCATCAATGGCTTTCTCTAGCACACCAATCGGCCACCAGGTCGCTGCGTTTTCACAACGTGGAATCCCTGTCTCAGTAATTGATATCCGCCGGCAACAGCTGATTCACTATCCGACCGTCACGGCGGGACTGTTTCCAAGCAGGAAGATTACACAAATAATAAATGAAGAAGAACTTCGATGTTATGCAAAGGCGTGTATCGGCGTTACTTCCGCCGGGCAAGTCTCGTCTGAAAAGCCGCAAGCCGGTCCATGCACCCAAGCCCTCGAGTTTCTCGCAGAAGCATACGACTGCAGAGTTGACGGGCAAATTCAGGAAGCTGCCGACCTTTTCACTGAACTGGCTACCGCGAACAAATCTGGTTTCTTTGGCGGCGAGGCATTGAGGGGGGCAGTTGAATGCCTCCTCGAGTTGTCGAGCCCACACCAAGCAATAGAGCTCATTTCGCATAGCCAGATTCCTCCTTTTGTGTTGAATCAGCTGGTTCCCATCGAGCTTCTCGTGAGCCACTACTCAAAGGGTGATCACCTTTGCAACGTTGGGTGCATCGCGTGGCCAAATTTGTTCTTCATGGACTATCTATTTGGAAGAACAGCGGCCCGTCAGTTGCATAGTGTCTACGCAAATTTTCTTGAAGCACACGGATGCTCCCGCGCCAATCAGCTAGCACGGGAGCAAGCAACCAACTTCCCGTTAACTCATCTTGAATTCTTCCTTGATGCGGTGTGCAGCATTGAAACGATGCAGTCCGATCTGTCGTTCCGAAGTTCTTCAGAGGTGGAGGACGAACGAATGCTCATCCTACAACAGCTTCAAAACCTGGCGCCCGAGAATGCATCCCAGTACGTGGCGGAAATATCTAACCTTCAACAACAGATTGCGATCCGCCGCGCAATTAACTTCGTGTCTGAAAGCAAGATTTACTTCAACGTTGAAGGGATAGAAAAAAGCCTTTCCAAATCCTTTTATGAGCAATTTCAGCGGTATTTAAAGTACAAGAATCTCGCTGCTGAAAAGCGACGCATGCCCGCATCACAATGGGCACCTACAGAAGAGGGTATTACCGAAACCCGGGATGGGGCATTCGTCCTTTTTAAAACGCTCTTCCAAGAGGTGAGACATGCTGTGCTCTTCAGTAACGAGCACGGGCTTGATTCCTACCTGAGCGTACGAATCAGGCATCAGACAATCAAAGGTGCCATCCGGAGTGTATTTGATCAACTGCATCTTGTCGCCGATATGGAACGCGGTGAGTACCAGCCCAATGAGCACTGGATGCGCCATTCGCTTGGTCTTTCCGAGCAAGTCAGAGAAAAGGTGGGTTCAGCGATAATCCAATTTTCGCGGGAGATTGATGCGTCTATTGACAAGGCATCCGGTGATTGGATGCGGATACGTGAAGACAATGCACAAACTGAGGGGTGGTTCGACGTAAGTTTCTCGGAGCTGGAGCTTGATCAGCTTCGTCGCAAACTGGAGGCAATCGAGGATGAGGCTGAGTTTTTAGAGGCGGTTGTATTTATCTTGCGAGAACGACTTAACGACTGCCTTGTGACGGTTAGGCATAACGTTTCGAGCGTGCTCGGCTCAAGGCTTAATTCAGCAATTGACACGCTTGAGGCAAGTCTCGAGGGCGTTCCCGAGCAAATCCCCCCGGAGTTAAACGCAGCCGTAACTCGCAGTCGCACCGCAGTGCAAACGCAGCTCGACGAGATCGCCAGCTGGTTTCAATTGCAGGATGTTCTTCGGCTTGAAGACTTCTCGTTCGATACACTGCTGCATGCAGCGATCGAAAATGTAAAAAAGTGTTTTCCTTCTTCTCGGTTCGAGTGCAGTGTAAAGGGAGTTGCATCTATAGAGGTGAGCGGTCGTTTGTTTCCTCCGCTTTGGGATCTGCTTTTTCTTGTCTTCGAGAATGTTGTTCGACACGCCGACGAGTATAGCAACGACACAAGCGTCCAGGTTGAGGTTACTGCCGACCTTTTAAGGTTGTCATTCCGCAACAGCCTGGGGACAATGCAAGACCAAAGCGAGACGCAATCAAGGGTTGCAGCTGCGCAGGTGCATGAACCCTCAATGATTCGAAAAGAAGGGGGTTCTGGGTTTGCAAAGATACGCAATATTCTGAAGTCGGACCTTCAGCTGGATGAGTCTTGTTTCACTGCGCAAGTCGCAGATGGTTGTTTTGAAGCGACTGTTGCCCTACCGATCGACCAAATCTCTCCCTAGGCGAAGCAATGAATATCCTCATCATTGAAGACGACCGAATTAAGGGGGATCGCGTGCGCGCACACGTTGAGTCCGTCTGTGGCTCACTGGGGACACCATACGTAATAGAGCTCCAGCGTTCCTACAACTCAGGTCTTCGTGCGTGCCTAAGCAACAGTCCTGAGCTAGTCTTGATGGACATGACTCTTCCAACTTTTGACGTTAGCCCTTGTGAGACCGGAGGTCGGCCGCGTCACTTCGCAGGGAAGGACATTCTATGGGAGCTTGCCAGGCGTGACGTGTTTATCCCCACTATCGTCGTTACCGGCTTTGACGTCATCGGAGAAGGCCCAGAGCAGCAGACTCGTGAGGAACTGTCGGAGGACCTCCGGGAGTCTTTCCCGAGGAACTTTGTCGCAACGGTGTTCTACACGCCTTCGGATCTGTCTTGGAAATCTCAGCTCACAGAGCTTATAACGGAAGCGATTGCCAATCATGACTGACGTGCCACTTGTCGTTCTTGTCGTCGAGGACGACGAGCATAAGTTCGAGCGTGCCAAGCGAGCGATTAACGAACGAGGCGTCATCCGCGCTAACATTGTCCGAATGGTCACAACGAACGAGGCTTTCCAGTGGCTCAAGGAAAATTTCTGTGACGTGATGATACTGGACCTCTGCTTGCCCCGTAGGAAAGGTGAGTCTCCGACCATGGATGCTGGTCCCGAATTGCTGGAATGGATTTCAAGGGCGGATTCGAGATGCAACATCCCTTCTCGCGTGATTGGTCTTACCGCATACCCTGAAGCATCGAGGGAATTTCAGGAGAGTTTTAGTCGCGAAGGATTTCTTCTAGCGGAGTACAGCAATGAGGGGCGAGATTGGGAAGAGGCAATCGTCAGAACATTGCTGCGTGAGATTAGCGTCGTTCGATCAAGAACTAGGGGAGTGATAATACCGCTTCACGGCATTCGCACCATTGCACTTTGGCATCGAACGCTCGCGGACGTTGCTTTCAAGGAGGCGTGGTATTGTTCAGTCGCGGGATGGTGGTACGGTCGCTTTTCGCTTTTCGCTTTTCTTTCACCGCTCGCGCGAAGTGCAAAAGTGCGCTGGTTTCGGGAGCGATACACTGCGACGATGCAAGAACACAAAGACCTTCTTTCCGAGAACATGCTGCCATCCGTCGTTGCCCATAGCTTTGGGACATTTATTCTCGGCAATGCGCTCCTTAAGTATCGAGACATAAAGGTCGACAAAGTGATTTTGTGCGGATCAATTCTGCCGCGACAGTTTCCTTGGGAGTACCTGGTGCGCAATGGACAGGTTTCAAGAGTCTTAAACTGCGTTGGGAAAGAGGATGTGTGGCCCGTGGTGAGCTCATTTGTCATACCTGGGACGGGCAGTTCCGGGCGCAGAGGATTCTCTGTCGAATCTGATTCTGTTGTTCAAGAGGTTCATAACCTTTCGCATTCGGAGTTCTTCGACCCGATGCAAATTAAGAGCGAGTGGTTTGGCTTTTTGGAGGAGCCAGTTTTTTCTCAAGCATCGGAGAGGGCAGCAGGGCATATCCCCCGGGCCAAGGCCGATCATCCGTTTATAACTGCTGCCGTTTCTCCCTTGGTGTTCTTATTGCTCTTGTTTTCTTGTCTTTCTTGCGCTTATTTAGTTTCCTGGGGATACGTGAAAGTTGTCGACGTTGCAATTGAGTCTCTTTGGCATTTGCTCGGAATGGACCTAACACGGCGTTGAGCTCAATTCGGCGTATCGTTATAGCGTTCGCTCGCTGATTGCGGTTGCTGTTTAGTGGAGTATAAAGAGGCGATCGAAGTGTTGCTCTCGTTTTGTCGGTCGTCGGGAGCCTTACCGTGTGTTTTTTGGAAGCGAGCTTGCAAGTTTGCACGCTTTTTCCTTAACTAGGCACCACGTCTGCGGGGCCTAACCCGAAGAAGCTTTTTGAGCTGCTGGTCGGTTGCTTTCAGTTATCCCGACACGACATCTCGCCGTTGCGATCATGTTTCATCACGGGTGCTCTAAGATTGACTCGAGTTCCGACTTGTCGCTGCCGTGCGCCGCACTCAGTGGAGTAGCAAAGAATTAGTTGCGATGGCCCAAACGCATTTCGGTCTGCTAATTATTCGTCTTCTGGATTCTGCGAACTCTTCGATGGCGCGACAAACTCCCGGAAACCGCTTCGGATCATAGTCGTGGCCGATCAGCAGCCCACCGGTTCGGATCTTTGGCCACCAGGCTTCGATGTCGGCTTTGACGGCTTCGTAGCTGTGTTCGCCGTCGATGAAGACGAAGTCGAGTTCGCCGTCTTCGAAGCAGCGGGCGGCTTTGACCGACGGGAGCCGAATTGGGTGCCAGCGGCTGGCGTTGACGGCGAGGTGCCGTAGGGCAATCGGCAGGCCCCAGTAGAGCGTCTTGGTGTCGCCGAGTTGCTGAACGTGATCGGGGCGGGGCTGCTCGGCGTCTGCTGGGTACTGCGTCCATGGATCGACTCCATAGAGTTGAAGGTCGGGCATCAGGGCCAGCAGGTTGGCAGCGGTGACTCCATGGAAGACGCCGACTTCGACTCCTTTGCGCATTGGACCGTTCGCCGATCTCAGCAATTCGAAGACGACTTGGGCGTGCTTTCCCGAAGCGATTGGCTGTGCCGGGTTCTTGCCTCGCTGCCACCACATTTTCGGAAGGTGTCGCTTGGTGCCGGCGACGAAGTGGTAGACATAGGTCTGCATCGAGCGGTGTTCGCACAGATGCGGGTTATGGAGGAGTATCCGTGGCGTTTCAGGTTTGGATCCACGTGGGCAATCGCGGATTCGATCTCTTCTTCTGTTGGTTCGATGGCGAGGAACTCGATCAGCTTGCGAATCGTCTCGGCCGGATCGCTTGTCAATTCACCGAAGTTGATCCGATGCACGGGCACGTCGGGGTGATCGGCGAGGAATCGCTCGCGATGCTCGAGCAGCGAACGCTGCAGTTTCTCGCAGTCTTCATCACTGGCGGCGATCTATCACAAAAGCGGGGATCCAGAAGACGAACAGGGATCCGCGGCTTCGCCGCCGGAGACGGCTCCAGCGAAGTCTGAGGCGGCGGCGAGCGGCCCAGAAGCTGGACACGTTACGGTCAAAGAGAATCAGCGTGGCATAGACTTCGACACCCTGTTCGGACCGTACGTTCAGGGGGCAACGAAGATCGTGCTGACGGATCCGTATATCCGGCTATTCCATCAGGCCAGAAATCTGATGGAGTTCATCGAGACCGTTGCGAGGGTCAAGCCGGACGATCAGCGAGTGGAAGTCGAGCTAATCACATCTGAAGAAGAGTTCAGTCCGGAAAAGCAGCAGGAGTTCTTTGAGCAGATCCAAAAAAACTGCTTGCCCAGCGGCATTCTGTTTTCTTGGAAATTTGAGGACGGTATTCACGCCCGCCACATCGTCACGGACACCGGCTGGAAGGTCCTTCTCGATCGAGGCCTGGACGTCTTTCAGAAGTACGAAATGAACGACGCCTTCACGCTGGCCAACCGCCTGCAGAAACACCGAGCATGCAAGGCGTTTGAGGTGACCTACATCCGGCAATAGCAGCAGCACGGAAATTTAGACGCCGAGGCGCCGCATGGGCGAACTCGGAGCGACGAACGAAGGACCTTCCGGCAGATTCCGAGACCGTCGCGACAGCCGAAGCCAACCGGATTGTTAAACCGAACGGGCTTCCAACCCAGAGAGCGCGAGAGCTCTCGACGGAGCCGGTTGGTTTCGCGGGGTGTGGTGGTCGCTGAACTGCGAAGGTGAGAGCGCTCTCGGATCGCGCGGCGCGGCGAAACCCGGCGAAATACTGCGTGAAAACGCGAAAAGCCGAGAACGGATGTTCTCGGCTTTTGGTGTTAACTGGTGTGGCGGATGAATTCCGCGTTTTGAAAAAGCTCCCCCGGCAGGACTCGAACCTGCGACAAGGCGGTTAACAGCCGCCTGCTCTACCAACTGAGCTACAGGGGATTGAGGAGTTTTCGGCGTGGGCAGGACAGGGATGGTCGACGCTGCCGGTCCGCCAAAGCGACGAATGTTAGAGACTTCCGTCGTCGGCTTCAACCCAGTTAGATCGCCTTTTTTCCCGCTCCGGCACGCTGCACGACCGGCCGCCGGCGGTCGAATCGGATTGTGCCTGTTTTACGGCCTGCGGCGCGACGTCAGCCCCGGCGTTTGGTCATCCAGATCTGGTTTCCGTCGTCATTGAAGCGGACATCGGACATGATTTCGCGGATCAGCAGGACACCGCGACCCCCAGGGGCTTCCAGCAAGTGTTCGCTGGTCGGATCCGGCACCGCGTCCGGGTCAAACCCGTCACCTTCATCGGTGATCCGGATCTGAACCTCGTCTCCGTCGCAATGCATGTGGACTTCAATCCGCTTTTCGGCGTCATGTCGGTTGCCGTGGCGAATGGCATTGGCGATCGCTTCCTCGTACGCCAAGTGAACCCGAAACACCTCTTCGTCGGGCCATCCGTATTGTCGCATCGCGTCGGCCAGTTGCAGCCCCAGTTGCGAGCCCACCGAGAGGTCCGAAGGAAGGTGTTGGCGAAACTGCCATCGCTCGGCATCGGAGCCGGCTTGGGAACCGGCGTCTTGTTGTGGGGCGGCACCAAGTTGGGGGCTCGCATCGAGTCGTGCGGCAGGATCGGGATGGGCGTCAGGGGCCCGTCCGGAGTCGGATGCGTCGTCGGCACCGGAAAGTCGATCCGGATGGGAGTCGTGATCGTGCATGGGCAGAGAGATCATGGAACGCGATGAGTTCGATGGCGGCCGACCTGTTTGTTACTGTACCCCAAAAATACGGATCGATGATCGGGACAGTTCGCTGCCGGGACTCAGCATCGGCTGGCGAGCATGGTGATCCGGCGGGTCATTGGCTGGCACGCTGGGCAGAGAGAAGGATCAGCCGGTTTTCTTCGCGAAATTCGGTGATCTGACCAGTGATTCTCCACTGGTCATCCGCCACGTCGTCATTGATGGCTTCGACGATTCGCTGCAGCATCAAGTTTTCGACACAAATCATCTGGGGCAATCGGCGGGAAACCGTTCGCTGTTGTTCCGGTGGCGCGTGCATGGCACTGGTGCGGGAGGTCGTCCGCGTCAGCAAACCTCGCGATGATTGAATGGTTTCGGTGATCGTCTGCGAGCGGGTCACCTGTGATCCCGTGCCCGAAGTTGGCGAATTGGCATCGACGTTTTCCGGAATGAACACCCAACGTCGACCGAGCTTTGCGACGCGTCCACGGGTGGGCGGAATGCGGGTGCCTTCGCGAAGCCGATAGACGCGCCCGATCGTCCGACGACTCTCGTCCGGGACTTGTTGATCCGCATCGTTGTTGGCGTCGAATTGGGAGCCCGTCGGCGATGCGGCGGTGGCGAAGACACTGGATGCACCAACCGGCGGGGCTGTGATGGCGGGCGTCTGCGCTGTGGCCTGTTGATCAAGCAGGTGAATCGGCGAGCACACCGTCAGCATCGTCGATACCAAGACGATTGTTCGCTTCCGAGGCCCGGCGAAATGCATCGGACGACGAATCCAACAAGTCATCAGCAATAACAGCAACATGAGTTTGTGATCGGTGGGAGGGAGTCCAGGGGGTCGCGTGGGATCGTTTGTCCAAGCCCGCGTTTCGGTTCAAGCATCGTGCTGATCTGCAGCGACGCGATGCGAAGGTCACGAACGCGGGCTGGTGAACGTTGGAGGCGATCGGTGTTTGCCGAGCCGATGGAGGAAGCAGCGACTCGGGTGCAACGCCCTGTGTCGTTCGGTTGCAAGTTTTCGGTGCCACGCCGCATTCGTGCCGGTGGCATCGGTGCGAGCTGGGTTAGTTCGCTTGCCTTGCCAAACTGCACGTTTCGGCGGCTTGCGCTTTTGCGGCAGCTTGCAAGAGGAGACAGGCGGGGAATCGACCGAGATCAGGATCCGTCGCGAGGCATTGCGATTGCGTGCAGGCTGACCACGGCACCGACGGTGATCATGGCCATCCCGAGCCAGCGTGGCAGTTCCACACGCTTGGTCGGTTTGGGATGAACTTGCATGAAGAACGACTGCATGTTGTAGTCGGGCTGAGCGGCCGTTTTCTGGGAAACTTTGGCCAGCGTGCGCGTCGTCGGTTCGTTCAGCACGAACGATTCGACCATACGAAATTGGATGCCCAGCAGGATAAGCAGGACGCCCAACAGAAAGTATCGGTTGCGTGTGAAATGCATGGGATTCACGACATGAAAGGGCGTGGCGGTGGACAGGGATCACTGCGGTCTGGCGGCGGTGCAACTGGGACAGGCGACCGAAATTGGGACGAGGTCCCCGCGGCCGGTCCGACGTTGCGACACCACCATCGTGACGGGGGAGGCGTCAATCGACACGGCAAGGCGAACCGTAACCGGATCGACATGCGACAGGCGAGCCGCCCGGAAAAGTCGTCGCGTTTAAAGGGAGGGACGCGAGACTTTCCGGGTTGCCAAGACTTTGATTCGTCCAGAAGCCCGCCGGATCTGGAAGACTTCTGCGATCGGTGGGACTTTGTCGTTGGGGCCGGTTGTGCCGGACACCTGTTACGTGCGGGCGCTGGTCGCTTGGCAGCCGCCGCTGCGTGCGGGGATTTCCGAAACGACGGATTGACCGGGGACGTGACCGTAGAGGCGATCGATGCGCCGCAAAATGTAACCTGAGGGCCTGTTTTGTCCCGGCCTCTGGCGGTCTAGATTGGGCGTCGTTCAGGCGTCGCGACACGATCGCGTCCGGCGGCTTGTCAGGATCGCATCCTGTAGCCGTTGCACCAGGTAAGTTTCCATTTCGACCCCAGCTTCTTTTCGAACCGACATGCCCATTCGTCCGATCCGAAAACTATTGGTCGCCAACCGCAGCGAAATCGCAACCCGAGTCTTTCGCAGCGCCACCGAGCTGGGGATTCGAACGGTCGCGATCTATTCCCACGAGGACCGTTATGCGCTGCACCGTTTCAAGGCGGATGAGGCCTATCAGGTCGGCGAACCGGGCGAGCCGATTCGCTGTTATTTGAACATTCCCGCCATCGTCGAACTGTGCAAGGAGCACGACGTCGACGCGGTGCACCCGGGGTACGGTTTTCTGTCGGAGAATCCCGAGTTTGCCAAAGCGTTGGAAGACGCGGGCATCATGTTCGTCGGTCCCAGCGTTCGGTCGTTGGAGATGTTGGGCGACAAGATGTCGGCTCGCCGATTGGCCGAGGCCGCAAAGGTGCCGATTTTGGGGGGAACGAACGAGGCGGTTCGCGAGGCGGATGAGGCGATTTCCATCGCTGAAAAGATCGGGTTCCCCGTGATCTTGAAAGCGGCCAAGGGCGGTGGCGGTCGAGGCATGCGAGTGGTCGAAAACAAAGACGATTTGCCGGCGGCCCTGGAGGCTGCCCAGCGTGAAGCCAAGACCGCATTTGGCAGCGATGAAGTGTTCGTCGAACGATTCATCCAAAACGCACGTCACATCGAAGTCCAGTTGATCGGTGACCAGTGCGGAAATCTGATCCACTTGTACGAACGGGACTGCAGCGTCCAGCGGCGTCACCAAAAGGTGGTGGAAATTGCTCCGGCACCGAACCTTGCACCGGAGATTCGTGATGGGCTGTGCGATGCGGCGCTTCGAATCGGTCGCGCGGTCAGCAGTGATGGTGGCAACAGCTATGACAATGCCGGGACGGTCGAATTTCTGTACGACGTTGACAAGCAAGATTTCTTCTTTATCGAAGTCAATCCGCGAATTCAGGTCGAACACACGGTCACCGAAGAAGTGACGGGCATCGACGTTGTCCGGACACAGATCTTGGTTGCCCAAGGCCATGCATTGGACAGTGAACTGGTCGGGGTTCCCGAACAGTCGCAAATTCACACCACGGGTTTTGCGATTCAGTGCCGGGTGACCACCGAAGACCCCGTCAATCAGTTCCGTCCCGACTATGGGCGCGTCAGTCACTATCGACCGGCCGCCGGTTTAGGCATCCGATTGGATGCGGGCAGCGCGTTCAGCGGTGCGGTGGTCAATCCGTTCTATGATTCGATGCTGGTGAAGGTGACCGCCCGTGGCCGTGACTTGGCGACGGCGGCTTCGCGGATGGATCGATGCTTGCAAGAGTTCCGTGTCCGCGGCGTGAAGACGAACATTCCGTTCTTGATCCAGATGGTCAACCATCCCGTATTCTTGGCGGGCCAGGCGACCACGCGGTTGATCGATACGACGCCGGATTTGGTTCGTTTCCCGACGCGACAGGACCGTGCGACGAAACTACTTTCCTTCTTGGGGGAAACGATCGTCAACGGCAATGCTTTGGTCGCCGATCGTCCCGTGGCGACGCGTCGGTTGCCCGCGCCGACGCCGAAGGTGCACCGGGCCGATCCGTTGCCCGAGGGAACCAAGGACATTTTCAAACGCGAAGGTATTAAGGGACTGGTCGCGTGGATCGAAAAGCAACAAGGATTGTTGCTGACCGACACGACCATGCGTGATGCCCACCAATCGCTGTTGGCGACTCGGGTGCGAACGTTTGACATGTTGCAGATCGCGCCGGCCTATGCCGCAATGGCGTCGTCGCTGTTCTCGGTCGAAATGTGGGGCGGTGCCACTTTCGACACCAGCATGCGTTTCTTGAAAGAGTCGCCTTGGCAACGTTTGGCCGACTTGAGCCAAGCGATGCCCAACCTGTTGACACAGATGTTGCTGCGGGCCAGCAACGCGGTCGGCTATACGAACTATCCCGACAACGTGGTCCGCTTGTTCGTTCGCGAGGCTGTTCAGTGCGGCATGGACGTGTTCCGTGTGTTTGATGCGTTGAACTGGCAGGAGAACATGAAGGTCGCCATGGAGGCGGTGATCGAAGAAGGCGGAATCTGTGAAGCATCGATCTGTTACACCGGTGATCTACAGGACCCGGGTCGAACCAAGTACGACTTGAAGTACTACGTCGATCTGGCCAAGCAGTTGGAAAAGATGGGCGCTCACCTGTTGGCCATCAAAGACATGGCGGGGCTGTTGAAGCCGGCGTCGGCGGTGAAGCTGATCCGAGCACTGCGTCAGGAAATCGGTATCCCCATTCACCTGCACACCCACGATACCGCGGGCATCCAAGCGTCAACGATCTTGGCGGCATCGGCCGAAGGGCTGCAAATCGCCGATGCGGCGTTCGCGCCGATGTCGGGCGGGACCAGCCAAGTCAACTTGAACACGTTGGTCGAGGCATTGCGGTACACCGATCGAGCCAGCGATCTGTCGACCGATCATCTGACGAAGCTGGCGACCTACTGGCAGGCGACTCGAGAGTTCTACACGCCCTTTGAAAGCTCCGTGCTTCCTGCGACCGGCGACTTGTACGATCACGAAATGCCCGGTGGCCAATACACGAACTTGTTTCAACAAGCCCGCGCACTGGGGCTGTCGGATCGTTGGGCAGAAGTCTGTCGGGCCTATGCGGACGTGAACCGATTGTTCGGTGACATCGTGAAGGTCACGCCGACCAGCAAGGCCGTCGGCGATATGGCGTTGTTCCTGGTCGCCAACGAAATGTCCGCCGATGAGGTCATGACCAGCGAGAAGGCTTTGGCGTTTCCCGCCAGCGTTTTGGATCTGATCGGCGGCAAGATGGGCCAGCCGCCCGGTGGTTTCCCGCAGCCGGTGATGGAGCGGATCTTGGGCGATACGCCGCCGATCACCGATCGACCCGGGGCCACAATGCCCGACGCGGATATCGAAAAGGCGCGGCAAACGGCGGAACAACTGACCGGCCGAGCTGCCAACGACCGCGATGCGGTGACTCACCTTTTGTATCCGAAGGTGTTCGAAGACTTTGCCAAGCACGAAAACCAATACGGCGATGTTTCGGCCCTGGCCACTCCCAACTTTTTCTATGGCCAAGAACCCGGTGATGAACTGGCCGTTGACATCGAAAAGGGTAAGCGGCTGATCATCAAGTACATCACCACCGGCGCGCCACACCCCAACGGCACGCGGACGGTGTTCTTTGAACTGAACGGCCAACCGCGTGATGTCACCGTCGTCGACCGGTCGCTGGAACCGGAAACCAAGGCTGCGGTCAAAGCGGATCCACAGAATCCATGCCACGTTGCCGCGTCGATGCCCGGCATGGTGATCACGGTTGCCGTCAAGGAAGGCCAGCACGTCAAGGCGGGCCAAAAGCTGGTCAGTCTGGAAGCGATGAAGATGGAAACCATGATCAACGCACCGCTGGACGGCACGATCGAGACCATCGAAACGCCGACGGGAACACAAGTCGAAGCCGGCGATCTGTTGATCGTGATGAAGTCCTAAGCGGATCTCACCGGGCGTCGGCCAGCGGCGATTCGGTGGCCGATGTCAGGGTTTGATCGGTTGCCGGTGCGGTGTGCGGTGGTTCGGTGTCGCCACCGGGTTGTCCCAACGTGACGATCAGAGACCGGACCGTTGGTGGCACATCGTCGGTGCTGCGGACCATGTAATCGACTTGGTATTGTCCGTCGTCCAGCGAACGATCGGGAATGAATCGCAGCTGTTTCGTTTCACCCGGCTTCAGCCAGACGCCGTAGCCGTCGGCCATTTCCAGGGTCCATCCGGCGGCACTGGCCAGGGTCAAGCGTGCGTCGACGGGAAGGTACCCTTCGCCGGCATTGGTCGCGGTCATGCTGAGATAGCGGCTGGAACCGTCCTGTTGCAGTTGCAAATCGCCTAGTTGCAGGTCGGCCGCTGGAGCGTCGCCGAACAGCATGGCGACGGGAAGTTGCCGTCGTGAGGCCTGGCCCGATTCGCTTTCCGAAACAATGTCTAAGACACCAAAGACGGCGTTGGTCTGTTCATCGGAGCGTCGCATCGACAGTCGAACCGATTTGGTGCGTCCGGGTTTCAGTTGAAAGTCGTCACTTGAGACTCGCACGCCGGTGACGGGATTGCCGTCCAGGTCACGCAGGCGGATGCGGGCCGATTGCATGGTGTCGCCCGTGTTTTCGAATCGCAGAATGGCGGTGCGGTCGACACCGGCGACTTGGCCCAGACGGATTTGCGACGGTGAAACGGAAAAGCCGTCGCCCAGGTGTGCCAGCTTCGCCTTCAGTGCGGGAAACGAGGCTGTTTTAGCGGCTAGGGAGAACTGCTGGACCACCAATTCACGTCGTCCGTTGGTGATCGCGATGCGGAAGACCTTGTCGCCTTGAAGATCCAGAGCGTCCACCTGGGCCTGCAGCTTCAGACGCGACCTGGGCATCACTCGGATCAGCGTTCGCTCCGATTCGTCTTCCAGGCTGGCTCGCGAAAGCATCGAAAGCCAAAATGGGGCGGTGGGGCGACGACCGGCGACACCGATGTTCCCGCGAACTTTGAATTCAAAGGCATAGTCGGTCGGGTTGTCCAAATAGACGGTGGCGACCGGCATCCCCAATTCACTGGCAACGTGGGCTTCGGTCAGTTGCAATTGATTCATCGCGGCAAGGTCTTTGATACCGGTTTCGATATCGATACGCAGGACGTACTGCGTCACGAATTGCACGCCGGCGGTGGTCGTTTGACCGTCGGCGTCACCGGTGAATTCGTTGGCCACGCCGTTGTCACGTACCAAGATCCCGTAAGACAGAAAGTTGGTTTTCGCCAGCGGGACTTTGACGGTGCCTTGAATGACGTGGGATTCGCCGGGGGCCAATGGGAATGCCGTGGAGGATGTGATGTCGACCTCGTCGGGCGCACCGCCTTGAAGATCGTGCAGGATGACGCCGGATTCTTCTTGCCGCAAACGAACCGCCTGCACCGTGACGTTCATGTCTTTACCGGTCGACGTGATCTTGAAGCGGAAGGGGATTTCCGCGCCGCGGCGGGCTTCGAATCGTTGGACGATCGGTTCGATGTGAAACGAAGGTTCGACCGACCGTGTCAACGTCACCGATTGGCGACCGTCAGCGGTCGTTCCGGTGCGAATACCGGTGGAGCTGGATTGCGAGGACTGTGCGACGACGGTGGCGGACAGGAAAAGCGACAGGGCGCAGCCGAGCAAATCGGTGTGGCGAACAAATCGTTTCATCGGAGATCAACAGTGGTGAGACGGTTGGTGTTAATCGGATCCGCCTTTCGCATCAGTCAATCGTCTTTATTGGGCGATCGGCCGTGTTCACGAACGTCAGTGACCACCGGGCGTCAAAGCCCGGCAGCAACGCTGAGCGGTGACGGTGAACGCTGAACGGTAACGATGGACAACATCGTGGATCAGTGGGCGACCGAACCGTGGGGTGACGTCAGGGACGCCGGGACGATTGTGGGGGAAACCCGCGGTCGTTCGATGCGTGGCGAAAGGAAGATGACGACTTCGGCTTCACGAGTCTGTCGCTGAGTCGTCTCGAAAAGGTAGCCCAGCAAAGGCAGCCTGCTTAAACCAGGGATACGATTGATGCGGTCCACGGTTTCTTTCTGGACAAGTCCGCCGATTACGATGGTTTTGCGGTCTTCGACGTGGACCGTTGTCGACACGGATCGTCGGTTGATGATTGGGAACGGATTGACCGCCAATTCGGTGTTGGCATTCCGGATGTCTTCGCTGACTTCCGCTTTTTCGATATCGATCGTGACGGTGTTTTCCCGGATCGTCGGGGTCAACGCCAGGGTTATGCCGGATTCGACCTTTTGAATTTCTTGTTGAAAGAAATATGCGTTGTTGTCGGACGTGCTTTGAGGTTGGATGCTGAAGAACGTTTCGCGGTTGATGGCGATGTTGGCTTGTTCGCCGTC
Source organism: Crateriforma spongiae (assembly GCF_012290005.1). NCBI lineage: Bacteria > Pseudomonadati > Planctomycetota > Planctomycetia > Pirellulales > Pirellulaceae > Crateriforma > Crateriforma spongiae. The sequence goes on from NZ_JAAXMS010000006.1 coordinate 85,431, forward strand.
TTGAGCCATCACGTGCGGTGTCGCTCGGATTGTCAGGTATCCATGTTCGCAAAGCAGTTTGACGAAGGCCGATGTTTGGGCAAAATCGCTGAAGGCTTGTCGGCCACCGGCGGGACTGTAAACGCCTGACAAAGCCAAACCGTTGGCGCCCAGTCTGGCAAGCGTTTCGCCGTTCAATTGGACGGCGTGTTGCCAGTCCAGCCCGAATTGAAAACCCGAATCCGGGGACACCACACAAATGATCGCTTCCAGTGTCACTTGTGGTATTGGTTGGTCGATCGCGGCAAAGCGTTTTTGAATCGCGGCAACGGTGTTCGATGGCGCATCGATCATGACCAGATTGCTGCCGTTGACCAATTCCACGTAGGGTTCGAATCGATCGGGCAGCGTGTCGACCAACGTTTTGGGGCTGACATGATTCGGGCGATAGGGGACTTGCGTGCTGATGTAGGGGAACAGCGGTGAGTCGGGGTCCGGTGGTGCGATGATGTATTGATTGCCCCGTTTGGCGTAGGACAGTCCCAACGGCATCAAGATCTTTTCGATCGCCTGTTCAATCGTCATCCCGTTGATTTGCGTGTTGACGACGCCGGCGACTTGCGGGTCCATGACCAAGTCAATCTCCGCGTCCTCGGCCAACATGATCAAGACTTCGCGGACATCCGTTTCGATGAATTCATCATCGATCAACTCATCTTCCCCGTCGGGAGAATCCGAGTTGCCGGAATCGCTGAGATGGGCCGACCAACCTTCGCCGGCGAAGTAATCCGATCCCGGCCATTGATTCGGCTCCGGTGCGTCGGTTTGTACGTCAAGGACGTTTCCGTCGGCGTCGCGGATGATCGTTTCTTGGCGGACGATTTCGGCGTCCTCATGGACGACCGTTTCGATCGGCGAGATCGCTTGATCGGCCGACGATTTTTCGATGGCCTGCTGAATCAGTTCTTCCACTGAGGGACGCGGCGGCAGCGGGCGGGATACGCATCCGGGCGTCAGCAGGGCCGTGAAGACCAGGACCATTGCGATTCGCGTTGGCAACGTCGGGGCGTGACGCGATCGCACCGGGCACCCGTGGGTGTGATGGGGCGAGACATCGGATTCCCTTCCGCATGGTCGCAACGACGTTTGGTCCTGTGTTGGATGAATGCCCCAGGTGAACAAAATTTCGGTAGGCGTCCAATAGCGGTTTGCCGCAGGCCGTCGCTACCGTGATTTTCGATCCGACACCGTGGGAAACTCACGACGTTTCACAGGGCGGTGTGCGTTGGGTGAATCAGCGGCCAAAGGTCAGGCCGTCAGGGGACGAAAGACAAAAAGGGGGCGGGACGAAACCCACCCCCATTGGTCGTGACATCGATCAGTTGGACGTGATCGTACCGGTGACGATCGTTTCATAATCGCCGGCCAGGAACGTTCCGAACCCATCGGTGATGAAGGTGACTGACAGGTCCATGTTGGCCGTGCCGAAACCGTCACTGCTGACCTGAACCGTCGCGACTTCGTCGTTGTTGATGTAGTCGGTTTGGTCGCTGCCTTGGGCAACGGTCCAGGTGGCACCGCCGATCGACGAACCGACGGCCAGTCCCAAGGCGACGTCACGTTTTTCGCTGGGCGTGTTTGTATGCGTGAAGGCTGCGGCGGTCGCGAAGGTTGCGGTCACGCCGGCGCTGGAGTTGCCTTTGACGATCCAAGATTGCGGCAAGAACGATTGATCGTTTTCGCTTTCGTCGTGAATCAGGTTCACGTTGTCCGGGGCGATGATGGCGATGGACGAGGGAACCGTGACGGTGAATTTTTGGGTGTCACTGGTTTGAGCGTTGGCCGTGGTCATGGAAGCGACGACGATCAAAGCGGCAACAATCGATTGGATGCGAAACATGGTGAGCAGCCTTCAGCAAACGTGAAACAAGTGGAAAAGGTTTGCAACGAAACATCACCGAAGTTGGCCGACCGCACGCTGCGGTGTTCAATGACCTTGGTCGGTGATCGCGTTCGTCGCTTTCACTGCAAACCTATGCCGGGACGCGATGGTGGCAAACGGATCGGGGCATAAGTCCGAACCGTCCCGTCGCGCAATATGAAGCCCGTCGAAGTTGCGTCTGGTGTTTGTCAGGCAATCAACGGACACCGCGTCGGGGCAAACGCGAAGCCACTTTTGGGCGGTGGTGTCTTGAGCGAAAGAACGATGCTGACATCACAAGAATGAAGCCCCATGTCTGGGGTTCGGGAACCGCCGTGGCGCCGGCGATCGACGTGATTTGCAGAAGGTCGCCGGTCGACGCATCGCGAATGGATCCGATGTTGGTCAATTCACCGGTCTGCAAATCAATCGTTTGCAAGACAGATTCACCGGTGTTGCGGTCGACGGTAAATGCGTGTCCGCCGGACCCGAAGGTCAGCGCGTTGGCGGGTTCGCCGCTGAGCCAGGTTTGAAACGTTCCCAAACCGGTGGATGCATCCAATGTGAATAGCGCGCCCCGTTGATCGACGATGGGCTGGCTGGCATCGGGATCGCCGCTTTTCATGTACAGCGTTCCGTCGGGGGCGAACGCCAAGCCGACCTGATTGACATTCAAACCTGATGGTTGCATCGGAGCGATCGCGGCGGTGCTCGTGTCCAAGCGGACCAGTTGGCGACTGAGCGAACCGAATCCGGCAAAGCTGCCCTGCTGTAGCCAGGCGTAAAGGTTGCCGGACGAATCGAACGTCATGTCGGGGACACCAATCTGTGTGTCGCCGATCAGCATGGCCTGGCCGGTCTGGCTGTCCAGTTCCAACAGCTGCCCGCCGACTTGTGTGGTTCGGTCGTTGCGGTGGGCATAGATTCGGCCGGTCAGCGGGTGGACCGCCAATGCGCCGACGTTTTGAAAACCGGTCGGACCGATCATGGTCGCCATCCCGGTCGCCGCGTCGATGCGGTACAGCACCGATGACAGGTCACGGGCTTTACCATCGACCAGGACTTTGCCGCCGGTGATTCCGATCAGGTCGGCCAGGGCGGTTGGGCTTGCCGACAGGACGCAGGCCAACCACAAGCCGATCCATCCCGACGTCCGTACCGCCATCCATCCGTTGGTGTCCATTCGCATCCGATGCGACTCCTTCCTTCGATCGACCGCAAAATTGTCCGGCCCCTTACCTGATCGTTTCGCCGGAACGAACGATCAAGGTGCCGGGGGCAAGATCGATTGTTTGGGCGAACTGGGGCGAATCGTGATCGGATTGCGGTTTCGCGTAAAGCGGCAAATCTTGAAGCCTCCACTGAAGGACAGGGCTTCGGTTCCACCAGGGTGTTGCCGCTTTGATTTGGCCAAGATTCCAGATGCTTCGGCAGCGGCGGCAGGCGATTCGCGTCACCCGCGGCGGCGTGTCGGCAATGCTAGGCCGTCTGTTGAAGTTGCCGGGCGTAAGTGGTCAATCCCGCGCGGCACCGGACATCCAACTTCTTCATCAACCGAGCCCGATAGGTCTCGATCGTTTTCACACTGAGGAACAGCTTTTCGGCGATCTGCTTGTTGGTCATGCCGTCGGACAGCAATCCCAAGACCTCGCGTTCCCGAATGGACAACTGGTCGATGCGGTCTGCATCCGTGTCCACCGTCGTGGCGGGTCGCATGGGCTTGAGCAGCGACCGGTGCTGGGGGTGGCAAAAGAAATAGCGGCCTTCGGCGACCGACGTGATCGCACAGAACAGTTGTTCGAAGCTGAGCGTTTTATCGACCAGTCCGGCAACGCCCATCCGCAACAACGACGGATAGGATTGGGACGACACCTGATCGGACCAGACGATCACGCGGGCATCGCCGATCGTTTCGATCAGCGTTTGCAGTTGCGCCAACGCTTGGTCGTCGCGAAAGTCGGCATCCAACAGCACGACGTCGACGGATTGGTCGGTCAGCAATTGGGTGGCTTCTTGAAGGCCGCTTGCTTCGCCGACGATCGACACCAGGTCACGCGAGCACGCGGATCGGAATCCGAGTCGGACGAAGTCGTTGGCTTCGATCAAAAATAGAGTGGGGGGCATCGGTGATTCTCCGAAGGCAATGGTGAGGGTATGCCGTCCGGATCACTTCCGTTGGGGGCGAGGCCTGGGGGGGAGTGATCGTTGGGGGTGATCACACGTGATGGTGGACCTTGGGGTGGTCCAACGGTGCGTCCCGCTCCCTTGGAAGCGATTCGGCAAATGGTGAGGCTTTGCACAACCAACCGTTGCACCCGAATACCGCCGTGCCAGACAAAATCAGCAATTGCGGCCCGCCGCAAGCCGGTCGAACGACCGTTTGGGGGAATCTTGACGGTTCGGTTTGGCGCAATTTGAACCCTGTTGTCAGGGTGATATCGGGTGTGGGGCCCATTGTCGTGCCGTGTGTCAGGGGCGTTACCGAATCACCTGGCCGATGGCTTGTCGGGGTGGGGTGTGTTTCGGCTGGCCGGTCGGATTGGCTTTTTCGATGCACTCGACGGCGATGCGCACGAAAAAAGCCCCGGAATGCTGAAGCACTCCGGGGCTTTCTGGGTCAATCTGGTACGTGGCGGTCGACGCACGGGGGCGACGATCGCCGCGAGCGGGGAAACCTTACTCGCGCGGACGGATGGCGCCGGTCAGGCCGCTGTAATCCACTCGGTCGGTGTTGTGCCACAGGGGCTGGCCGAGTTCGACGCGACGACGCAGGACTTCGATCTTTTCGGGGCTACCGGCCGGAGCATCGGTGGGCTCAAAGCCGTCATCCTTGTGGGGGACGAAGTCTTCATCGTGACCGTAGCGAAGGATGGCTTCGAAAACGTTTTTGCAGTGGCTCATAAGCGTTGAACAAATCTTCCTTTGGGGCTTCTGCCGCGGGCTCTTTTCCGTGGCGATGCGGCGAAGTCGAGAGAAAGTCGGCGACGCCTTGATTCCTGGTTTCTCGGGCGTCGGTTTGGTTGGTTGGACGCCGTGATTATTGACGTCAACGGGGGACAGTCAAGAAAATTCCGTGAAGAGTGAAGACGCAAATACAGCGGACCGAGCCACCATTGGCGGCCAGATAAACTTTGTCGCTCGGGAAGAAACCAACGCCCGATGCGGATGGCTGTTGCGTTATGCCGAAAAATGGCTCTTCAAGTGTGGGAATTTTCCCCTACGCTCAAACCCAATGCTGAAATGCCCGTTGCAGTGGTTGACCGCAATGCGGGCCCGGCTGTCAACCGGATCTGACGTGTCGACGGGCACCGTGATAGGTTGCGGCGTGGAAATTGCCATAGAAAAAGCCGAGAATTTTTTCACCCTTGGCGGAAATCGTCACGGGACACGAGGGTTGAACGGGTCATGTGGGTACAAAAACGCATCACGCTGCCGGCAAAACGACGTGGTTTTCACCTGATCACGCACGACGTGTTGGCGGCCATTCCGGAGTTGTCACAGATCCGGGTGGGGATGATGCAGGTGTTCATTCGCCACACCAGCGCGTCGCTGACGATCAACGAGAACGCTGATCCGGATGTTCGTGTGGACTTTGAAACGGCGGTCAATCACATGGTTCCTGAAGACTTGCCGTATGTTCACACGCTGGAGGGGCCCGACGACATGCCCGCACATGTGAAGGCGTCCATGATGGGGGCCTCGTTGATCCTGCCGATTCGCGACGGTCGACCGGATCTGGGAACGTGGCAGGGAATCTATCTGTGCGAACACCGCGACCGCGGCGGGGCCAGGAACCTGACGATCACGGCGATGGGGGAATCGGGAGTGGGAGATTAGCGACGGTTTGGGGCCTGAATGCTGGCGCATCCAGCTACGGTTGGGGGGCGATGGTGGTTGGCTCAGGAAGGGGCACGAAAAAAGGCCACGACGTGGGCGTCGTGGCCTTGGAACGAGATCGCAATTGGACGATCGACGTTTCGCTGGGGCCGTTTAGGCTTCGTCCAGCAGGTCGACCGCCGCGAAAGCCTTACCTTCCAACATCGCCAGGCTGGCGCCACCGCCGGTGCTGACGTGGCTGACTTTGTCGCTGAAGCCCAGCTGTTCGACGGCCGCGGCGCTGTCACCACCGCCGATGATGCTGACGCTGTCGCTGTCGGCAACGGCTTGGGCGACCGCTTTGGTGCCTTCATCAAACGGGGGCATTTCGAACACACCCATCGGTCCGTTCCAGACCACGGTCTTGGATGACTTGATGACGTCGGCGTATTTCTTGGCGGTTTCCGGGCCGATGTCCAAGCCTTCGAAGCCTTCGGGGATCTCGCCGGCCGGGACGACTTTCTTGTTGCAGTCGCCGCTGAAGTCGTCGCCGCAGTGGGTGTCGACGGGCAGATGCAGTTTGTCGCCGCCCTTGGCGATCAATTCCTTTGCCAGATCGACCTTATCGGGTTCGACCAGGCTGCCGCCGACCTTGCCGTCTTGAGCCAGGCTGAACGTGTAGGCCATCGCACCGCCGATTAGCACGGCGTCGCAGATGCCCAACAGGTTGTTGATGACATTGATTTTGTCGCTGACCTTGGCACCACCCAGGATGGCGACGAACGGTCGACCGGGATCGCCGATGGCGTCGGAAAGGTACTGGATTTCTTTGGCGACCAAGTGGCCCACGACACGTGGCTTGCCAGCCATGGCTTCGGGGACGGCGACCATCGAGGCGTCTTTACGGTGGCAGGTGCCGAACGCGTCGTTGCAGTAGGCGTCGGCCATCGCGGCCAGTTCGCCGGCAAAGTCCGCATCGCCGCCTTTTTCGCCGGCGTTGAATCGCAGGTTTTCCAAGACGACGACATCACCGTCGCTCATTGCATCGACTTTGGCCTTGGCGTCGTCGCCGACGGTGTCGGAGGCAAAGGCGACGTTGCTGCCCAACAGTTCACCCAGGCGTTTGGCGGCCGGTGCCAGGCTGAACTTGCTGTCGCCCGCGTCGCCTTTGGGGCGTCCCAGGTGGCTCATCAAGATCAGCCGACCGCCGCGATCGACGACGCTTTTGATACTGGGCAGGGCCATGCGGATGCGACGGTCGTCGGTGATCGATTGTTGGTCATCCAAAGGCACGTTGAAATCGACCCGCATCAGAACTTTTTTTCCGGCAACGTCGATCTGATCAATGGTTTTCTTGGCCATCGCTAGCTTTGTGAAACAAGTGGGTGTGAAACGGTCGGGGGGCGGCCCCGCGAGTGTGCGTCGGCGGAATTATCCGCCAATCCGTTTCGATGCGGGAGGGGGGCCAATCGACGCGATTCGGGCCGGAATCTGGTCAATGGTGCCGACCCCGATTTGGTCGTCGCGACCCCTTTGATTGAACTTGGCGGCATAACCCGACCGAAGAAGAACACCATGCGTTGTACTGGGCACCCAGCCGGCTCGCCGCAACGCCCCGTGGCAGGTGGACCACGGACGAATCTCCAGCGGGGGACGCCAGTGGCGGGCCAGCGAAACGCCGAAAACGACCGTCGATCGTTGCGCATTCGTCTCGGGCGGATCATGCGTCACGCGTGTGCCACGCCGGTGGATGCCGGTGCGCTGCGTCGCGTGGTCGTTGCCGCTGGGGTGTGTTTGCTGATCGCCGCTTCGCTGGGTTCCGACGTGCCAGCGATGGCCAACGAGGGTTCCGGTGGCGGTTTGTTGTCGGCGTTGACGTCGCGGGAACGCCGCGAAGCGGTCGCCGCGTTGCCGTTGCAGCGGTTGACGCCGCAAGCGTCGCAGAGGATTCAGCGGATCACCGACAAGCCGACGATCTATCGCCGATTGCCCACCCAAGCGATCGCCTGTGATCGGGACATGTTTTTGTTCCTGACCCGCAACCCCGAAGTCTTGGTCGGCATGTGGGACCTGATGGACATCACCAAGGTCTCCGTTCGTCGCACCGGCGCCTATCAATTGGAAGCCCAGGACGGCAGCGGGACGACGTGCACGATCGATTTGGTGTACGGCGATTCGACGACGCACGTGTTTGTGGCGACGGGCCTGTACGACGGCAAGCTGACGACCAGTCCGGTGCGAGGCGAAGGCGTGTTCATGCTGCGAAGCAGTTACGCCAAAAACTCCAGCGGCGGAACCACGGTGACCGGAACGCTGGATTGCTTCATCAAGTTTGACGGCTTCGGCACCGATTTGCTCGCGCGAACGTTTTCCGGTCTGATCGGCAAATCGGCGGACGTGAACTTCATGGAGACGTCGCGATTTGTTGCGCAAGTCTCTCAGGCATCCGCGGTCAATCCCGGCGGCATGGTGGACGTCGCACGACGGTTGCCCCAAGTCGAAATGGAAACGAAGAAGCGTTTTGCGGGAACCATTTTGACGGTGGCGAAGCGTGCGGAGCTGGCGAAGGCGGGCGAGCGGAACGGACAGCCGCGGGTGTCGGCCGATGGCTCCAGGACCGCACAACGTTCCGGTCGCGGCGACAAACGCTGAAGCCGTTGAAGCATCGCCGTGCCGGTGACAAGCAATGCGCCGGTGACAAGCATCGCGCGGGCGGGTTTTCTTTCGGTGGCTTCGTCGAATCGCATTGGCGACGCCTGCGGTTCTGGTGAATCGATCGGCCGAATCACACCACCCCTGCGGTGCCGCGCAACACGAGCCCTGTGACGCGTGACTACAATCAGCGGCGGTCGTGATCGGTCATCGTACCGGCCGGCCGTTCCCACCATTGACGCCCATCTTCCCACCGGTGATCCCAGCATGCATCAGCGTTTGTTTTCCCCCGCGGCCGCGGCATTGGCGGCGTTGTTGGCCCTGACCGCTGCCACGTCGGACGCTCAATCGAACCAGGCCGATCAAGCCGAAAGCTATCGTTCGATCGGACGGATCGAACGACTGACCGATGCCGCCGCCGACGTGTTTTCCGATGACGCCAAAATCGAAGTCTTGGCCGACGGTTTGACTTGGTGCGAAGGCCCGGTTTGGGTGCCCGATGATGCGGGCGGGCATCTGCTGTTTTCGGACATCCCACGCAACACCATCTTTCGCTGGTCGGCAGGCGGTGGCATGGCGACCTTCATGCAACCCAGTGGTTACACCGGAGTCACCTATTATGGGTTGGAACCGGGGACCAACGGGCTGACTTTGGATCCGCAAGGTCGATTGACGATGTGTGAACACGGTGACCGGCGTGTCAGTGTGTTGACCCGTCGCGGCGGAAAGATGACGCTGGTCGATCGATTCGAAGGCAAGCGGCTGAACAGCCCCAACGATGCGGTGTTCGACAAAGCGGGGAATCTGTTCTTTACCGACCCGCCCTATGGATTGCCACAGCGGGCCGACGATCCGCGACGCGAGTTGGATTTTTGTGGCGTTTATCGTTTGAGCGCTGATGGCGATCTGTCGCTGTTGACCAAAGAATTGGATCGGCCCAACGGGATCGGTTTGTCACCGGATCAAAAGACGTTGTATGTGGCACAAAGCGATCCGGGACGCCCGATCTGGATGGCCTATCCCCTGGGTGACGACGGCACACTGGGTGATGGCAAGGTGTTGATGAATGCAACGCAGTTCATGAAAGAATACCCGGGGTTGCCCGACGGTTTGGCGGTGCATCCCAGCGGATTGATCTTCGGCAGCGGTCCCGGTGGCATCTATGTGATGAAACCGTCGGGCGACTTGATTGCCCGAATCATCACCGGCGGCCGGACCAGCAATTGCACGTTCGACGACACCCATGGGACGTTGTACATCACCGCCGATGACAAACTGTGCCGCGTGAAGATGAAGGCGGGAGGGTGAGCGGGTTTGCAGGAAGACAGTTTGCAGGAAGACAGGTTTGCGGGCGTCAGGTTGATAGGGACGCTGAGAACCTGAATCGCCCGCGGCCTTGATCTAGCTGTTGCTTGCGTACAGTTCGGCGAATTCGATCGCCCAGGTGTCGATCAGCTGGGCGAATTCGTCTTCGTCGACGTCCACCAAGTCGGCAAAGAAACTGCGATTGAAAATTTCCCGATTGGCCACCGTCCCCTTGGCTTTCATGTCCAGGACTTTGGCGTCGCTGAAGGGGCGGATGACGATCTCCAGGCGGCTGTACAGATTGGTCCGTCGGCCACCATCGATCTTCAAGTCGTCTCGGTAACAGGCGGTGCCCCAACCGTTTTCGCCGAACAGCGATTCCTGGCGAAAGCCGGGAAAGTGGTCGGCCACACCGGTGACGGCGCGCTCGATCCTGTCGGACAGGTTCAGCCGATAACTGGTGTGCAGACGCCGCAGTTCGTCTTCGCTGAGTTCTTTCTTGCGTTGCCGATCGGCCGCGGACTGTGCCCGTTTCTGGCCACGCTGGATGGCCGATTCCAATCGTGATCGAAAATCTCCACTGCTCATGCCGACGACGAATCCGAAGGGTTGTTGGGGTTGGTCGGGTCCGTCGTGGCGGCCGGTGAAGTGGCTTTTTCGGTGGCGGCGTCATCGCCGGGCGGTTGATTCGCTGGCGGCGCCGGATCGGCGGCCGGCGGATCGACTCGTTCGCTGGAATCAGCGGGCGGCTGCGAATCGGCGGGCGGCTGCGAATCAGCGGACGGCTGCGAATCAGCGGACGGCTGCGTGGTGTCAGCGGCATCGGACGCGACCGATTCAGGGGCCGTCGGGGCCGGGGCGTCCGGCTTGACCTCCGGCTTGGGCGGTTCGGGCGTGTCCTTTTGATAGAACTGCATCAGGTCGCCGAAGGAACGCAGCGGTTCGGCACCCTGCTTCATCGCGTCGGTGATCGGTGCCTTTTCCGGTTCGCTGCTGGTGACACGATAGACCTCGGGTTTGCGGTCACGAGAACGACCGCGGTCGCGTCCACCCGGTCGGCCGCCGGACCGTCCGCGGCCACCGCCACGATTGTCCGACGAACGGCCGCCGCCACCGCCGCGGTTCTCACCGCTGCGGCCGCGTTCGGATCCGCCGCGGTTGCCACCGCCCTTTTGACCACCGGCTTGGCCGCCACCGCGTCGTTGACCGCCACCGCGCGGGCCGCGGTCGTCGCGGCGACCACGCTGCTGTTGGCGTTCCTGTTCCAACTGGGCGACTCGTTGGGGGCTGATGGCGCTAAGCGCGACACGACGGCGTTTTTCGTCGATGCCGGTCACCCAACCGGTGATGACATCGCCGACCTGAACCGCTTCGTGCAAGTCTTCGACAAAGCCTTCGCTGATGCGGCTGACGTGGATCAGCCCGCTGCAGTCGGGGGCCAGTTCGACGAACACGCCGAACGGCATGACGCCGACGACCACGCCGATCACTTCGTCGCCTTCCTTCAAGGATTTCAGCGAAGGCATCGTGTTCAATACGGCCGGGCTGACACCGCTGGGGTCGCTGTCGCCGAACGGGTCGCACAGCCAATGAACGATCTGGTGCGAACGGTGACGTCCGACCTGCCATTCCTTGACACACTTGTCGACCTTGGCGGGCTCGGGCAGCGTTTGCCGGAACGGAGTGGCCGGTTGTGCGGCGGCCGCACTGTCGGATTCCGCTTCGGGTTGGGCATCGGATTCGGGCGATGCGTCGGCATCCGCCGAAGTTTCGGCGGTGGCATTGTCGTCGGAATCGGCCGGTGCTTCGGCGGTGGCTTCGGCTTCGGACGCTGATTCGGAATCGGCGGGCGAATTCGCGTCGGCTGTTGCTTCCGCGGCGGGCGGATCGACCACGGGCTGAGATTCGCCGGTGGCTTCGGCTTCGGCTTCCGGTGCAGCGTCAGATTCCGATTCGATCTTGGCCGCAAAGTTCTCCGTCTTTTCGTCCGGGACGGTTTCGAATGTTTCGACTTTCAAGCTGTCGTCGGCGACCGGCGTCTCCACGGGCTCGACCGGCTTTTCCGCGGGTTCATCTTCGAACGACGGGGCGGTGTATCCAGGCGGCTCGGCGGGCGGCAGTTCCAGTTCCAAGGCCTTGGCCAGCTTTTCAGCCAGGCCATAGTCGTCCGGATGGATCATCGTTCCATCCAGCGGCTGTGCGCTGCCGAAGACACGCAAAAACGGCAGTGCTTGGCGGCTGCTGACCAGCGAATCCCAGATGTCCAGTTCGGTCAATTCGGTGCGAGATCCGAACAGTTTTTCGCGACGACGTTGATCGATGGCCTTGGCGATCGCTTCGTTCATGCCGGGCAGTCGGCTGAGCCAAGTCACCGGCGCGCCGTTGGCATCGATCCCGCCACGCGACGCACCGCTGATCATCACGTCACGCAGGGCGCCGGACAGCGTGTCGTCGGACAGTTCACGCTGGAACGATCCCAACCGCAGCTTCAGCGGATCGACCTTGGCCAACGCTTGGGCCGGAGTGACGACCGAGAAAGCGATCCACGATGCGGCGCGGAAACGCCGTGGGGTCGCCTTCATTTCTTGATCTGCCACCGGGCCGCTGGCGTAAGCATCGGCGCCGTTGCGATCGGCCAGCGTCCAGTGGATCGACTTCTCGGGCGACTGTTCGATCAAGTCACCGATGGCGGCCAGGCTGGCACGGCGGGCCGGGCCATTGCTGACCACGATCAGGTCGACGCCGTAGGTGTGGATCAGTTCGCCCATCTTCAGCACGGCTTGCGACCGCAGCGATTTGGACAACTGACATGGGATGTCTTCGTGATGCAGCACCCGTCCGTCACTGGAAACGATCGCGGTTGCCGCGGTGCGTGGTCCGACGGCATCGATCGACATCACGACCTTGGCATCCACGCCGCCACGGTTGACGCTGCGACGCAGATTGTCGGCGGCGATCCCGACCAGACGTGTGGATGCTTGTTCCTGCAATTCATCCCACCAAGCGGACTCGGCCGCTTCGCGGATGTTGGCTTCGTGGATCAGGACCGTTTCACGCAGCTTGGCTTCCAGTTGGCGATTCAGCGCCATTGCCGATCGCTGAATTTCGTCCACCAGCTTTTTCGCGTCGTACTCGAATGAGCACACGGCGACTTGGCTGCGCAAGGCACGAGCCAACATCACGATCTGGAACGAACTGAGCTTCGACGGCGGCAGTCGTTTGCCCTGCAAAGGCTTCAGCACACCGACCAACCAACGTCGTCGGCGCTGACGTGGCGAAACCTTCTTCGTCTTTTTCGTCACCGGAACCGGCGTCGGGTCGGTGACCTCGGGCGAAGCCGGCTTGTTCTGTGGGGGTTTGGGGGCGGCAGGTGACGGGGCGGCAGGTGACGGGGCGACAGGGACCGGGTCGGCAGGTGACGGGTCGACGGGTGAAGGGTCGGCAGCGGTCGGGGTTTCGGAGGCCGGGGCTGCAGGCGGTGGGTCGGCCGGGGCTGCGGGGTCGGCGTTTGGCGTTTCCGGTGCGGGAGCGGCGACAACCGTTTCGGCGGTGACCTGTTCCGCAGCGACCGGTGCTTCGGTCGCTGGAGTTTCGCTTGACGGGCTTTCGGTCGCTGGGCTTTCAGTCGCTGGGCTTTCAGTCGCTGGGCTTTCGGTCGTTGGGGCCACAGCGACCTGTTCGCCCGCCACCTGCTCACCCGTAACCTGGCTACCCGTCTCCTTCTGGTTTTCCTTTTGATCCTTGCCTTTGCGACCCTTTTTCTTTTCCTCCGGCTCGTCGCCGCCGTGGGGGTCGTGGACTTGAGAGATATGAATGCGGGAGTTCTTGGCCAGCCAGCGGACGGCGGCGTTGATCACCCGCGGATCCCCACACAGACGTTTCGCCAGCGCGTTGTCCAAACCGGCAACGGCCGCTTCGACTTGGTCCGCTTCGATTCCATCGACTTTGCCGGCGATGGAGGCGATGTCATCACCGTCGCCTTTGCGGGGATTCAAGATCCGAGCAGCCAAGCGAGTCGAAGGATCGACTTTTTCGCCCAGTTCCGATTTCACGCGACGAGCCAACCGGTCCAGCAATCGTTTGCTGGCCGCTTTTTCAACCGCTTTCCCCAGTGCCGGATCGGTCAGCTCGCTGGTCTTCCACGATTGCACCAATTCTTCGCGGCGTCGCTGCAGTTCAAGATCCGATTGGACGGCGTGGGACAGGTGCCACAGCGACGCTTCGTCGATGTCCCCCAGTTCATCCCGGCGGTACCGCGCCAGATAAGGCGGGGTGTATCCCTGTTCCAGCAAGGGCAGGGCGATTCGCAAACTAGCAGTTTCGCAACGCCCGCGGCGGGCAATTGCCTCCAGATCGACAGTCATGATCGGTCGGTCTCAATCGAGCGGTCCGATGCGGCCGAAGACGCATCGCGACGCAGTTGAAGTTGATGTCTACTTGCACCATCACCGACGAGTCCAAGAACCCTGGGGGGCTCCAGTTGCGCCGTGAGTGCAGTAAACGGCGGAGAATATGACCGCTGCGCAGGACTGTCAACCGAGACGATCGCTGACGACGCGGCTTCGGCGGCCGCCGAGACCTCGACAGGATTACCGATCCGGTTTGTCTTGCCCAAGTTGAAACGGCGGCCCGCCCGATATCCGAGCGGCGACTCGGTCCACCCATTGTTGGGCCTGATCGTCGTCATCGATCTGTCGGCCGGGCAGATCCGTCAGCTCGGTAAACGATCGAAACCAAGTCTCCTGTCGACGTGCCATCTGGCGGGTGCGTGCGGCGATCTGTTGGACGATTTCCTCCGGCGGTCGCCTCGGCCAAGCGTCGGGATCGTCCGCCGACAGGTTCTCTTCTTCCGCCCACTGCAGAATCTCTCGATAACCCACCGCGCTGGCCGCCGTCCGAGAGAGTGTCGGGAATCGCTGTGCCAAACGGCGGACTTCGGCGACCCAGCCGGCATCGAACATCGCTTCGACGCGGGCGTTGATTCGCTGGTGAATTTCCGTGCGATCACGCCGAACGACCAGGGCCGCACACTGATCGGCGTCACGCACGGTGTCGAATTGCTGTTGGCGGTGGCTGAGCGGTTGCCCGGTCAGCTTGGCGACTTCCAATGCCCGGATCATGCGCCGCGAATCGTTGGCGTCGATCCGAGACGCCGACAACGGATCGACCTGCCACAGACGATTCCGCAACGCGTCGACGCCGTGCCGTGCGAGGTCCTCTTCGACCTGGCGACGAAAATCCCAATCGGCCGGCGGCCCCGGATCAAAGCCTCGCAAGACGCCCTTCAAAAACATCGGCGTCCCGCCGACAAAGATCGGAACCCGGCCACGATCCAGAACGGCATCGACCACGCGATGGGCCGCATCCAAGTACCGCGCGACACTGTAGTCATCGTCCGGATCGACCTGATCGATCAAGTGGTGGGGCAGCGCGGCTTGATCGTCCGCGTCGGGCTTGGCGGTGCCGATGTCCATGCCGCGATAGACCGCGATGGAATCCAGCGACAAGATTTCACCGCCGACCTGCCGGGCCAAACGCATGGCGATGCGGCTTTTGCCCGTCGCCGTCGCACCGGTCACAAAGACGGCTCGATCGATCAGCGGCGGATAGGGGCGGTCTTCGGCGGCGTCCAAGATCTTCGGTGCGGTTCGTCGTAGGGTGGTCGTCCGTCGGTCGGCCGGTCGTCCACCGGTGCTCTGGTGGTGTCGTTCGATGGTCTAGGAAAAGTCTAAGTAGACCCTACAAATCGACCAGTCCCTCCGTCGGACGGATCGAAGCGATCAATCCGCACCGGAATCCCGACGTTTTGAATGCCGTTGGGCACGCCGCGTGGTACGATCGATCGAGGCATTCGACGGCGTCTGCGCGGGCGTCCGTTTCATCCATCGCCGAACGATCACACCCATGGGCATCACCTACTTTCGACGATTCCGAATGGAATTCGATCTGGCCGCCGGCGTGCCCGAATCGCCTCCGCTGCCGTTCGGATACGAACTGGTTCCCTACAGCGATGCCCTGGTCCGCGAACATGCGACCGCCAAGTTCGACAGTTTCCGCAGCGAGCTGGATGCGGACGTGTTTCCGTGTCTGTCACGGCAAGACGGTTGTTTGCGTCTGATGCGTGAAATCGTCAGCCGCGCGGCTTTCGTCCCGGAGGCGACTTGGTTGTTGCGGCATCGGGATCCGGCCAGTGGGCGTCAAAGCCCGGTGGGCACGATCCAAGGATTGTCGGTCGACGGCTGGGGTGCAGTTCAAAACCTGGGGGTCGTCGGGGATCACCGTGGCAAAGGCCTGGGCAGTCTGTTGCTGTTGAAGGCGGCTGCCGGATTCGCCGTCACAGGCATCCGCCGCATGCACTTGGAAGTCACCACCGATAACGCGGCGGCTGTCCGGTTGTATGAAAAGCTGGGCTTCAAAAAAGCGGACGTGGTTTACAAAGCGGCTGATATCGTCGGCGCTTGATCCAAGCCCATTTCTGACCCGCAATTCCGGCCGCCACCGATTGGCGACACAAGCCGGCCAAGCACCCCGTGTGGACGACACGAACCAGCGATAGCCGTTTTGTTTCCTGTCAGCTAAGTTGGCGCTAACGCACGGATCGCTCATCGCTGATACGTCTATCTTCCACGTCGACGATTCGGCCGAACCCGTCCACGTCCGTCGCTTCCCATCGATCTTTTATTCAGGCATCCGCACCGCAATGTCCGAACCCGCCGCCGCACCGCTGCAGCTCAGCTCCGTCCAACCCGCACCGCCCGACGCGATCCTGGGTTTGACCGAATCCTTCTTGGCCGATCCTCGTGCGGACAAGATGAACCTGACGGTCGGCGTTTACAAAGACGACAGCGGGATCACTCCGATCATGCGGGCGGTCAAACAGGCCGAACAGATCTTGATCGAAGGCGAAAAGACCAAAGGCTATCTGCCGATCGATGGCATGGCCGACTATCGCGACGCGGTCCGCGATATGGTCTTTGACGGCAAAGTTCCCAACGAACGGGCCGCCGTCGTTCAGGCACCCGGCGGTACCGGTGCGCTGCGTGTGTCGGCCGAATTTCTGGCCGACCAGTTTGCCCGGCCACGGGTCTTTTTGCCCACGCCGACTTGGGCCAACCACGGTGCGATCATGACCGCCGCTGGTTTGGAAGCCGTGTCGTATCGTTATCTATCAGCGGACAAGACATCGTTGGATCTGACCGGCATGCTGGACGACCTGTCGGCAAACGCGCGACCGGGCGACGTGATTTTGCTGCACGCGTGTTGTCATAATCCATCGGGTGTCGACCCGGACGCCCAGCAATGGGAACAGATCGCCGCGCGGATCACCGAGCTGAAACTGTTCCCCCTGATCGACTTTGCCTATCAAGGTTTCGGCGACGGATTGGCCGAAGACAGCGTGGGGCTGCACACGATGCTGCGTCACGTTCCGGAATGTTTGGTATGCAGTTCCTTCAGCAAGAATTTTGGACTGTACAGCGAACGTACCGGCGCGGTCGTGATGATGGCCGCCGATCAGGCCGCCGCGTCCGCATCGGTCAGCCAAATCAAACGGCTGGTGCGATGCAACTACAGCAATCCACCACGCCATGGTGCGTCGATCGTGGCGACGATCCTGGGCGACGAAGCGCTACGCCGGGCGTGGAAGTCGGAATTGATGGAAATGCGTCAGCGGATTCATCGGCTTCGCGAATCGTTCGTCAAAGGGATGAAAGAAGTCGCGCCGGATCGCGATTATTCGTTCCTGCTTTCGCAAAAAGGCATGTTCAGCTTTAGCGGCCTGTCGCCCATGCAGGTCGACCAACTGCGCACCGAGCATGGCATCTATCTTGTCGGCAGCGGGCGCATCAATGTCGCCGGAATGGCCGAAGACCGCATCGACTGGTTGTGCGAAAAGGTCGCGGCGGTGCTGTAAAAGCCGATCGATTCGGTCGCACTTTCATGCATCACCGGCGCCGGACGCCTACACTGGAGTCGGTGGCGAAGTAACGTCACCGTTGTGTTTCGGGCATAGGCCGACGCGGCCTGCCCCGGCAACTGTGTCCCGTGTGCGCCCCATTGCAAAAAGGGATCGAATCGATGTCCCAGCGGAATCATCCGGCCGAGTCCGAATCTCAAAGGGCTCCGTCAAACCAGTCCCAGCGATGCAGCCGGCGTTCCCTGCTGACCGCCACCGCCGCGTTGTCGGCCGGCACCATGCACGCCGGTGCCGCGATCGGCGCCGAATCGGAATCAGCGTCGGCTCCGATCGACAACGATGTGCCTTCGCCGCCGCAGATCCAGCTGGGAAACACCGGCATCACCATGTCTCGTGTCGGCCAGGGTACGGGGATGCACGGTGGCAATCGACAATCGGACCACACCCGGCAGGGCTTCGAAAAATTGGTGGCGCTACTGAACCACGCTTATGATCGCGGCGTGACCTTCTTTGACTTGGCCGATCTGTACGGTTCGCACGTTTACTTTCGCGAAGCCCTGCGGACGATCCCACGCGACAAAGTGACGGTCCTTTCCAAACTGTGGACTCGCTATGACGGTCCCTTTGAAAAGATCGCGCCGTCGCATCGCAAACAGGCCGCCAAGACGACGATCGAACGATTCTGTCACGAGATCGCCACCGACCATTTGGACATCTTGCTGTTGCACTGCATGACCACGCCGGATTGGTCCGAACAGTTGCAGCCGTACATGGAAGCGTTTGACGAAGCGAAGAAGTCGGGAAAGCTCCGCGCGGTCGGCGTTTCCTGTCACAACTTGGAAGCTCTCAAGATCGCAAGTCGGTCCGATTGGGTCGACGTCATCTTGGCTCGCATCAATCCGCACGGCGCCAAAATGGATGGCAAGGTCGATGATGTTGTGTCCGTGCTGACCGAGGCTCGTAAGAACGGCAAAGCGATCATCGGGATGAAGATCTATGGCGAAGGCACGTTGGCCGACAAAGCCGACGAATGCATCCGGTTCGCCCAGTCCAACGGGCTGCTGGACACGATGACCGTCGGCGCCGAAACACCCGAGCAGATGGATCAAACCCTGCGGCTGATCGCCAAGTACCCCGCCGCCCCATTGATCACGCCGTAGGTCAGATCTGTAGTCATGCTGTGCGTGACGATAGATAGATTGGCAGTTAGTTGCATGACAGTTCCGAAAGCCCAGACGTGACCGGCCGCGTCTCTATCCACCGACTCAATCGGGAATGATGCCTGAATACCGCAGGGCCTTCGTGCCCGGAGGTACGTTCTTTTTCACGGTCGTCACGTATCAGCGACAACCAACGTTTGCGGATCCCACGGCAGTGACGCTTCTGGGCAACGTCTTGCGGCAATGTGCAAGTCGTTGGCCGCTCGATGTCGTCGCCATCGTGTGGTTACCGGACCACTGGCATTCGATTTGGTCGCTTCCACCTGGCGATGACCAGTACTCAAAGCGTCTGGGGTGGATCAAGAAGGAGTTTACCAAACGTTGGCTGGTCGCCGGTGGATCGAGCCAACCGGTATCCACGGGGAAGCAGCGTCAAAGACGGCGAGGCGTTTGGCAGCCTCGGTTCTGGGAGCACACCATTGAAGGCGAGACGGATTTTCAAAGCCATTTCGACTACATCCACTGGAATCCGGTGAAGCACGGGTACGTCAAGTGTGCCAAAGACTGGCCGCACACCAGTTTCCATCGTTGGGTCAAGCAGGGCGTGTATCCCGATCACTGGGGCTGTTTTACCGACGAGAACAATCAGACGCCCGAAACCGTTCGTAGGATTCGTGAAGCCGGCGAACCGTAGGTCATGCTCCGCATGACAAATCCCTGTCGGATCGTCCACACCGTCATGCACAGCATGACCTACGTGTGCATTGAACTGTCGCCGTCGAGTCTTTGCTCCGGTGCAACAGCGTGTATGGCCGTAGGTCATGCTCCGCATGACAAGTGCATCTCGGATCGCCTCCACCGTCATGCACAGCATCGCCTACGCGTGCATTAAACTGTCGCCACTGAATCGTTTCTCCGGTGCAACAGCGTGTAGACACATGGCACCAGGATTAGCGTCAGGACCGTTGACGCGACCATCCCGCCGACCACCGCACGGGCCAGAGGAATCATCGCTTCGTTGCCCGGCCTCAAGGCGAATGACAAGGGCAACATCGACGCGACCAACGTCAAACTGGTCATCAAGATCGGTCGTAAACGGACGCGAGCGGCTTCGATCGCCGCGTCGGCCGCCGATTTGCCATCGGCGCGACGTTGGTTGGCAAATTCGACCAGCAGGATCGAATTGTTCACGACCACGCCGACCATCATCAGCGTGCCCATCAGCGATTGGATGTTCATCGTCGTTCCGGTCGCCCACAGCGTCACGATGACACCGCCGATCCCCAGTGGAACCGCCAGCACGATCAACAGCGGATCGATAAATGACCGGAACTGTGCCATCAGCACCAGGTAGACCAAAACGATCGCGACCAACAAACCCCAACCCAGCATTTCCATGCCGCTGTACATCGTCTGCACCGGGCCTTGGATCGTTGCCGATGTGCCACTTTCAAACTCCATTTCGTCGATGACACGTTGTACGTCGGCGGCGACCGAACCGACGTCACGGCCCGAAACATTGACATAGACGTCGTTCACCCGAGCGATGTTGTAGTGCCTGATTTCGGCGGGAATGTTCACGCGGCGGACCGTGGCGATGTTCGACAGCGGGATCGTCACCGCACCGTCGGCCGTGTCCAACGAAATCGGCATGCTGTGAATCTCGTCCAGCGAATCGAACTGGTTGTCGGCATACTGGACCCCCATGAAGAAGTCGACGCCCGACTTGGGGTCGATCCAGATGGTGGGGGCGTAGCCGACACTGCTGCCCAAAGCGGTCAGGATCGTTTCGGCGACTTGTTTCTGATCGACGCCCAGGAACTTCGCCCGCGTCCGATCGACCTGGATATCGAATTGGGGATAGTCCAAAGATTGGGCGATTTGGACGTCGACGGTGCCGGGAATGTCATGGACTTTCGCGACGACTCTTTCGGCCACTTCGCGGCATTTTTGCGGTGTCCCGGCGCCACACTGAATGTTGATCGGGCTTGGCACCCCACGATTCAGCGCCATGTTGACGATCCCGCCACCGACAAACATGAACTGTTGCATCGGGTAATCATCGGCCAACTTGGTTCGCAGTTGGCGGATGTATTGGTTGGTACTGGCGCTGCGGCCGCTACGTGTCAAATTGACGATCACATACGCCGTGTCCGGACCGCTGTTGGAACTCAACACCGTGCTGAAACCGGCACCCTTGCCCACCGGCAACCCGATGTTGGAAATCAGGGCGTCGATCTCCGATTCCGGAATGACCGACCGGATCGTGTCTTCGATGTCGGCGACCAAAGATTCGGTTTCCAACAACTCCGTTCCGGGCAACGTCTTGATGCGAATTTCAAACGTGCCTTCGTCGACGTTGGGGAAAAGTTCGGTCCCGATCGCCGGCCACAGGGCGAACGAGGCACCCACGCCAAGGATGATCACCACAGCCACCAGCTCCGGTGCTTTGATCAGCCCACGCAACAGACGACTGTAAGCATTGTCCGTCGGTTCGCTTGTATCAGGATTGCTTTGCACTTTGGAACGCACAAACGTTGCGCAGAACGCCGGCACCACCGTCAGAGCCAAGATGTAAGACGCACCGATGGTGAACGTGGCGGCCAATGACAGCGGGGCGAACAAGTACTTGATCATCCCGGTCAAAAACAACGCCGGCAGGAAGACGGCCAGGGTCGTGATCGTGCCTGCCAGAATCGCACCGCTGACCTCCGCGGTCCCGTCGCGAGCCGCATCGATGGACGACTTGCCCATCTTCATGTGACGCAAAATGTTTTCAACGACCACGATTCCCGCGTCGACCACGGTGCCGATTGCCAACGCCAATCCGCCCAGCGTCATGACGTTGATCGTTTGACCGGTAAAGGCGAATCCGAGTCCGCCGATCAGAAGCGCCAGCAGGATCGTGGCCACGATGACCAGCGTCGGCAACAAGCGACGCAGAAAGACGACGACCACAACGGCCACCAGCAAGGCACCCAGTGCGACTTGGTTGAACAGGTTCTTCATCGCATCGCGAATGTAGCCCGACTGGTCACTGACCAATGTGACCTCGGTGGCTTCGGGGATGTCGCCCCGCTCCTTCATGTTCGGGATTTCCTCCGCCAAGCCTTCGCGAATCCGGTCCACCACCGCGATGGTGTTTTCGCCCGGTTCACGCAACAACGGGCAATACACGCTTCGCTTTCCGTTGACCCGGACGATGTTGTATTGCAGCGCCGCATCGTCAACGACTTCGGCGACGTCGCGGATGAAAACCGGACGACCTTCACGAACGGTGATCGGGATGCCCGCGATTTCATCAGTGTCGGGCAACGTGTTTCGCGGATGGATCTGATAGTCGATGCCGCCCATCCGCGCCGATCCAGACGCCAGGACCAGATTGCTGTTGCGCAAGGCTTCGACAACGTCGGTTGCCGCGATGTTGAAGGCCTGCAGTTTTTGTGGATCCACATAGACCATCATCTGGCGAAACTTGCCGCCGAAGGGGTGCGGAATCTGGACGCCTTTCAAGCCGCCCATCTTGTTTCGCACCGCGTAGTAACCGATCTGGTACAGCTCGGATTCGCTCAGCCCTTCCCCGCTGATGGCAGCCAAAACGACGGGCAAGTTGGCCGGTTCACTGCGCAGGGTGAACGGCCATTCGATGCCCGGCGGCAAGTGGAACATGTCGCTGGCTTCCAGATTGACGATGTCGTTCATCGCCGAACTGGGATCGGCACCGGGTTGGAAGAAGACTTTGATCACCGCCGCGCCGGGGACGGTCCGCGATTCTTGATGTTCGATCTTGCCGGCCAGGGTCAACGCACGCTCGACTCGGCTGGTTACCGACTTTTCCATGTCCAGCGTCGGCAGCCCCGGATAGCTGAAAAAGCTGACCACGACCGGCTCTTTAAAGTCCGGCAAAATGTCAATCGTGGTCCGCGGAATCACCGCGGCGCCCAAGACGCACAATGCGATGGCCGACGCCAAAACGGCGTAAGGGTTACGAAGCGAAAATCGGATCAGACCCATTGCGAAACTTGTTTCCGAAAGCGGGGACGCGTGGTGGCGACGGAGAAACGTTCAAACGAATCCGACGCTGGCGAGAATCACGCGTGAAGGTGGGGGCGGTGCAAAAACAAAGCGGGCAAAATCAGGGAGCCAAGACCGCGACCTGTTGGCCATCGGTGAAACGCTGAAGGTGAGCGTCGATCACGTTCGTCCCGGCGGGTAAATCCGAAAGGACCTCGATCGTCGATCCGTCGTCGTTGCCGGTTTGGATGTTCTGGACCGACACGGTTTGATCGTTGACGACATAAACGTATGCGTCGCCGTTTTCGTCAAATCGGATCGCACGGGCGGGTAACGTGGCAACGTTTTCGTGCACCGCCAATTCGATCGTCGCTTGGCCGAACATTCCGGGCACCAGCTTGCCGTCGGCGTTGTCCAACACCGCTTCGACCACCATCGTGCGGGTCGATGGGTCCAGTTCGCCGGCGACGCGAGTGACGGTACCCTGCATCGGTGACTCGTCGGGAAAGAACGGAAACGCGACTTCGATGGCATCGCCCGCGTTGACATGGGCGGCATCGGATTCGGGAACCGGCACGTGAACTCGTACGCGGTCAACCTGGCTGATTCGGAGCAACGGGGAACCCGCGCCCGCATTCACCAAGTCACCCGGGGCGACGTTCCGCTGGGTGATGATGCCGTCAAAGGGTGCTTTGATCGTCGCAAAGTTCAGCATGACTTCGATTCGATCCAATTGACGCAGTGCGACATCGACATCGGCCTTCGCGGCATCAACGTCGGCTGCCGCGGCCGTCAGCTTTGCTTGGGCAACGGTGACTTCGGCTTGTGCCGCGTTGACCGACGAACGGATCGCATCCAATGCGGCACGTCGGCTGTCCCGCCGCTGGAGTGCTTCGTCCAGCATGCGTTGCTGCAGCGATTGGCGTGACACCAAATCCTGGGTGCGGGCAAATTCCGATTCGGCGGCGGCCAATTCGGCGTCGGCGCCGGCCATTTCACTTTGGGCGGCCGCCACGTTGGCTTCGGCGGACTGGACGACGGCCCGCGCCAATTCGGCACCGGCATTGGCGCGTTGGACTTCGGCTTCCAGCCGCGCGATTCTGGCCCGCTGGGCTTCGCGGTCTTGTTCCAAATCGGGCACGTCCAAAACAATCAAAGCGTCACCCGCTTTGACCACGTCGCCGATGTCCGACCGGACTTCGCGAACAAAACCTTGCACCCGAGGACGTAGGGCGGCTTCATAGAACGGATGCACCGTGGCCGGTTGGCGGCTGGTTTGTCGAGTCGTCGACTGCTGAACGGAGACCAGTTGCACGGCGACCTGTGCGTCGTTGCGTTTCGCTTCCGTGCCGGCGGTGTCATCGCCGGACGGTTGGCATCCGACCGATGCGGCGATCAACAGCATGGCGATCGGCCCGAGCCAAAGGCGGCGCCGGCACGTCGCTGGCAAGTCACAACAAAACGGCAGTAAACGAATGGCCAGGTTGGGTTTCAAGGCGAAGCGATCCATGGGGGGAGGGAAGGAGGCGGGGTGGGCCGGCGATTCAAACTGAAACGCTTTCGCGACCAGCTTAATCCATACGACGGGCATTTCTGTTTCTGTTCCGTTTGTATCAGTCATTTCTTAGACGCTTGGGGCGACCGCACGCATAACCCGTTGCCGAATCAGAAGTCATACGACCTGCCGTATCCCGACGTTCGGGCAAACCGGAACCGCAGGTTCAACACGACTTCAATCGCCCGTCAAAGGCCACGAATGAAATCGAGACGACTGCTGTATCTGACCTTGGCAAATCTTGCGGCGTGTGCCGGTTGCACGGCAATGCCCGGATTCAACGATCGTGCCGACAGGCCCAGTGTGCCTGTGATGGACGCGACCGACGTGCAAAACCCGGCAACCGATGGTGGAAACGCCATCGATCGCTCCGTTCCCCGGAGACTGGATCCCAAGATGATTGGGCCTTCGGCGGATGTCGAGGGTGACGTGCGCCTGGTCAACAACACCGAATCGGTTGCGGCTGTCGAATCGGAAAAGTCGGCGCAAAGGGAATCACTTCAACTCGCCACAGCAGCTCGGAAGGACATTCGTCACGCGGCCAGCCCCCGCCGAGTCCCGCCACCCGAACGCGCGACCGACGGTCCGGTCGCGGTGGCACCGCCAGTGGATTTTGACAAGCCGGCGATCACCGGTTCGACAACACCGCACCCGGTTTCGATCGACCAGACGCCCGCGGTCACTCGGGCCAACGAAGCGGACGCTACCTCACCGTCGACGCCCATTGAGATAGCCACGGCTGCGCCGGTGCAAATGGCCACCGCTTCGCCGTTTCAGGCCAGCCAGGCATCGTCCATCGAATTGGTCGACGACATCCAAGTTCTGGCCGATGATTCGGCTCCGATCCTGATCGATAATTCCGCCGGCGTGATGCCCATCAACCTTCCCAGCGTATTGGCGATGGTGGGCGGTCGACATCCCGCCGTGGCCGTCGCACGTTGGCGTGTCCAAGAAGCCTACGCCGAATTGGACCAAGCACGCGCGTTGTGGCTGCCGACGATTCAAACCGGTTTTTCGTTCCATCGACATGACGGCCACTATCAGGCCAGTGATGGATCGATTGTTGACGTCAATCGCAACTCGTTTCAATACGGACTGGGGGCCGGCGCGACCGGCGCCGGAACCACGCCGACGCCCGGCTTGGTCGCCCGTTTCCACTTGGCCGATGCGCTCTTTCAACCTCGAATCGCCAAGCGTGGCATGTGGGCCGACGGTCATGCGGCGACCGCGACGATGAATGACCAACTGCGCGACGTCGCAGTGGCTTACACCGATTTGTTGCAAGCACATCAACGGGTGGCGATCGTCCAGCAATCTTTGGAGCGTGCCCAACGGTTGTCCAAGGTGACCAGCGACTTTGCCGAAGCCGGCGAAGGCTTGCAGGCCGACGCGGACCGTTTGGCGACGGAGGTGCTGTTGGTCCAAAACCGATTGTTTGAAGCCCAAGAACAAGTGGGCGTCGCCGCCGCACGACTTGCCGCGGCGGCCAGCCTGGACGGCGGTGGCGACTTGATTCCCACCGACGCGATGGCCATGCCGGTCCACTTTGGCGTGCCGTCGAATGATACGAATTCACTGGTTCCGATCGCGTTGCGAAACCGTCCAGAACTGAAAGAAGCCCAGGCTCTGGTCGCCCAGGCTTGTGAAGCTCATCGACGCGAACGCTACTCGCCGTTCGTGCCCAGTGTTCTGCTGGGCTTCAGCACCGGCGGGTTCGGCGGCGGATTGGGGAACAATTTGGACCAAGTCGACAGCCGTTATGACTTTGATGCCGCGTTGGTTTGGCAAACACGCAACCTTGGGTTTGGAGAACATGCCGCACGTCGTCGTGCTTCGGCCCAAGTCCAGCAAGCACGCTATGAAAAGCTGCGCACGATGGACCAAGTCGCCGCCGACGTACGCACCGCGGCATCCCAGGTGACGATGCGCAGTCGCCAGATCGACGTCTGCCAATCCGCCATTCCGATTGCCCAAGATTCCTATGACCGCAACGTCAGCCGAATCGCCGACGGTCAAGGTTTGCCGATCGAAGCGTTGCAATCGATCGTCGCATTGGAAAACGCCCAGCAAGCCTACTTGGACGCAGTCGTCGGACACAATCGTGCCCAGTTCGAACTGCAACGTGCCCTCGGCTGGCCCGTCAGCGAAGGCATGTGATCGGCGGGAACTGTCATCACGAAAATGGACGCCGCGAGGTGACCGACACGAGGCGATCGCCCCGATCGTTTTCCTCGCGGCGATTGGCTAGGAATCGCAACAACCGCCGTTGTCTTTCAATTCACGGGCGCGTCGCTTGTCGTCTTGCAACTCAGGCACATCGTGAAAGCAGTCGGTCAGACAGCCGTACAACTTTTGTTGAAAGCATGACCGCGCCGGAGCCAACGAATAGTGCGACCACTGGCCGACTTTGCGAACGTCCACCAACGATGCTTTGCGTAGATATGCCAGATGACGCGACACGGTGGGCTGAGGCAACTGAAGGATCTTGACCAAGTTGCCGACGCAGATTTCATCATCCACCAGCAGGTGCAAAATCCTCAAGCGTGTGCCGTCGGCAAACGCTCGGAACACGGTGTTGATCTCCTCGCCGATCTCCGACAACGCAACGATCGGAATGTCGTCTGCCGAGCGGGATTCGGTCGTGGTGCTCATGTTCCAGTGGCCTTTTGATTCGTCAGGTCGGCAGTCGCGTTTCCCCTGATCGCGATGATGCGTTTGAAAACATCAATGTACCGGGACAAACGCGACCAGATCAACAGAACGGTTGTGGCATCTGCACCATCAGGCGGCGTCAAACGACTGCAACGAAGCGCGGTCGTCGACGATTTTGCCGTTGCGAAGTTTCAGCACTCGCTTGGCGCGTTCGGCCGCTTCGGGGTTGTGCGTCACCATCACGATCGTTCGGCCTTCGCGATTGAACTGTTCGAAGTATTCAATCACTTGCTCGCTGGTTTCCGGATCCAAGTTCCCGGTCGGCTCGTCCGCAAGAATCACGTCCGGGTCGTTGGCCAACATCCTTGCCAAAGCGACGCGTTGCTGTTGTCCGACGCTCAGTTCGGTCGGCTTGTGATCCAACCGGTCACCCAAGCCGACTCGCGCCAATAACTCCGCCGCCCGGTCACCGTGGTCGGCTTCCGACGTTCCCGACAAATACAGCGGAATTTGGACGTTTTCCTGAGCCGTCAGATACGGAATCAAGTTGAACGTCTGGAACACGAACCCGATGTGGGCCTGTCGCATTCTAGCCCGACCATCGGCGTTCAAGTCGTACATCGACTGGTCGTTCAGCAAGACACGGCCCGACGTCGGTGACAACATTCCGCCCAGCATGACCAATAGCGAACTTTTGCCGCTGCCACTGGGGCCGATCAACGAAACGAAATCACCCTTGGGGATTTCCAGCGTGGCATCGTCCAAAGCGACCACTTTTTGGCGGTGCATCTCATAAGTCTTCGTGACATTCTGCATCAGTAACATGGTTCAAACCTCCTTGAATGATGTGACGGGGTCCAGGCTCGCCGCGTTGCGGGCCGGGAAATAGCTGGCCAACAAGGTGGTGCCGACCGAGATTCCGATCGCCCACAACGCCAGGATGGGCATCGGCAATACCGGCACGTTGGCCAACCGAGGTCCCAACGTGACGGCCAACGTCGTGCCGATCACAAACCCGCCGACTCCACCGGCAACGCCCAGCAACAACGCCTTCAGCAAAAAGATCCGCAAGATCAGATTCGACTGTGCCCCCAACGACATCAATGTGCCGACCTCTCGCCGACGTTCATAAACATTGGCGAACATAAAATTCGCGATCCCCGCACCACCGATCACGACGATGATGGCCACAAAGATCAACGACAGCTTTTCCATCATCCCGTTGACCTTTGCCTGGGTCGCGACGACCTGTGCCACCGTGACGACCTTGGCATCGGGCAACAGGTCATTGACTTTGCCGACCAGGCCGGCAGAGATCTCTTTGCAGCAACCGACGATCTCGATGCAGCTGACCACCGCGTCTTTGCCGGACATCTCTTGAACGGTGTGCAAGTGAGCAAAGATGCGTGAATCGTCGACCGTTCCCGTTTCGGGCAGCACCGCGACCACGGAAAATTGCTTGCCCATCAATTCCATCGTTTGTCCTTCTACGATGCCCAAGACCGATGCGGTATCGGATCCGACCAGTGCCTCATCGGTGGCCAAGTCGTCGATCACCCGTTTGCGAACGAGCGTCTTCTTGTCCTCGGGTTCATTCGGCGTGCCGACGTCGATCGCCCCGCAACCGATCGGCCGCGAAAAGATCCCGGCGCCGCCCCAAGCCGCTTTGGCCTGAAACTCGCTCTTGGGCAGAATGCCCGTCAGCGTGAACGAGCGACCCTGCAATTCGACCGGAACGCAAAGCTTCGGCGACAGATTGTCGACGCCCGCCAGGTTCGACATGGTCAAACGCAACGCGTATTCCTCGGGAATGGTTTCGTTGTGCAGGTCGGCGGAATAGTAATCCTGCAGCGTCACGCTCTTGGGCAACACCAACACGTTGGCACCCAAACTGTCCATCTCTCGCGCGACGGCCATCTCGGAATAGTAAGTAATGTTTTTGATCGCGATGACCGTCGTGATTCCCAACAGAATTCCGACAAAGATCGTGATCATCTGGCTCTTACGCTCGAACAGTTCTCGCCAGACCAGCTTTCTCAGGTTCATCGATTTGTATCTCCGTATGATTGTCTCGGTGTTTCGAACGCCTAGGTGAAGGCGGCGATCGTTGCTTCCTTTCAATTCCTATTTCGCGGCGGGTTCGCAATTGCCGCCGGGGCAACAGGATTCACCAGGACCACATTGGCCTCCGGGACAGCAAGACGCGCTGGCGGCGGCCAAACGCTCGATGATCTGATCTTTGGTGACGTCGGATTTGAAGGTTGCGACAGGTTGGCCGGGAGGACTTAAGACAACCGTCACGCCCTGATCGGCCGACGGGTCGATCTTCAGCGATTGCAGGAAACCGTGCTCGGATGAGTCGCTCGGATCGATGCGAACGATCTGGCTCGCCGCCGAGTAACGTTCGTCTTGCGTGAATTCATAAGCGCCGGGAAAATCGTTCGGACCGGTCTGATGTTTGACACACAAAAGGACCAACTTGCGATCTTGCAGGGCTTTCAAGCAATGGGAGGTTCCGCGGCTGACCACGGCTGCTTTCAACTGTTGTTCGTCGAACTTGACCGGCAAGCCGCGCGTGATCGCGCCGTTGGGTGCGATCGCAAGTGCCAACGGCATGGGAGCCCGACTGACGCCGAACTTCTTGACCATCGCCGCATTGCTGGCGTCAGTGATTTGCACACTGATCGCATCGGCGACATCGTTCATCTGACCGGTCGCCTTTTCGAAAACAGCCCGCATCGCTTGGGTCGGTGGGTCGGACTGCTTCCAGAAATAGACGAACAAGTATTTGTCTTGGGCCGCCGCGTTCCGCATCGCCACCCCTGCGCGACCCTCCGGGATGCTTTCGGACGCCAGAGCGTTAGCGGCTAGAATCGGTTCGGCAGAGACCAGACAAAGCACCGCCGCCGTGAAAGCGACCAAAAGGCGTGTCGTAATTGTCATGCGTTTCATTTGAAATCCTTCTCTTGGTTGAAACGAGGTCTCCCGGCGCAATGCCAGGGCTTGGGGAACGGCGGGCGACGGCATCGGATCCGCACATCCGCCTAGGCGAATATGTTGATATATTCGCCTGGGCGGATATGCGGAGTCCAGCCCAATTTCAGGTTTGTCGCGGCCTTGGACCTTGCCTTCGCCCCAAACGAAAACGCCAGGCATTGCGAAACTCCGGAAATCACTGAGTCAAACCGACCTCGCGGGGCGAACCCTGCGACCAGCAATCTTTTGGGGGACCGTATTTCCACGCGCAAGGACGAGGCGTCCTGTCGCCGATGACTCATCCCCGATTTCCACGTAGTGGTAAAAAGACCCCCGTCCCCTTTTGGCTACGGTTGGCACCAACGCATGCGTTTGGCGAAGTCGTTTTGGATCGCGACGCGGTGTCGGCTGACCGTGGTTCGGGGATCCACCGAATCGGTGGCGGTCAGGTCGCGGTACCATCCGTCGGGTTCACGCTGGAATTGACCGCCCCATCCGGGTTGCGTCGGATCGGACGGATCATTGCCACCGAGCGGCAAGAAGAACAGCCACGACGGTGTGTCGCCTTCTTTCAGGCAACCGTGTGGATTCGGGGCCGTCCAAGTCTTGGTCGGGTACTTTTCCCCCAGGGCCCCGCGTGACCGAACATGTTCGTCGATCCAACGACGACTGGTCAGCGATTCGTCCCCCGTCAGATACATCCCGCGAAACGTGGCGGTGCGTTTGTCTTGTCCCGGGGAAGCCTTTGACAAAACGTAGTGCATCCCCGGATACGTCTTCCGCATCCAATCGGCGATCCGGTCTTGATCGGCGATGTCATAGACGCGGAACTTCTTGACGAAATCGGCCAGACCATCCATCCCACGATCATGCTTGACCCGCCAAAGTGCCTGCGCGAAATCGGTTTGTCCGCCCCAGATTGCGATGTTCAGCGGTCGGTCCACCGAACCTGCATCGACACACTGGATCAGCCACTTTGATCCGTCCGTGTCATGCGTGTCACCGATGTGCTTAAGCCCTCGAAAACGATTGCCCGAACGAACGACACCACGCAACGTGTCTGCCGTCGGCCACCCGGAATCGTGCCGCTTCAAATTCGGAAGCACACGGTCGTACGCATCGATGATCTCATGAATGAGATCCGTGCGTGTGATCGACTTCTTTAGCTCGCCGGGTGTGCCCGATGCACTGGCAACAATCGCTTCGATCTGAAACTCGTTGGAATACACCATCAATCGAATCAGCGACTGGGTGTCATCGGGGTCGCCACCAATGTCCGTTAAAACGGCCAGCCGGGGGCGATCTTCGCCATCCGCGAATCCGCTCCAGGCGACCAGAACGACTACCAAAATCACTCGACATATCGAAGGGTTCGTCATGGGATTTGATACCGGTCGGGGGAGTTTTCGGGCGTCAGCGGTTCGCGACAATCGCCAAGTGTATCCCATCGATCAGGGCAACGTTGGGGCTGACGAAGGATGCTTCCATGCCACGCGATCTTGCTTCGAAGCCGGGTCGAACGGTTGTCGACGTGGCAGGCGATCGAGACACTGTCACCATCAGAATCGAAACCGTTGGGGCGAATCCGGTCGAGTTGGGAATGCCGTGTCATGAAGAGTTTTGTTGCGATCCTTCTTTGCCTTCTGGTCGGTCTGGCCGCGGCGCAAACACCGGTCGAGACCATCGATGGCCAGACAATTTCCGCCGATGTTCCGGCGATACTGTGTGCCGACCAAGCAGACAACCGTGTGCGATTGGTCGACCCGTTTGCGAAGGTTGATGACGCCAAGCTGTTGTGGACCTATCCGGCGGTTGACGATCCGCCAATACAGTACGTCCCGACGGATGCAAAGCGTGTGGTGATGAATGATCAAGTCATGATCCTGATCGCCTATCACGGTCGCGTGCGCCTGATTCGATATCCTGATGCCAAGGTGATCAAGGATTATCCTTCTTACAGCAGTTGTCATTCCGCGGAACTGTTGCCCGATGGATTGATCGTCAGTGTGAACAGCAATCACGGGATGTTGCGACTGCATCGTTCCGCCGACGATTTCGTTGACCACGAATTGCCGTACGCTCACGGGGTCACCTGGGACAAGCACCGTGATTGCCTTTGGGTTTTGGGCGATCGGCTTTATCGGTACCACTACCGCAGCGGAAACCTATCACTTGACCGGGCCTTTGATTTGCCGCTGTCGCCCACGGGACACGATTTGTTCCCCTACCGCAGCGAAGCCAAACTATTGGTCAGCAACAATGACGCATTGTTCGCTTTTGATCTGGATAGCGAACGGTTCGACCTGTTGTCCGACTTGGATTCGATCAAAAGCGCAAGTCAGCACTCCGATGGAACCATCTGGATCAGTGATCCGGAAAGAACGGAAATCGGGGCCAGTTTCCAAAGTGATTCCATTCGCATGGTGAATCCGAAAGGGACGCCGACCAGCTTCCAGGTGGATGGTGCACGCTTTTACAAAGCACGCTGGTGGCAGGACGTGGACTTTAGCTACTGACACCCTTGCGGTATTGCGCCGCCACACTGCCACCGTCCACAACCGTAGCTGGATGCGCCAGCATTCAGTCCTCCACATCCAGAACACTGTGAAGAATCAACACCCAATCCGTCGAACCTTCCGAATTCTCACCAGGCGGAGTGATCGGGACCTGGACCCGGTCAAACGGGGAACCGGAAACGTTGTGGTACCGGCCGCTGACCGGATCAAACCATTGAGCTTCGATCTGGTCGCCGGCGAGTTTGCTCAGATCCATCGTCGACGTTTTTTTGGTTGGGAAATAGGCAACCGCAAAACTTCCATCACGGGCGATTGCGCTGCTGGTGAACTCGGTCGTGCCTTCGTCGGCGCCCATGGTGACCAAATTGTTGACGTGATAGGGATCCAACCGATGCCAATCCAGACGCTTGAACATGCGCGCGAACTGCGTCATATGACATCGCCCGGGGGAAAGTTCACAGTCCAGCAGGTCCTGCCACGGCCGATGTACTTTGTACGGCGCTTTTGAATTGAAGTGCCATAGGCCTCGTCGGCCGTACGTGTAACCGCACGCACCACTGGTCAGCGCCCAATACGCCGATCGCCGAATCTGTAGCGGTGTGGTCTTCGGCCACCGCTGACCCTCGAAGCGGTACTCATAAGCGAATTCGCCCAGGTAAGTCGGCTTGGTGGGGTGAAATTCGTAGTCTCGTTTGATCAACCGATACTGTTGGGCATGGTTGGCGTCCTTGAACTGGACGAAATGAAAGTCGCACCACGATTCCTTGCCAAAGAACTGGGAACTGGGATAACCGCCTTGTGAAAAGTACATACAAAGGGCTTGTGGGTGTGCGCGTTTCAACGCGTGCCCCATCCAGTTTCCGATCTCATAGCCTTTCAGGTAATTCGCGTCACGCTGTTTCGTTCGCGGATCAAAGTCCGGGTTGTAGTCGCCGCCGACCGAATAGATGACGTTGTCAAATTCTCGGAACTGATTCGCGACAAAGGTGGCGTAGTTCTCAATCTCCGTCTGGCTGAGATCAGTGAACAGGGTTCCCCATGATTCGCCGCGCCACCCCATCCAGGCTGGAATCAAATTCACGGCGATTCCCTTCTGTCGCGCATAGGCGACCGTGTCTTTGATTTTCTGAAAGTGATCAATGTCGGGATCGGTGATCTTGGTGCGATCAAACGGACCGTCAAAATAGATTGCCGCGTGAACAACGGAGAATTCCTTCTCCGCGCAGTCGTCCAGGTAAACCTTGGACTGTTCCAACGTGGTCGCTTCGTTCAGGATCCATGCGGTATCACACAAGACAAAGAACGGCGCGTCCTGGTGATCGACCAAATGCCGGCCGTTGGAACTGACCCGCAACGGGAACTGAACTGCCTGTGCGTGTGTGTAAAAGAAGCTGAAGACGATCAGCCACAGGATCGTCGCACGCATCGGGATATTGCTCATGGATGGCTCTCGGTCGGACAATTCGCTGGATGCGAACGATGAAGTGAAAAGGCGGGGGACGCCGTGCCGCCCACTGAAAGCTTTTCTGTTCACAGCATAGTGCCCGTGAGGATGCCGTTGGGATGCGTTCTGAGAACGATTGTCAGTGGCGTGGTAAACTGTCCCTCGACACGCGGGATTGATGGGGGGGCGATGAAAGCGGGAACGCGAGACAGCCGACAGATTCGTCACATTGAATCGTATGATAACGGTAAAAAGTACAGAGATTGTTGGGATAGCTTGATGGACTGGAAACGACGTTCGCCGATGATTCATCATTCTCGGATGCTGTGCATCGCATTGATTGTGTTCGGTGGAATACCGGTCGGACGAGCCGATGAAGAAAAATCGACCACCGGCGACGTTCGTGAGGATTTGGATCCGTCCCGGTTGACTGTGCAGAGGATTTATTCGGGCAGCGATTTCAAGAACAAATCGTTTGGGCCGGCTCGTTGGCTTAGCCATGGAGGTGGTTACACAACGCTGGAGGAGTCACCCGACCACAAAGGCCGAAAAGATATCGTCGCCTACGATCCCGGGGGCGGTGAGCGGTCGGTTCTGGTTTCCGCCACCGATCTGATTCCCAAGGACCAAGAAAAGCCGCTAGAAATCAAGAACTACGCTTGGTCCGACGACCGGACCAAACTGTTGATCTATACCAACTCGGTGAAAGTCTGGCGGCAAGAGACTCGGGGCGACTATTGGTTGTTCGACATCGCGGCGAAACGGCTGCGAAAGTTGGGCGGCGACGCGGATGAATCGCGGATGATGTTCGCGAAAATTTCGCCTGACGGCAAGCACGTGGGCTACGTCTATCGAAAAAACTTGTATCTGCAAGATCTGGAATCGATGGAGATTTCAAGGCTGACGGACACGGGTTCCGAATCCATCATCAACGGGACGGCGGATTGGGTTTATGAAGAAGAATTTGGTGTTCGGGATGGTTGGCGTTTCAGCCCCGACGGGAGATTTATCGCTTTCTGGAATTTTGATACCGACGGCGTCAAAGAATTTCAGTTGATAAACTATACGAAGTCGCGTTATCCGGAAATCACCAGCTACAAGTATCCCAAGGTGGGTGAAACCAATTCGGCATGTCGGATTGGCGTGATCAGTGTCGATGGAGGCGAAACGCAATGGGTGAAGCTTCCCGGTGACTTGAGAGACAATTATGTCCCGCGAATGGACTGGATTCCTGGAACCAACCGTATCGTCTTACAGCGATTGAACCGTTTACAGAACACGAACCAGTTGATGGTCTCCGATGTGACGTGTGATGCGGGCGGCACGGTTGCCGTCAGTCCGCTGAAAACCATCTTGGTGGAAAAAGACGACGCATGGGTCGACGTCCACGACGACATGAAATGGATCGACGACGGGGAACGATTCACCTGGACCAGCCAACGCGACGGTTGGCGTCACCTTTATCTGGTGTCAGCCGACGGAAAGCAGATGACCTTGCTGACACCGGGGGAATTCGATGTGATTCGTGTGGTCAAGATTGATGACCATGGTGGTTGGGTCTATTTCATCGCGTCTCCCGATAACGCGGGGCAGCGATATCTTTTTCGTGCATCGCTGGATGGAACCGGGGAAATCCAATCGTTGACTCCCGATGCTCAAAGGGGCACCCACAGCTACCAGATCTCGGATGATGCGCGGTGGGCCATTCACACGTTTTCTAGCTTTGACCAACCACCGGTGATTGATTTAGTTCGTTTGCCGGGCCATCAGTCCGTTCGCGTCTTGGAAGACAACGCGGAATTGAAAGCCGCCTTTGCTGAAGTCGACCGAGGAACCACGGAGTTCTTTCAGATCGAAATCGGCGATGGGGTTACCTTGGACGGTTGGTGTCTCAAGCCGGCTGACTTTGATCCGCAGAAAAAGTACCCGCTGTTCATCTTTGTGTACGGCGAACCTGCCGGTCAAACGGTATTGGATCGATGGAACGGAAAACGAAACTTGTGGCATCGCATGATCGCCGAACAAGGGTATGTGGTTGTCAGCGTTGACAATCGTGGCACCCCGGCACCACGTGGACGAGCATGGCGAAAATCGGTCTACCGACAGATCGGCATCCTGGCGTCGTCCGATCAGGCCGCCGCGGTCCGTGCCATGACCCGACAATGGAGTTTTATTGACACCGATCGCGTCGGCATCTGGGGCTGGAGTGGGGGAGGATCGATGAGTCTGAATGCGATTTTCCGCTATCCCGATCTCTATCACACCGCCATGGCGATCGCATTTGTCAGCGACCAACAGAACTATGACACACTGTATCAAGAGCGGTTCATGGGGCTGCCGGAGGACAATCCGCAGGGATACAAGAACGGGTCACCCATCACGTTCGCAAACCAGTTGAAAGGCAATTTGTTGCTTGTCTATGGAACGGGGGACGACAATTGCCACTATCAGAATTGCCAGATGTTGATCAATGAATTGGTCAAACATCACAAGCCCTTCAGCATGATGGCGTATC
This sequence comes from Crateriforma spongiae, assembly GCF_012290005.1. Classification (NCBI taxonomy): domain Bacteria; kingdom Pseudomonadati; phylum Planctomycetota; class Planctomycetia; order Pirellulales; family Pirellulaceae; genus Crateriforma; species Crateriforma spongiae. The sequence goes on from NZ_JAAXMS010000006.1 coordinate 121,851, forward strand.
CGAATCGCAGTCACAGCATCAGCGAAGGCAAAGGGACGACGCGGCATCTGTTCGAGTTGCTGACTCGGTATTTGAACCAAAACCTGCCGCCAGGGCCGAAGTGACGTGGATGTGCCGCCCCGAATCGAAGTTGATGGTTAAGCTGGTGGATCACCCCGCGTTACGTTAAGGATCGGTGGAGTATCGCATGCGAGTGTTGGTTGGGCGGATCACAGAACGTCCGTTTGGGCGAACGGCCGGTCTTGCGGCGTTGTTTTTGTGGACCGCTTGGGGGCACGCCGATCTTGCCGTTGCGCAAGATCGCGTGTTCGTGTCGAGTTCTCGACTTCTGATCGGCGTGCAGGCCAATCGATCGGCATCGGTGCGTTCCGGGGATGTGGACGGCGACGATGATGTCGACCTCGTTGTGGCCAACGGTCGGCACTGGCCGGGACAAAATCTGGTTTTTCTGAATCAGACGCGGGCAAGGTTCAACGTGGCGCGTCCATTGGGGCGTGACCTGTGTACCAGTTATGCATGTGAATTAGCTGATCTGGATGGCGATGGCGACTTGGACGTGGCGGTCGGAAATGACCAGGCGCCGTCGCGGGTGTTCTTGAATGATGGCACCGGTCAGTTTCGATTTCACACGAACCTGGGCCAGCCCCGAAGCGTTCGCAGTCTGAGCATCGCGGACATCGACGGCGATCAAGATATGGATTTAATTTTGACCTGTCGCGGAAGCGCCAATCCGATCTATCTGAACAACGGTTCGGCCGATTTTCAGCACGCTTTGGATTTTGGGACACGCGAGGATTCCACCATCGACGTGGCCGTCGTCGATCTAAACGAAGATGGACGCTTGGACCTGATCCTTGCCAATCGCGACGATCAACCCAACACGATTCTGCTTGCCGAAGACCCCGGCAATTCAGCGAAGGACACCGTACGGTTTGGTGCGCCCGTTGCATTTGGCACAGCGGAATCAAGCCGTGCGGTCGCGACGGCCGATTTCGACGGCGATGGTCATATGGATTGGGTCGTCGGAAACATCGGTGCCGCCAATGTGGTTTTCCTGGGCGACGGCACCGGGGGAGTGTCGCGTGAAATCAAGATTGGCCGACAAGACGGGCAAACGTTTTGTATCGCCGTTGCGGATCTTGATCGGGATGGCCGCCCCGACATCGTGGCGGGCAATCAGGGGCAACCCAATGTGGTTTGCTACAATCGCGACCACGCAGGACGTTTTATCACACAGTTATTCGGGCCGAATCAATCGGCAACGTACGGATTGTGTGTCGGTGATTTTTCTGGTGACGGTTACCCCGACATCGCCATCGCCAATTCGGACCAGCAGAACCAAATCTTCGTCAATCAACCGGCAAGGCAATGACGCATCTGATCCCAAGCATGGTTCGTTCAAAATCTTTGGTCTTGTTGACATTGTTGTTCAGCGTACCTGTCGGTGCAGAATCTGGAACAACCGATTGGCCCAGTTTCCGCGGTGTCGGGGCCCAAGGTGTGGCCAACGGATATGAGACGCCGGTGCAGTGGGATGCGACGGATCCCGATGACCCATCGGTGTTGTGGAAGTCCGCGGTCCCGGGACTGGGGCATTCATGTCCGGTGATCGTGGGTGACCGCCTTTTCATCGCGACCGCGGTGGCGACCGACGGGGATGTTCCTCTTCAGATTGGTCGTGCTGGCAATACAAACGCGGCAGATGACAACAGCGAACAGAAGTGGATGTTGCTGTGCTTCGATAAGAACACCGGCAAAGAACTTTGGCAGAAAAAGGTCTATCAGGGAGTTCCCAAGGCAACGCGACATGCCAAGGCAACGCACGCGAATACCACCGTTGCGGTCAGCGGAGACAACGTGGTGGCGTTCTTCGGTTCCGAAGGCCTGTACTGCTATGACCTGAACGGCGAATTGAAATGGAAGAAGGATCTGGGCGTTGTGGATGTCAGTAAGTATGGCATCGGTTGGGGCTACGCCAGTTCGCCGGCGATCCATGATGGACACATCGTATTGGTCTGCGATGATCCCGATCATCCGCACATTATCGCCGTCGACTTGAAGGATGGTGAACCCATCTGGCGTCGCGATCGTGACGAGGTCTGCGAACGCAGTTGGGGCACACCCCTGATTCATGAAGTCGACGGGCGTGCCCAGGTGGTTGTCAACGGGTTCCCTTGGATCGTCGCCTACGATTTACAAACCGGTGATGAGGTTTGGCGTATCGAAGGGGGAGGCGACAACCCAATCCCTACCCCCTTTGTCGCGAATGATCGAATCTACATTACCAGTGCACACGGCGGCCCTTCGCCTGTGATCGCCGTCCGCACCGACGCCAAGGGGAATCTGACCGATACGGTGTCGCCCCAAGACGCGGGGTTGGTTTGGCGTGTGGAAAAGGGTGGCTCCTATATGTCGACGCCAGTCGTCGTCGGGGACTACCTGTATTTGGGGCATTCCAACGGCGTGCTGCGCTGTTTTCATGCGAACACGGGAGAGAAGCTTTACGAAAAGCGACTGGACAGTGGCGCTTATGTGGTTTCGTCTCTGGTGGCTGCGAACGACAAGGTCTACTGCACTTCGGAAGACGGCACCGTGTATGTGATTGCCGCGGGTCCGGAATACAAACTTTTAGCAAAGAATCCGCTGGGCGATTCTTGTCTGGCCACCCCCGCAATCTCCGCCGGGACGATCTATTTTCGCACCGCCAGTTCATTGATGGCCATCGGACCGGAAAACGATGTTGCGGTGTCGGATGTGGGCTTGGAAGCGAGGCGAAAACCAAATGTCTTGTTCATTGCGGTTGATGACCTGCGTCCAACGCTTGGTTGTTATGGAGATGCCCACGCGATCAGTCCGAATATCGATGGTTTGGCGGAAAGTGGAATGCGTTTCAATCGCGCCTATTGCCAGGTTGCCGTGTGCAATCCTTCGCGAGCCAGTTTGATGACCGGATTGCGTCCCGACACGTTGGGCGTTTGGACGCTGCCGATCCATTTTCGCGAGGCAAAACCGGACGCGGTCACGTTGCCACAGTGGTTGCGGCGGTTCGGCTACACCGCGGTCGGTCATGGCAAGATCTTTCATAATCCGACGCCGGACCCACAGTCTTGGAGCGAACCGATTCGCAGTTTGCCTTCGCTGCCCTATGTCTATCCCGATGGCACCCGCGATGTTGTGCGCCAGGCCATGGAAAAGCTGCCCGCGAACGACTGGCGTAAGAACAATTTGCGTGCGTTGGCGACGTCGGCGCCCGATTTGCCAGACAGTGAATTGCTGGACGGGGCCAGAACAGATAGGTGCATCGAAGACTTGCGACGGTTAGCCAAGTCGAAACAGCCGTTCTTCTTGGCCATGGGCTACATTCGGCCTCACCTTGCGTTTGTCGCGCCGAAAAAATATTGGGACATGTATGATCCGGATAAGTTGCCCGTGTTGGCAGGTCAGGCAACGCCGGAGGGGGCGCCGCCGTATGCGATGCACAACAACAGTGAATTGTCACACTATGTCGATTTGATCGACATGCCCAAGCCTTGGGACACCGACGAATTGGCCGCCGACAAAGCTCGTCGATTGGTTCATGGTTATCACGCCTGTGTCAGCTACATCGATGCCCAAATTGGGCGACTGCTAAAGGCTTTGGACGATGAAGGTTTGCGAGAGAATACCATTGTCGTCTTGTGGAGCGATCATGGCTGGAAGCTTGGGGAGTATCGTGGTTGGGGAAAGATGACCAACTATGAGATTGATGCTCGTGTGCCACTGATTATTTCTGCACCTGGGTTAAACAACGACGGGCAGTGCACCGAATCGCTGGTTGAATTGCTGGATTTGTTTCCGACCCTTTGTGACTTGGCCGGGGTGGAGATCCCCGGCTTTGTCGAAGGCAAAAGTGTGGTCCCGATTCTGCGTGATCCAGATGCGACGGTTCATTCATCCGTATTGAGTCAGTACTACCGCCGTTATGAGGACACCGAGTACATGGGGTATTCGATGCGAACCGACCGGTATCGCTACATCGAATGGCGTGACTTTGCGACCGGGGAATTGAAAGATCAAGAGCTGTATGATCATCAAGCCGCTGGCGATCAGGGCGGATTTCAGCCGAATTTGGGGACGCCGGAAACGAAGAACATCGCGGAAGAGGTTGATCCGTCGTTATTGGCGAAGCTGAGCCAGCAATTGCAGTCGCAACACCCGCCGAGAAAATTGAGTCTGACGCCTGCCGTGCACACCAGCCCGTCCGGGCCCGGACGTCTGCAGGTCGAATTCACCTTTGAGAATCGGACGGATGGGGACATCTTTCTGCAGGCGATCAAACCCACCGGTCGACGAGCTGTCAAGCGAACCCTAGCACCGGGCGATTCGGTCACATTGAATGCCCGCATCGGTGGCGTTTATGTGGTGGAAAGTCGCGACGGATCCATTCATGAAATTCATTCACCGTGTTGGCCGCCACGAACAGTGGTCATTCGAAAGTGATGTCTTGATTCGCAAGCGGGTTTCCCGGGCTCATCCGATAAGTCAGCGTTGGCTGCGATCGGACGAATTTTGGCGGCTCGCTGATTCGAAAACAGATGAGAAACAGCGCCGATGAAACTTCCTTGGTTTTTGAATCTGTGGCTTTTGGGTTGGGGCATCACGACCTGTTGTTTGGGAGACCCGCCGGTCGAAGCCGCGCGGCCGAACGTTCTGTTTATCGCCGTCGATGATTTGAATGATTGGATCGGCTGTCTGGGCGGACATCCGCAATCGTTGACGCCGAATATCGATCGGCTGGCGGCCAGCGGCCAATTGTTCAGCAATGCTCATTGCCCCGCGCCGGCGTGCAATCCGTCGCGTGGTGCGATCATGTCCGGTATCTCGCCGCACGTGTCGGGGCTGTATGACAATCGACAAAAGATGCGCCGGTTGATGCCCGACGCCGAACTGTTGCCCAAGTACTTTTCACGTCACGGGTATTGGTCGGCGGGGTCTGGAAAGATCTTGCATTATTTCACCGATGCCGATTCGTGGGACGATTATTTTCCACCCAAGGAAACGGAGAATCCGTTCCCACGCACGTTCTATCCAAAGAATCGTCCGGTCAGTTTGCCCGTGGGTGGACCTTGGCAGTACATCGAAACCGACTGGGCCGCGCTGGATGTGACCGACGAAGAATTTGGTGGTGACTGGTCAGTCTCCCAGTGGATCGGGCAGCAGCTTTCCAGGCAACACGATCAGCCGTTCTTTTTGGCTTGTGGGATTTACCGGCCACATGAACCCTGGTTCGTGCCGGAAAAGTATTTTCGGCCGTTCCCGTTGGACGACATTCAGTTGCCGCCGGGGTATCGCGAAGACGATCTGGATGATCTGCCGCCGGCAGGCCAATCGCGTGGACCGAATCGCTACTTCGCACACATTCGCGAACATGGGCAATGGAAGCAGGCAATTCAAGGCTATCTGGCTTCGATCCATTTTGCCGATGCGATGGTCGGTCGAGTGTTGGACGCTTTGGCGAACGGTCCGAATCGAGACAACACGATCGTCGTTTTGTGGAGCGATCATGGTTGGCACTTGGGCGAAAAGCAGCACTGGCAAAAGTACACCGGTTGGCGCGTTTGCACTCGCGTTCCGTTGATCGTTCGTGTTCCGGCGGGCGTGTCGGCTTTACCCGATGGAACGCGGGACGGTGCGGTGTGCAGTCGTCCGGTGAACTTGCTTAGCCTCTATCCCACACTGACGGACTTGGCCGGGCTGCCGGCGAAAGAAGGCAACGATGGACCGAGTCTGGTGCCGCTGTTGAAGGATCCACAGTCCGATTGGCCTCATGCGTCGCTGACGTTCCTGAACCGACCCGGCAACCTGGCAATCAGTGGTGAACGCTGGCGGTACATTCGGTATGGCAACGGTGACCATGAGTTGTACGACACCGCGACGGACCCGCATGAATGGGACAACCTGGCGGAGCAACCGAATCGCGACACAGAAATTCGGCGGCTACAACGGTTCGTCCCTAAATCCTTCGCGGATTACCGAAGTGACAATACCGCGTCATTGCCTCGGCTTTCCTGGCACCCGATCGGAGACGGAGCGTTGCCCGAATCAAAGCCGGATGCGGCCGCTGTCGACGTGACGATCGGCAATCGAACAGGCCAACCGGTCGACATTCAGTGGATCGACGCCGATGGCCGGGCGCGGTCGTTCGGGACGTTGGAGGCTGGATGGCAGAAGGCCTTTGACACGCATCCGGGAACCGTGTTGCGTGTCCAAACCGCCGACGGGGAAACGATCGGATACTTCATCGTCGATGACCAGCCATGCCTTGCCTTGATTCCGGCATCGTGAATGAGTGGTCGGTCACCGACGAGTGATCGGTTTCTGACGCGAGTCGACTTATTCCAGGATGATGTCGTCGACGGTGTGACCGCCGGGGATCATCGGCAAGACGTGTTCCTGGTAGGGGACTTCGACGTCCAGCAAGAACGGTCCCTTGTATTCGATCATCTCGCGGATGGCCGATTCCAGGTCTGCTTTCTTGCGAACCGTTGCGGCGCCACAGCCATAGCCTTTGGCGATTTGGACGAAGTTCGGATAGCGCTCTTTGGCGTATTCGAAGCGGTCCGCGTCACTCTTGCCCTTGGCTTCATCGTGGTGAATCGGTCCCAGGTAAGTGTGGGCACGGTTTCGGTCCATGAATCGGTCTTCCCACTGGACGACCATGCCCAGGTGTTGGTTGTTCAGCAAGAACACTTTGACGGGCAGTTCTTCGCAGAAGCAAGTCGCCAATTCTTGGATGTTCATCTGGAAACTGCCGTCACCGTCGATGTCGATGACCAGGGCGTCGGGATGTGCCGCTTGGACGCCCATCGCCGCGGGCAGACCAAAGCCCATGGTGCCCAGACCACTGCTGGACATGAACGTCCGCGGGCGACGGAACTTATAGAATTGTGCCGCCCACATTTGGTGTTGGCCGACGCCCACGCTGATGTAGGTGTTCATGTCGGCGGTGACATCGCTGAGCGTTTTGATCGCGTGCTGTTGCAGGATGCCGTCGAACGAATCGTCGTACGTCAGCGGGTACTTGGCTTTCAGTTCGCTGCAGTGGTCACGCCACGGATCGATTTCACAATGTTGAACGATCTCGTTCATCTGGACCAAGAAGCGTTTGACATCGCCGCGGACCGGGATGTGAGCTTCCTTGTTCTTGTTCAACTCGGATCCGTCGATGTCGACGTGGATGATCTTGGCATCTTTGGCGAACGCTTCGACCTTACCCGTCACTCGGTCGTCGAACCGCACGCCCAAGGCGATCAACAGGTCACAGTCGCGAACGGCATAGTTGGCGTAGGCCGAACCGTGCATGCCCAGCCAGTCCATCGACAGCGGGTCGGCCGGATCGACCGCACCGATGCCCATGATGGTGGTCACCACGGGGATGCCACTTTGGCGGATGAATTGGCGCAGTTCTTCGCTGGCGTTGCCCAGGATGATGCCGCCACCGGCGTAGATGACCGGGCGTCGTGAAAGCTTGATCGCCGCGTTGATTTGGCGGATCGTCTCGGAGGGGATTTCCGGCGGAGTGGGTTCATAGCCGGGAAGATCCATTTCCGGATCCAGGTCCAATTCCGCGGTCGTCAGTTGGACGTCTTTGGGCATGTCCACCAAGACCGGTCCGGGACGTCCGGTGGTCGCGATGTGGAAGGCTTCCTTCATGATCCGCGGCAGATCGGCCAGGTCGGTCACCAGGTAATGATGCTTGGTGATTCCGCGGCAGATTTCGGCCATGGGGGTTTCTTGGAACGCGTCACTGCCGATCATCCCGGTGGGGACTTGGCCGGTGATGCAGACCATCGGAATGCTGTCCAGTTTGGCATCGGCGATCGCGGTGACCAAGTTGGTCGCGCCGGGGCCGCTGGTGGCCATGGCAACGCCGACTTTGCCGGTGCTGCGGGCGTAACCCTGGGCGGCGAAGGCGCCGCCCTGTTCGTGACGGGGCAGGATCGTCCGCAAATCGACGCCGAAACGGGTCAGCGACTGGTGCATCGGCATGCTGCATCCGCCCGGGTAGGCGAACAGAGTATCGACGCCCTGATCGACCAGCGATTTGACCAAAATATCGGCGCCGTTCATCACGGGGGCGTCGGCTGGCTTGGATCCGCTGGTGGCGGACGAATCTGAATCAACGGTGCTCATGGACAATCCGGTCAGTCCGTGGTGGTGCGTTTAGCGAATTGGCGCGTCAAAACACGACATCCGCGGCAAAAACTCGGTCGCCTGGCCCGCAAACTGACATTGTCCTGGGCGGCGGAAATATCGAATCTTTGGGGCCGTCGCGATGAATACGAGACGATCCGGACGCGGGTCCGGGGGCGTCGCGTGCCGGGGCGTGTTGTGATTGCACACGTCCGGCTGGTGTTCTAGTGTCCGCTGGGCCCGGCCGGGTTCGCGGCTGTCGGTCGGACAAAACACGCAGATGCCCCGATTGGCGGGCCGACAACGGGATCGGCCGCGGCGATAACGCCGCTCTCGTTGCTAACGTAAATTCGTGACATCACTTAGGCAATGCGTAAAACGGCCCCAGACCATGACAACTTGGATGAATCTCGGTGCAATTGCCGCAGGCGGCGCCGTCGGTGCGACCTGTCGCTATTTGGTGACCGTCGCCGCGATGGCGGTTCCGGGCGGATCATCCCTGTGGGGGACCACGATCGTCAACGTTCTGGGGTGCGGATTGCTGGGCGGATTGGCCGAATTCAGCCTGATTCACGGGAATTTGCCGCCCGCGACCGCACTGGCCCTGCGAGTCGGATTTTTAGGCAGTTTGACCACCTTTTCCACTTTCGCAGCCGAATCGGCGGCCACCGCGGGCGAAGGTCGTTTGGGCGTCGCGTCGGTCTATGTGTTAACGAATCTGTTGGTCGGCTGGGCGGTGTTGCTTGGAAGCGCGTCGATGGTACGAGGCTGGATGTCGTGAAGGTTTCAAGAAGATGGTGTCCGCAGGCCGCGTGGGCGTCGGCCGGTTCGATCTCGCGGAGTGGCCTGGTCCATCGAATTTTTTGGGCTGTCTGCTTTGCCCTGGTCCTGGGCGTTGCCGGATCGGTCCAGGCCCAGCGTGTTTGTCGATTTCCCGATTACAGCGCCGTCGACGTCCTGCGTGAAGAATCACGTCTGAACGCGGTGGCCGTGTCGCCCGATGGGCAAACGTGCGTGACCGTCGGTGATCGCGGGGTGATTCTTCGCTCGGCCGATCGTGGACAGACATGGGCTCTGGTGGAATCGTCCACGCGGGCTCGGTTGGATGACGTCACGGTGGTTTCGCCCGACCTGTGGGTGGCCGTCGGTGGGTTTGACGACCCGGTGACCGGGATCAGCCGCGGTGTCGTGCTCAGATCGACCGATGGCGGCCGGTCTTGGGCACGCGGCATCGATGGCGATCTGCCACGTCTGGGCCAAGTCAAATTCGATGCGGCACGTCGTTGTCTGGTCGCCGATGGCCGGTTCAGTTTTGCCGATCTGACCGATCGCTTTGAAAGCTACGACGGCGGGCGGCAATGGCAGGGTGCGGCGGCAAAGGCACCGGAGGTTCAGCGTGCGTTGCCACCAGCAGCGAAAGCACCGATCGTTGACGGGCCTGCCGACGGCGTCGCACGCGCCTCGGTCACGATCACAGGCCGCCATGGCGATCATGGATCCGTTGAACAGATTGCCGTCGGCGATCACGGCCGCATCTGGCGACGCCGCGTACCGTCGACCGCGGGCGAAACGGCAGATGGCACAATTCCCGATGACGATGCGACGGCGGCCGGTGCTTGGCAAGCGGTCCGTGGCGACGCCCGCCGCACCGCGATTCTGGTCGTCACCACCGACCGAATCCAAACGCCGTGGCGGCTGATCGCCAGCGAAGTGTTGCAGTCGGGCCAGCGGACGGCCGTTCTGTGGTGGGACCAAGATTCGTCAGGCCGGGCGTCGAACGCAACCGAACGCACGGCGGATTTGGATCGATTTCATGACGCGGTCGTGCAGATGGGCGGTGTCGGCGTCGATTATCAACCTGCCGCTCAACCGTCAGATTCAGCCGACGATGTCTCGCATCCCGAGTGGATCAACACTTGGCTGCGCCGTCATCGTCCGGCGGTGTTGGTGATCGACCGTCGCATGTCGCGATCGGTGCGTCAGGCGTGGTTGCACGCCGCCGTGAAGGCTCAGGTGCAACGCGTTGTCGACTATCAATACGGCACGTCGGGCGACACTCTGATGCATGCCGGCGCGTTGTACCCGCGGCTGGGTGTGGTCGCCGGTGATTTGCAGAACGATGCGTGGATGACACTGGGACCCGATGCGGCGATCAGCGCGGGGACATCGGGCGAGCTGAATCACTTGGCTTTGCGTTGGTTGTATGACGCCCGAGGTTCCGTGGTGCCCGGCGAAAGCATTGCGTCTGGTCTGCCACTGTCGTCGGGTTACCGGATCGCGGCCGGGTTGCCGACCGCTTCGCGACGTGACGTCCAGATCGCACAAGCACGGATCGGACTGACCCGCAAAGTCGAAGCCCTGTTGGGGCTATCCGAAACGGGGGATGGCGACGGGGCGTCTGTGCCGTCCGGCCGGCAATCGATGCAGGGAACCTTGAAACAACAATTGGATGCTCTGGTATCGCAATTCGATTCCGATGATCGGTTAGCGGTGCTGTGGCGTTTGTATCGCCGGGCGACCGATGCATTGGAAAGGTCCGGGCCCATCCGGCCGGTCGATCCGAGCGAATCACAGCGAATCCTTTTGGAACAAATCGCCAGCCGTTTTCAGTCGCAAAGCGTCGGACAGTGGGCAGCCCTGCGGTCGAAAGTGCTGGCAGCCAGCCAGGAACGAAGCATGTTGGCCGCGACTTCCCTGCCGGCTTTCTTGACCGAAACGTCCGACGATCGGCCCCGACATTCGGTCGAGGTGGTTCGGTCGTCGCCCTTTCAAACCGACAGCGTCCATCCAAGCGAAGCCCAGCCAGTGGATCCGTCGATCGGTGGAATCGATTCGCCTTTTCAAGTGGAACGAACGCGATTGAAGGGCAAGGCGACGTTGGGAACCTTAGGCCAATTCGGCGAAGCGGTGTTTCCGGGGGCACGCGCCGGCGATGTTTCCGCACCGTCATCCAAGGAACCGGGCGCCGTCGATCTGCAGTGGGAATTTCATCCCTGGCGACTTTGGCTGAAACGGCCGGGCGGATGTTTGGACACCGATGCCCATTCCGACACGTCGACCGAAAGTGAAAACATGGACGCAGCGATCGCCGGTGCACCTGAACCCGTCCTCGGCGGCGATTCGCTATCACCGGGGCTGCAGCGTTTGGCGATGGCCGATCGTACGAACGGCTGGGGCGAATTGCTGACCCGTGCGACGATGGTCGCCCCCGTGGCGGTCACACCGACGCGTCCTTGGCTGGACGGTCGCTTGGATGACGCCTGTTGGCGGGAAGCGACGGAAACCCGACGCGAAGGCGTTCGATATCGCTTCGCCAGTGACGACGAATTCCTTTTTGTCGCGGTGGTTTGCGGCGAAGCAACAAAAATCGACGCGGGCGGATCGGCTCCGGTGCAAGCGTCGGTGTCAACGGGATCCGCCGATTCTGCTAAACGTCGCGACCACGATTTGTCGCAACGGTCGCATTTGGAATTGCGTCTGGATGTCGACGGAGACCTGACGACGGCTTACCAGATCGCGATGACGGCCGATCGACACACGTTCGACGGCGTCGACGGTATGTCGGGTTGGCAGCCGACTTGGTTTTATGCCAGCGAAGCGGACGACAGCGGTGTCACGTTCGAAATCGCCATCCGGCGCAACGACTTGCAACGCGACGGTGAAACCACGGATGTCTGGTTCGCACAAGTCCGCTGGTCACAGCCCGGTGCATCACACCGTGATCGTCTGTTGCCACAGCCGACCGATTGGGTGCGTTTACGCTGGCCGGTGCAATAGCGTTGTGCCGCGTCTGTTAGAATAGGGTTCCGCGGAATCGTGCGGACGATTGCGGCTTGATGTGCATGATTGTTGATGGACGCCAAAGGCGGGTGACGCGATGAAGATTCTGATTGCGGTGGACGGTTCCCCCGATTCGATGGAAGCGGTAAAGGCGATCGGTCGCCTGACGGAAAAGACGCCTTCGCAGATTTTGCTGGCCACGGTGGTCAATCCTCCGGAGGTCCCGATCGACGCCTCGGCCGACTTGTGGGTGCCTCAGTTGTTGCAACAACAGGAGGAATTGGCGGCGTCGACGTTGGACAATGCGGCGGCCTTGTTGGCCGGTCACGACCATGTGACGACCAAGACCTGCACCGGGCACGTGACCCATTCCATTTTGGACACCGCCGATGAATACGGTGCGGACTTGATCGTCATCGGTGCGGTCGGGCATTCGGCCGTTGCCCGCATCGTTTTGGGCAGCGTCAGCGACGACGTTGCCACTCATGCCAAGCAAAGCGTTTTGGTGTACCGACGCAGCGAAGGGTTCGCCGCCGGTGGGAACGACTTGCGTGTCACCGTCGCCTATGACGGATCCGATTCATCGGAAAAGGCGTTGGTTGATTTTGCCAACGTCGATTGGTCCGGAGACGCCATCGTCAATGTGGTCTCGGTGGCTTCGCGGTTGGAAATGTTCGGTCAAGAAATCACACCCGCGGCGATCGAAGAATCCGCCAAACGTCGTACCGATGCCAAGCGTTTGGCCGTCGTGGGGGCCGAGCGTTTGAAGAAGCACGTCGCCACCGTTGCCGCAACCATGATGGAATCAGACCACCTGGGCGAAGGCATCATGAAAGCGGCCGCCGAACACAACAGCGGTTTGATCGTGGTGGGCGACAAAGGGCACGGCTTTGTTGCCCGTCTGTTGATGGGCAGCACGTCACGCTATGTGTTGCGGCACGCCACACAGTCCGTCTTGATCGCTCGCTAAAGCCCGATGCCACAAAATCGCGAATCACCGCGGGCGACAGACACGCGGCATCATACGCCTTTGGGAACGACCGCGTTTTCACCGTACTGTCGTCGATATTTCGTCGGTGACACATTCATGATTCGTTGAAAGCTGCGGCTGAAATGGGCGTGGTCGTAAAAGCCGCAGCGTTGGGCGATGCTGGAAACGCTGTGGTCGGTCTGCCGCAACATCTTGGTCGCCTGTTCGATCCGAATGCGGATCAAATATTGTCGCGGTGATGTTCCAAAAGCCAGTCGGAACCGTCGTTCGAAATGGCTGACCGACAACCCCGACATCTCCGCTAGTTGGTCGCTGGTTACATGGCGATCAAAGTGCTGGTGAAGGTATTCCATCACGTCACCCAGCGAATCGGCGGTTCCCGATTGCATGCGTTCGATTTGGCGTGAACACCCCGCCACGCCAATGACTTTGCCGCTTTGATCGCGCAGCGGGATCTTGGTCGTCGCGACCAAACGTGGCGAACCCACGTCCTCCGGGGCGCTCTCGATCCGGTTGATGATGGGCTTGCCCGACTTCATCACGCGGCGGTCGTCGTCGCGATACTCGTCGGCGCGGACTTTGGGAAAAAAGTCATGGTCGGTTTTGCCGATCACGTCGTCCGCCGACGTCACGCCACAGTATTCGCATCCGCGGCGGTTCAGCGACACGAAACGCCCCCGGCGGTCTTTGACGAAAAACGAGACGTCGGGCAACCGGTCGAACAGGGCCAAAATTTGATCGGCCGGAAGACGCTGCAAAAAGGCGTCGCGAAAGTCAGTGTTTTTCATGCCGTAAAATTACACGGCAAAGGTTTTCCGGTGCAAGACGTTTGGTCGCACCCCGGATAGGTTTGTCGTCACAGCCGATGGTCGGGGCCGCCGCTATTGAGGGCGATCGCCCTGCGGATCGGCCAATGCCGCCCCAGACCCGACCGGTGCATTGCGGCTTCAGCGGTATCGTTCGTTCGACCGGCGAAACCGATTTTCAGATTGTTTCCCCACTTCGGCCCTTTGATCTGATGCCAATGTTTTTGACTTCATCCGGCACCGCGGCGCCCGGCGCAGCGATGGTGTTGGTGATTGCCTCATTCGGATCCGTTTCGATGGCGGAAACGCCGTCCTCGGAGATTGATTTTGCGCGTGACGTGCGGCCGATTCTTTCGGACAAATGCAACTATTGTCACGGGCCCGACGACGCCAACCGCCAAGCCGGCTTGCGGTTGGATCGGCGTGAAGATGCGGAGTACGTGTTGGAATCGGGCGATCTGATCGACCGCATCACCAGCGACGATCCTGACATGCGGATGCCGCCGCCGGAGTCCAAGTTGACTCTGTCCAATGGCGACGTCGAAACGCTGCGACGCTGGATCGACCAAGGCGCGGCTTATGCCAAGCACTGGTCGTTTCAACCGTTGCCCGACACCGTCGATGTCCCCGCCGTGCAAGACGATGACTGGTGCCGCAACCCGATCGATCGATTTGTCGCCGCCCGTTTGGAAAAAGCCGGGTTGTCGCCCGCTGATCCTGCGTCTCACACGCGTTGGCTGCGCCGCGTCACGTTCGACCTGACCGGGTTACCGCCGACGTCCGGTCAGATCGCACGTTTTGTCGACGCATGCAAACACGACGCGGACGCCGCCTATCGCGATGCGGTCGATCGATTGCTGCAGTCGCGGTCCTTCGGCGAACACATGGCGGTCGGATGGTTGGACTTGGCCCGGTACGCCGATTCGTACGGTTACCAGTCTGACAAACTGAACACGCAGTGGCCGTACCGCGATTGGGTCGTCCGCGCCTTCAATGAAAACCTGCCCTATGACGATTTTCTGACATGGCAGTTGGCGGGGGACTTGCTGGAAAACCCGACGACCGATCAACGGTTGGCCACCGCTTTCAATCGCATCCACCGATTGAACAACGAAGGCGGCGCGGTGTTCGAAGAATGGCGGGTGGAAAACGTCGCCGACCGCGTGCACACCTTCGGAACCGCGGTGTTGGGGCTGACGATGGAATGTTGCCGCTGTCACGATCACAAATACGACCCGCTGCCGATGCGTGACTATTACGCGTTGTCAGCCTTTTTCAACAGCATTGACGAATCCGGCGTGTACGACCGGACGGCCAAGGTGCCCTGTCCGTCGATGCTGTTGCCCACCGACGAACAGGCGGTTGCACTGGAGCAGGCCAAGCGGGACGCCAAGCAGCGTCTGGAAGAATATCGCCGACTGGTCGAACAGGCTCGTGACCGGTGGACGCAAGAAAAGCAAGACATCACGCCACCGGCCGAGTTACCCGATCTGAAGGTTGCGTTGTCGTTCGATCGTGACTTTGACAATTCGATCAAAGAGATCTACCACCCGTCGGAAAACGATCGGGGTTGGACATCGATGCCGGACTTGGTGGCCGTTGAAGGATCCCAGATCCCTGTCCTGCCCGAATCCCAGGCGGCGGACTTGGCCGATTTCAAAGGCGAAACGACGCGACGTGCGTTGTCGTTGGATGGCCAGCGAGGCGTGACGGTACACGGCGTCGATCCGCTGGATCGATGGACGCCGTTTTCGGTGGTGGTGACGCTGCGGGAAACCGAACGTTCGCCGCTTCGCAGCCTGATCGTTCACCACACCCGCGGCACCGACTGTGGGTACAACGGATGGGATCTGACGATCGTCGACGGTCATGTCGAATCGAGGATGTATCGCGTTTGGCCGGGCAACGCGATCGGTGTCCGCACCGTGGACCCGATCCCGGCCGACGTATGGCACCAATTGTCGGCGACGTATGACGGGTCGTCGGATGCTAGGGGGCTGAAGCTGTATCTGAACGGAGTGCCGTTGCCCACGACGGTGCTGCGAAATGACATCAAGAAAAGCAGCAATGTCAAAGTCGATCATGGCGGCGAATTTGTGGTCGGCCAGCGTTTCCGGGCGCGGGGGCTGACCGGTGGGTTGATCGACGATGTTCGATTGTACCAACGACAGTTGACTGCACCGGAGCTGGGTTTTCTGGCCACCGGGCAATGGGAAGGCGATTTGGCCGACACCTATGTTTCGGCGTTGGATTCGGACTGTCGTGATGCGATGGGGCGACTGACAAAGGCTCGCCAAGCGGTGGTGATGGCCGAAGAAGCGATGAACGAAATTCCGATCATGCAAGAATGGGACACACCACGCGAAACCCACTTGCTGGCTCGTGGGCAATACGACGCCCCGACCGACGATTCCACGCGGGTGCAACGCAACGTTCCCACAGCGATCGAATTGCCGTGGTCTGACCAGTGGCCCCAGGACCGTCTAGGGCTGGCACGCTGGGTGACGCATCCTAATCATCCGTTGACGGCGCGGGTGGCGGTGAATCATTTGTGGTCGCGTTTCTTTTCGGCACCCTTGGTGCGGACGCCGGAGAATTTTGGCCTGCAGGGTGAACTGCCCACGCATCCCGAATTGCTGGACTGGTTGGCCCGCGACTTTGTCGACAACGGCTGGGATGTCCAGCGGTTGTGCCGGCTAATCGTTTTGTCAGCCACCTATTGCCAGGATTCCGTGCCGGACAAGAAGACGATGGAAGTGGATCCGGAAAATCGGTTGCTATCGCGAGGCCCGGCCCACCGGTACAGCGGCGAACAGATCCGCGACTTGGCTTTGGCCGCATCGGGGCTGATGGACCGACAGATGGGCGGACCCCCGGTTTCGCCCTACCAACCGGGCAAGGACTTGTGGAAAGAGTCCAACGGGATGTCGCCGCCGTACCAGCAATCGGTGGGCGAATCGCTGTATCGACGATCGTTGTACTCGGTTTGGAAGCGGACGGTGCCATTGCCCAACATGATGGCTTTTGACGCGACGACACGTGAAGTCTGCACGGTGGTGCGGTCGCGAACGAACACTCCGCTGCAAGCATTGGTGTTGTTGAACGACGTTCAGTTTGTCGAAGCGTCACGCGTTTTGGCCCAAGACGTTTTGGGGGCCAAAGATTCTGGTGATGCCGTCGCTGCCGCGTTCCTGCGTCTGGCCGGTCGTGACGCGGACCAGGAAGAGATGCGATTGCTGTTGTCACTTTTGGATGATGAACGTCGTTACTTTGCCGACCATCCCGAAGCAGCCGAACAATTGATTTCGATCGGTGATTCGGCGGTGGACGCCACGGCGGATCCGATCGAATTAGCCGCCATGACCACGGTTTGTCAGGCGATTTTGAATTTAGATGCCACGATTTGGAAACGATAAAGATGCCTTTTGAATCATCCCAGGCGACCGGTGTGAACCGGCGCGTGTTTTTCCGGCGTGGCGCGACGGGTATCGGTATCGCCGCGTTGGCTCAACTGCTGAACCAGTCCAATTCCGGTGCCGCTCCCACGTCCGGCGTCGGTGGCGGCTTGCATCATCCGGCGAAAGCCAAACGCGTGATCTACCTGTTCCAATCCGGCGGTCCGGCCCAGCAGGATTTGTTCGATTACAAACCGATGTTGAATGAAATGAACGGCAAGGAATTGCCGTCGTCGGTGCGTGGCGAACAACGGTTGACGGGAATGTCGGCCAATCAGTCGTCTTTGCCGATGGCCGGGTCGCAGTTTAAGTTCCAGCAATACGGCAAGTCCGGGGCTTGGCTAAGCGAACTGTTGCCCCACCACCGTGACATTGTGGATGACGTTTGCTTCGTCCGTTCGATGTACACCGAAGCGATCAATCACGATCCGGCGATCACGTTTTTCCAAACCGGATCGCAGATCGCGGGACGTCCGTCGTTGGGCGCTTGGCTTTCTTACGGACTGGGAAGCGAAAACGCGGACCTGCCGGCGTTCATCGTGCTGGTTTCGGCCAACCAAGGCGGGCAACCTTTGTATGCACGACTGTGGGGCAACGGATTTTTGGATTCGCGTCACCAGGGTGTGCAGTTTCGCGGCGGCACCGATCCGGTGCTGTACTTGTCCAATCCGGCCGGCATTTCGCCGATGCGACGTCGTGCCCAACTGGACGCGATCGCCCAATTGAACCGGCACCAGTTTGCCAAAGAGCTGGACCCAGAAATCGAATCGCGGATCGCACAATACGAAATGGCGTATCGCATGCAGACCAGCGTGCCTGATGCGACCGATTTTTCGGACGAACCGGAATCAACCTTCGACATGTATGGCGAAGACGCACGCAAGCCGGGGACGTTCGCGTCGAACTGTTTGTTGGCCCGGCGTCTGGCCGAACGGGATGTGCGTTTTATCCAGCTGTATCACCAAGGCTGGGACCAGCATTCGAATTTGCCCAAACAGATTCGCGGACAAGCGTCCGAAACCGATCAAGCGTCTGCGGCGTTGGTCAAGGATTTGAAGCAACGCGGTTTGCTGGACGACACGCTGGTGATTTGGGGCGGCGAATTCGGACGAACTTCGTATTCCCAGGGCACACTGACGGCCACCAACTATGGGCGCGATCACCATCCGCGTTGCTTCACGATGTGGATGGCGGGTGGCGGGATCAAACCCGGCATGACCTACGGTGCGACCGATGAATTCGGATACAACGTCACCGAAAATCCCGTCCACGTTCACGACTTCAATGCCACGTTGTTGCACCTGATGGGCATCGATCACGAACGTTTGACGTTCAAGTATCAAGGACGCCGTTTCCGATTGACCGACGTTCATGGCCACGTGGTCGAAGACATCTTGGCTTAGACATCTTGGCTTAACAGTGATCGGTTCGCGGCGTCGCGATGTCCGCACGCGGTGACCGCAACTTGGCAAGGCGCGGCCATGCCCGGTGGGCGACCGAGACGACCGTTACTGTTCGTCGGGCAATCGCACGACGCGCACCCAAAAGTCTTTCAGCGATTGGACGATACTGAAGAATTGGGCCGCGTCGACGGGTTTGACGATGTAGGCTTCGTTGCTGAGACCGAAAGCCTCCAGCACATCCGTTTCAAAATCGGACGTGGTCAAGATCACCACCGCGATTTGCTTCAGATCGTCGTCTTGTTGGATTTCCCGCAAGACTTCGCGGCCATCCATCCGCGGCATGTTCAGGTCCAGCAGAATCAGATCGGGACGCAACCGGTCGGCGTACTTGCCTTGGCCCCGCAGATACTCCATCGCTTCCACCCCATCGACGACCCGGTTCAGGGTGTTGGCGATCTTGCCACGCTTCAATGCACGCGTCGTCAATTCCGCATCGGCGTCGCTGTCTTCGACCAGCAGGATGTTAATCGGTTTGGCGAGCGGTTCGGTCATCAGTGAAATTGGACAAGGTCGTCTTGCAAATCGCTCACCGACATATCGCGGACCCGGGGGCGGACCGCATGGGGGCGATTGGGGCGGAAAAGGGATCGAGGGGGGAATAGGTATATCGAACGTTGTTTGGCCGGGCAACGCAATGCACGTGTCGTCGCGGAAAGCAAAACGCAGAACAACGGCTAAAAATGCAGCCAGAATCGCGGTTCAAGTGACACCGGCCCCCCAGCTATACTCGCCGCGGAAATCCCAATTGTATGAAGTATTCGTCATGGTCGATCGTTGTGGTGGTCTGCGACCGAATTGCACGGTTGATTGCCCGGTCCGGCCAGGTTTTGGCCGGCGACCGAAGCGTTGGCGGCACGTCGGCTTTGCCATGGCAATTCAGCTTTGCAGTGAAATGACGGCTTCGTCCCAGGGCGCGTGGCCCGTCGTGCATCGTCTTTGTTTGGATCGGAAACTTCCGATGAATCAATTTCTTTCAGCCATCGGGTGTGCTGCCGCGATCGTGTGTCTTGCCCTGGCCGGGTGCGATTCATCCAGCGATTCAGTCGCCAATTCCCATGATGCAACGGCGATCGGTTCTCCGGGGCCGGGGCTGACATTGCCGATCGAACGGACGTCAAACCGTTCACGTGGGCGTTCGGCCCGTTCAACGACGACGCCCTGGTCGGGCAGCGATCGGCAAAGCGAAGCCGGTTTTCAAGACGCCGACGCCGTGGCGGCTTCCTCGCCGGTACGCGATCGCGTCCCCAGGATTTTGATCGGATTGGATGCCGACATGTCCTCGGCATCGGCCAAGTCGGGGGAAGCGATCCGACGTGGCATCGTTCTGGCGATCGACCGCATCAATCAAGACGGCGGATTGCTGGGGCGCCAGGTCGAGTTGCTGGTTTGCGATCATCGTGGCAATCCCGCACGCGGCATCGACAACATTCGCGATCTGGCGGCCAATCCGGATGTCGTGGCGGTCGTCGGCGGAATCCATACCCCTGTGGCGTTGGAAGAATTGTCCGTCATTCACGACGTTGAATTGCCTTACCTTGGACCCTGGGCGGCGGGGACACCGCTGGTGGCCAACGGTTACGAGCCGAATTTTGTGTTTCGCGTTTCGGTACGTGATGAATTCGCAGGCGAATTTTTGGTTCGAAATGCGATCCAGGACGACAAAACGCAAATCGCCCTGGTTCTGGAAAGCACCGGATGGGGCCGGTCCAACGAAGTGGCCATGCGTCAGGCGTTGGATGAACGAGAGCTACAGCCGACGACCGTCCAGTGGTTTCACTGGGGCGAGCCCAGTTTCCGAATGCAGATCGATGCGATCCGCAGCAGCGGCGCGGAAGTCGTGTTGCTGGTCGCCAATCCGCTGGAAGGCATTCGATTCGTCCAGCAGATGGCTCAAGTACCCGCCGAAGATCGGATCCCAATCCTGTCCCACTGGGGGATCACCGGCGGCAACTTTGCCGACCAGGTCGGCGACGACCTGAACCGCGTGGATTTGCGGTTTTTACAGTCGTATTCGTTCTTGTCCGCCGATTTGACGGACACCGCGCGAAGCGTTGTTGCGGCGTATTGTCGGACGTTTGACGATGCGGATTCGGCCCGCGATATCTTTGCACCGACAGGAACCGCACACGCTTATGAGGTCGTCATGATGCTGGCCCAGGCGATTCGCCAAGCCGGCACGGTGGACCGTTTGGAAGTTCGTGCCGCACTGGAGCGTCTGAAAAACTACAATGGGCTCATTCGAAACTTCCAGCGACCGTTCACCGTCACCGATCACGATGCTTTGACGATCGACGATCTGCATCTGGCCCGATTCGACGAGGCCGGAGTGATTGTGCCGCTTGGACCGAATTAGCATCGGACCCACCGGATGGCCAGAACCAGGACACTGCAACAGACACTGCTCCTACGAGTCGTGCCGCTGACGTTGGTCGCGTTGATCGCGATCGTCTGGGTCACCCGATACAGCATCCGTCGCACGGTCGCCCAAGAAGTCAGCAATCGGATGCAGCAGAATGCGACGATCACGGCGATCGCGTTGGCTGATCGCTTGAACCTGTTGCGTGGGACCGCCAAAACGCTGGCCGCCAACGACTTGCTGATCAATTCGATCGTCGACAAAAGCCAACGGGAAGGCCAACTGGTCGTCTTCTTGCGGTCGTTGCAATTGCCCAGCCCGGCGTTCCGGCATGTCACGATGTTGGATTATCGCGGACGCGCGGTGATGACCAACGGCAACGCCAATCCGCTGCCCGTCGAACGATTCATCGAAACGGTGATGTCGGGACAGGACTATTTTGAAATCGACGAAGATTCGATTCTGATCGTGGCTCCGGTGCAATACGGTGGTTCGCCGGAAGCGGCTTTGGCGATTGAGTACGACACGACGGTTTTCTTGGATGATTTTCTGACCACTGACTTTGATCACGAAGCGCAACTGTTTGACGAAGGCCAGCGTTTGTACCGTTCGTCGGAGTTCAACTTGGGCGATGATCGATGGATTTGGGCATCGCGTTCGTTACCGGGATATCCGGGGTTGCAGATTCGCCAATCGGAACGCCAATCGGTGGCGTTTGGGTCGATCAAAAACCTGGATCTGTTTTTCCTGGGCGTGTTGGCCGCCTGCGCCGCGTCGTTGATCTTGGCGGTGTCGCTGGTGACGCGTGGATCGACACGCCAACTGTCTCTGTTGGCCGAACAGATCCAGGAAATTCAGGAAGGCAATGATCTGTCGCGATTGGTCGACGTCAACGAAACGTCGGAGTTCCAAAGTCTGAGCGACTCGTTCAACCGGCTGATCGATTCCCTGTCACAGACGACCGTATCGCGTGACTTGTTGCAGTCGTCGGAAAACCGTTTGCGGGCCGTGGTCGATCACGCGCCCGGTGGAATCATCGGCACGGATCATTCCGGCACAATCACCCTGGTCAACGATGCGACCGAAAACATTTTCGGATACGACCGATCGGAATTGATCGGACGCCCCATCACGATGTTGATCCCCGACGCGCTCAGCAATCCCGACGACACCAATGACACGGTGGATTTGCATCCACAGTTTTCGTTTCGCAGCTGGGACGGTGTGCGACCCGCGGCCGGTCGTCGGCGTGGCGGGGAAGCGGTGTTTTTGGAATTTGGTTTGTCGCCGGTCGAATGGTCCGACGGCAGCGGTTTGCTGGCGACCGTGGTCGACGTGACCAAGCGTCGTCAGCAACAACAAGAAAACGAACGCTTGCGGCGCGAAACCCAGCTGATTTTGGATTCCATCCCCGCCACCGTGTTGTTCAAGGACCGACACAATCGCATCCTGCGCGTCAACCGCGCCGGTGCGGAAATGGTTGGTTTGCCGCCGGAACAAATCGAAGGCCACAGCACTGGCGATTTCTTCGCCGACTATCACGCCTATTACAAAGACGACTTGGAAGTCATGCGTTCGGGGAAACCTCGGCTGGGGATCATCGAACGTGTGTCGATCGAAAACAAAGGCACCCGCTGGGCCAGCACCGACAAGATTCCGATTTTCGATGCCGAAGGCGAACTGGCCGGCATCATTGCGGTGATCAATGACATCACCGAATTAAAAAACGCTCAGGCCGAATTGGAAGAAGCCACGCGTGTTGCAAAGGAAAGCGAGGAACGATTGCGTTTGACCGTCCGCAGTGCCAGCATCGGCATGTGGGACTGGGACGTCGGCACGTCCAACGTTCGTATCAACCGCGAATTGTCGATGCAGTTGGGCGAAGAACTAGCCTATGAGAACTTCGAAGGCTGGCAACGTCGCGTTCACCCCGCCGATTTACCGGAAGTCGAAAAGGCGATCGGCGATTGTTTGGAAGGCCGTGCCACTGATTACGAATCAACCTTTCGAATGCGGCACCGGGACGGCAGTTATCGATGGATTCTGTCGCGTGGCAAGTTGGCCGAACGAAACGACGACCGTCCGTTGCGGATGATCGGTGTGCACATCGATATCACGGACCGAAAAATCAACGAGGTGGCGTTACAGCGTGCCAACCTGGAATTGAAACGCAGCAATGACGAACTGGCGCAGTTCGCCTACGTCGCGTCCCATGATTTGCAAGAACCGCTCCGCAAAATCACATCGTTCTGCGAACTGTTGGATGAAGAATGCGAAGGGCAATTGAACGAAGATGCCCAGCGGTTCATGAAGTACATCGTCGACGGCGCCCACCGCATGCGGACGTTGATCCAAGACCTTCTGTCGTTTTCGCGAATCGAATCCCAGGGCAAGCCATTGGTCGATGTCGATGCCAACGATGCCGCGCAGCGGGCGATCGAAAATCTGTCACACTCGATCCATGAATCGAATGCCCGAGTCGAAATCGACGATTTGCCGGTCGTGCGGGCCGATCCGACTCAGTTGGCGCAACTGTTTCAAAACCTGATCGGAAACGCAATCAAATACCGAAGCGAAGCCGAACCTCGCGTCCAGGTCTGCGGCGAAACCCGGCACGACAAATGGGTCTTGTCAGTGTCCGACAATGGGATCGGAATTGACCCGAAGTATCACAAACAGATCTTCGGTGTTTTCAAACGCCTGCACAGCATGGACACGTACAAGGGAACGGGGATCGGTTTGGCGATCTGCCGGCGGATCGTCGATCGGTTGGATGGGGAAATTCGCATCGAATCTGAACCATCAAAGGGCAGCACGTTCTATGTCGAGATTCCACGACCGGTCGAAACGCAAGACAAAGCGGACGCGATGATCCAAATGCGTCTGAATGAGATTGAAACAACGGCCGACGCGTGAACCCGCCACTCGCGACGGCGTGCCAATGTCCGCCCACTGTTTCCACCAGGAACATTCAATGTTGACCGACAATGCCGAAGACCAACGAACCGACGATTGGTTCGGCGATTTGCAACGGTTGAACGACTGGATGGACCAGGTGATCGACACGCTGCAGCAAGGCATCGCGGCGGGGCAGAGTCCGTTTGCCGCCGGAATCTTTCATTCCGACGGTCGTTGCGTCGTGACGGCTCATAATACGGTCCGGCGCCGAAACCAAATTTCACGTCACGGCGAAGTCAACGCGTTGGACGAAGCTTGCCGGCTGACCGGTCGACTGGATTTGTCGGGGTTGATTCTGGTCACCACCGGTGAACCATGCCCGATGTGCGCGGCAACCGCGGCGATGGCCAAGGTGGACGGGATCGTTTACGGAGCGTCGTGCAGCGACATCTTGGAAGCCGGCTACAAGACGTTGGAATTGCCGTGCGAAGAATTCTTTCGGCATGCCAATCGTTCGCCAAAGATTCGCGGGCTGGTACGCCGCGAACGTTGTCGCGAACTCTTGCTGCAAAACCGAAAAGACGCTTCCTAGTCTTGGACCAATCGGTGACCACGTTTTTGGATCACCTTCATCCGATCGCGGAGCTGGGAAACCAAATCGGGATATCTGCCGAACAGGTTTTTCGATTCAGCCAGGTCGCTTTTCAAGTTGTAAAGTTGCCCGTTAACACCGTCGGTTGCCGGGGCGATCGTTCGCGGCTTTGAAAACCCGCCTGAACCCAATCCGTCGATCAGCTTCCAGTCGTCTTTTCGAATCACCATCATCCGTCCACTGCCCGGACGCATGACGATTTCGGTTCGTCGCCGAGCATCCCCCGCTCGATCGCCGTCGGTATCGTCGGTCAATGCGGAAAGGAAACTGAAACTGTCGGGGCCTTCGTCATCACCCAATGGCACGTCCCACAGATCGGCCAGCGTCGCCATGATGTCGGTGAAGCAAACCAGTTGGTCGCTTTGGCTGGCGGGTTGGACGTGACCCGGCCAGCGTACGATGAACGGCATGCGGTGTCCGGCTTCCCAGGCGTCGGCTTTCATCCCACGTAGTGGCCCGGCCGAATCGTGACCAAAACGTTCGACATCTTCGTCGTACCAAACCGGGCCGTTGTCGGAGGTCATGATGACCAGCGATTCATCCAGCATCCCGGTTCGTGCCAAAGCACCGATGACCTTGCCGATTTCTGCGTCGACCATCATCGCAAAATCACCATACAGACCAGCGTCGCTTTTTCCTTGAAAAGCTTCCGACGGTAACCATGGCGTGTGCGGCGCGGGGTAAGCCAAATACAACATCAACCGCTGGTCGGTTGCCTGATCATTAACGCCGTTTGTATCGCGCTGATGACCTTCGATCACATCGATGGCTTCCTGGGTGAAACGCGGAAGCACTTCATCCAACGACAAGTCGGGAGCGATGCCGCCGGCACGCCAGAACTCACCTTGGATCGGTGACCAGCCTTCAGTCTGGTTGGCTTCGATCGTATTGCTCGGTGGTTGTACGGCACGGTCGTCACGGATGTAAAAATACGGTGGGATATCGGTCGATGCGCGAATGCCAAAGAATTGGTCAAAACCGTGGTCGACCGGACCGCCGGGCAGCGGATTTTCATAACCATTTTCGGCGAACCCCAGATGCCATTTGCCCACCATGGCGGTGTGATAATCTTGTCGCTTGGCCAGGCTGGCGATGGTGGTTTGGCCTTCGTCGATCAAAGGTTGCGTCGGCCAGACACCGACGTTCGTGCGGAACGGATACCGACCGGTCATCAGCCCGTATCGCGACATGTGGCACAGGGGGCCGGGGGCGTGGGCATCGGTAAATCGCATGCCTTCGGCAGCCAAGCGATCGATATTGGGCGTTGCGATTTTTGATTCTGCGTTGAAGCATCCCGGGTCACCGTAACCCATGTCGTCGACCAAGATGACGATCACGTGAGGTCGCGGCGGGGCGTCGGATGCGGCGTTTCCGATCGCCGGAATCACGCAAGTGAACGCAAAAAATAGATGCCGAATGATGGATGTTTTCATTGGTGCTGGTCGGAGCGCGGGGGGCAGTGGGCAGCGTAGATGGGAGGCATGAAAGGCAGCGTGACGACCGCGCGTGCTGGATCGTCGTCGCGACATTGTAAAAGGTCTGAACGGACCGACGTGGCGGCATGTTCGTTCATTCACCACCCGACGGGCCGGACGCATTCAGCGGGAATCCGTTCTTCGGGGCGGACGTCTCCAATGGCGTTGTCGATCCGCCGGCGACTGACCATACTGCCTCAAGTGAGGAACGAGCGTTTCCGACGCTCCTTGTACGAATTCTTTTGATACCGCTGTTTGCCCATTCCATTCGCCCCGGTTTGATTCGCCGCAGCATCGCTTTGGTGTTGTTGTTGGTGTTGGGCGGTGCGCTGTCGGGTTGCCTTTTTGTTCCGGTTTCTCCGAAATCCTCACCCCGGTCTTCGGACCAACGTTTTCCCTGTGAAGCCTGTCCCTGTGGTTGTTCGACCGCCGAGTTTTGTTGGGACAAGTGTTGTTGTTTCAATGACGAAGAAAAGCTGCGGTGGGCCGACGAAAACGGGGTAACACCACCGCCGTTTTTGGTCCGTCGGGTTGCCCAGCGACGGGCCGAATTGGCTGACTCGACGGTGGTTCCCAAGTCTGGCGAGTCCTGTTGTTGCTGTGGATCGAAATCCAGCGGCGACGATTCCCGGTGCACGGCCGCGATCGATGATGACAACGATGCAACCCGCATCGTGTTGTGGTGGAAGGCCGCTGAATGTCGCGGGTTGTCGTGGCTTTGGACGTTCATGGCCGATTTAGGCAGTGATCCTCCCACGATGACTAGGTCGGACGTCGCATTAGTCTATTGGATGACTTTGTCCGATCAGTCCGCCGAATCGATCATTCATCTACCTGATCCGCCGGTTCCCTGGTGTTGATTTGCCGCGTCCGGCGTTGATCGCCGGGCTTTCTGTTTCGCAAATCCCGATCCCATGCAAACGCGTTTTTCGACGTGTGGGCTTGATACAGGTGCGCGCCGTTGTCCGCGGTGCCAGACGCCTGACACACCAATACCGCTTCCATGTCGCGGTCACGGCGATCGCTCGTTCCTCACAACAACGCGTGAGTTGCCGCCGTCGGCATGGAGGCGTCCTTTGGGACGGCCAGTCAACGGGAATCATCGATCCGTCTGCCGCGTTTTCGCACGCGGTTGTTGACGCGATTGCTGCGCGCCCCTGCCGGTCAGATCCGATCCTTCACAAAACAATTCAACTGATAAGCACAGAGAGATTCATCCTTGTACTCCTATCACCCGCCCGTTTTCCGGCGTGGCCGCCCGGCGTTTACGTTGGTCGAACTACTGGTCGTCATTGCGATCATTGGAATCCTGGTTTCCTTGTTGTTGCCAGCCGTCCAGTCGGCCCGCGAAGCGGCGCGGCGGATGAGCTGCAGCAACAACATGAAGCAGATCGTCTTGGCGATGCACAATTACGAAAGTGCCTACAAACGCTTGCCTGCCAACTACACGACCGGAACCGGAATATCCGGGAACTTTTCGGTCTTCGCCCAGATGGCATCGTTCTATGAACAAGGGAACGTTCTGGACTTGATCGACTTCGGACGCCCGCTTCACGTGGGATGTTGTCCCGGAACCTTGGTCGCGCCACACGACCAGGCGGCTCAAACCCCGATCAGCCTGCTGACTTGTCCCAGTGAAAGTGTGGATCGTGTTTACGACGTCACCACGCTTTCCGGGTCCGGGCCGGTCCAACAGTATTCCGGAACCAACTATGCCATGAACTTTGGCACCGGCGTCGGGACCAAGTACGACACCCGCGTGCCCACCGACGGGATTCTGTGGATCGATGCCAACGTGGGTTTCGAATCCATCACCGATGGGCTCAGTAACACTGCCGCGTTTTCCGAGTCGCTGTTGGGGGTCAGCCAGCAGAGTCCTGCGGCGCCGACCAACGACTATCAGCGGCGCCGAACGATGATGAATGTCCGCTGTGACTTCATCGACCGTTCGCGATCGCCATCGAGTCCGGGGATGAAAGGTTACCAGTTGCCCGACGACCCCGACGAATTGGAAGACTTCACGCAGGGCAGTTCGCTGTTTCGCGGCTGGTCCGGACAACGCGGTGCAGGCTGGATCAATGGACGCGAATATTGGACCGGTTATTCGCATTACCACCCGCCGCAAAGTGGGATCCCCGACATGCAGTCATGTGGTTGGGGCGTCTTCGCGGCACGCAGCAACCATCCCGGCGGCGTTCACGTCGCTTTGTGTGATGGCAGCGTGCGTTTCGCCAGCGAAAGTATCGACCTGGAAACATGGCGTTCGGTTGGATCCAGGAACGACCATCGCAGCATCGAAGCGTGGTGACCCGCTGGGGGTACCAAATCGCATTCACTTCATTCAATCAAATCATCCATCGAAAGACAAAATCATTCCATGTTGAAATCACTTACCCGCACCATTTTCATCATCACGGTATTCTTCGGCTTGTTCGGAAAATCGGAGACGTCGGCTCACGACACATGGCTGCAAACCAACACGCCGATCGTTCGAAACGGCCAGCCCCTGAACGTCGAACTGTGTTTGGGAAATCACGGAAACGGGCATCGCGATTTTCTGTTGGCCAGCCAAGTCACCTTGGACTGGACCACCACACGATGGCATCAGCCCGACGGGGCGAACGTTGACCTGAATGACACCATGCATTCGACATCGTCGGCGGAAAAGCAAGGCGTTTGGCGAACCACGGTGTCACCCAAATCTTCGGGCGTTCATGCTTTCACCCAAACGCTGGACAAGGTGCTGAACCACGGTCGCCCGATCCGCAGCCAACGTACCGCCAAGACGTATGTGGCCGTGGGACCGATGCTGGATTCGATCACGCTGGACGACCGACCACATCAGAAACCTTTCGGCTGGGCGTTCGAAGTGGTACTGGATAGCTGTCCGTTTCGTGAAGTGGTTGCCGGGGAACCACTGACGGCAAAGGTGCTGTTGCATCATCAGCCGTTGGCCGATTGTCGGGTCAGCCTGATTCCCGAAGGCGGCCAGCTTGCCGAAAACTTTGATCCCCGGTACGAAGCCGACACCGATGATCAGGGAAACGTGACACTGGTGCCGCCAAAACCAGGTCGATACTTATTGGTCGCCCACCATACGGCGTCCGATGAAAAATCAGATGAGTATGATTTCACCAGCTATGCCACGACGGTCACGCTACACGTGCCGGCGGGGCGTCCGTGGGTGGCTGTCGAATAAGAACGTCTTGATGACACAGTGTGTTAGATTCGTCGGTCGGTAGGCTTCAAAAGCCGGCCGGCGAATCGATGACGGTCGCGGCCACTTCGTCCTTGTTGGGACACCGCAGCACATCGATTTGGTCGGAACCAGGATCGAACCGAATCAGGTCACGTTCGGCGAACGCATGAAGCCAAGACTCCATGGGCCAAACATCCCACTTGCGGCGGAATCGTTCGGCGTTGGAAACGATCTGGCTGAAGTGATTCAGCGGTGGCTTGCAGACCGGATGGTGCTGGTGAAATGCGACAGCCGCAACAAAACCGAATGGCACACCGGCGCGTCTTGCCGTGAAGGCAAAATCGGTGTCTTCGCCACCATAGCCTTCGTACCCGGTATCAAATCCGCCGATCGTTTCGAAGGCTTCGCGACTGATCCCAAAGCACAAAGACCAAAACCGGTGATAGTCCTGCGACGGCTGTCTGTCCGTTATCAGTTTCGGTTGCAAGGGATGACGCACCGACAGCGGCATCAAGTCGTTCATCGTCCAATGATCGGTTGTCGCGCCCTTGGGTAGGTAGCGAACATCGCCCATCCATAGACCACCGGCCTGTTGAACGGTGTCGACCATCGCTGGAAACAATGTGGGCGATGCGATGCAATCGACGTCCAAAAACACCATCGTTTCGGTGCTGCAACGGTCCGCCGCCCGGTTGCGGGCTTCGGCCAGCGGCAAACGTTCGCCGTCGCCATTGACGCGATCGATCACGACATCGACGCCGGGGATGCTCGGCGGATCCACGTCCTCATCCATGCCGACGATGATCCACTGGTCCGGCTTGCGATGAGATTCGGTGATGCTGCGGCCTTGATTCCATAAATGGTTTCGACGACCACGGACGATCGTCATCACGCTGAAGGACATGGTGACGTTTCCGTTTGTGAACGTTTTTGTTTAGCGGCCCATTGTGCTGTTGATGTCAGATAGCTGGCCGCCTGTTGCGCCCCGTCCTCTTGAAAAACGCGATCCCATTGGCTGGTGTCCAGCCGGCGGGCCCGATCCAGGAGTTTTGGCCAGCTGCCAGCTTCGGGCCAGCGCGACAATCCGACCGCCAAGCCCTCACGGTCGAGTATCCTGGCTTTGCGGATCTGTTCGTCGAAGGGGCGATCCTGGGCAATGGCGATCATCGGTCGCCGATAAGATCCGATTTCCATCACACTGTTGTGCCCCGCCGCGGTGACCACGACATCGGCGTGACGATAGATATCTTGGGGGGATTCTTGCCAGCCAAGAAAGCTTAGGTTTGCCGGACCGGCCGGGTGGTGTTCGTCGTCATCCAGTCCGATCACCAGCCACTGAAAATCGGGGCACTCGTTCGCTGCGGAACGCAGTGGGGCGTGCGCATCAGCATGTCCTCCCCGTCCAAACATGACGACCACGGTGGGACGTTCATGCTGTGGTATCGTCTGTGGCGCCTTTTCCGGTTCTCGGCGAAAACCGTTCAGATAGATCGTCTTTTGGCGGACCCAGGACGGTGTGATGTCGTCCTCCCAAGATTCCGGAAAAGGTGCCAGCAGTGAAATCGCTGCGGCGTATGCATTGTGATGCGCATCGTCATCACGGCGACCATGTTGGCGGACGACGACTTGTGGGATGGAGGCCAAACGCGTCAGCATCGAAGTTTCTGCCGAAACATCCACGACCATCAAGTCCGGCTTGGCATCTTGCAACCACCCCGTGTATGCGGCGACGCGTGCAGTGATGTTGCTTGTCCACAAAGGAGCGTAATGCAGGGCGGGAACTTCTTGACGATGCCGATAGCCATGATCGGGAACATCATCGATGTCACTGGGAAGGTCCATCACATCGATCAAGTGTTTGCCCGACCACGCGGCATCGCCACATCGACTGGTGATGACCGTGCAATCGCAATCCAGATGACGCATGATTGCTTCGGCCCGATGTTTGTGGCCCAATCCGTGATAGTGGACATAAAAGCCGACATGAGGACGGTTCATGCTGCCGCCTCCAAACGATGACGTGCGTACAACGATTCGTACTGGTCGACCATGCGTTGGAACCCGAAACGTTTCTGGGCGATACGCCGGCAAGCCAACCCGTTGATGTCGATGCACTGTAAAGCGGCACGTGCAAGGTCCGATGAATCACCGGGGCATGCCAATCGACCGACCGCGGGAGTGATCAGTTCGGGCAATGCACCGCGTGCAAACCCTGCGACGGGGGTTCCGCAAGCCAAGGCTTCGGCCACCACTAAACCGAAGGGTTCGTCCCAGCATGGTGTGACCAATGCCACCGCGGATCGGCTGAGTAAGCCGCACAATTCTTCATGGGTCAAGTGGCCGTGATAGCAATCGGTGTCCTGCAGTCGCGGTTGAATCTCGTGGTCGAAGTATTCGGAATCCGCAACCGGTCCGGCGATGTCGATGGGTAACCCTGCCGCGTGTGCCGCATCAATTGCGTGGTGGGGCCCCTTGTCCGCCAGGATGCGACCAAACCATATGGCACGACGCTGTTTCGGCTGATGACACTTCTTCCAAAACGATGTGTCGACGCCGTTGTAGATAATGGTTTGTTGGCTGATGCAAGATCTCCATCGTTCGGCGTTGGCATTGGAGATGTTGACGAATGCGCCACTGTTGTCACTGCCGCGATCCGCAAGTTCGTCGACCATTCGGGGCAACGGTGGCGTGTGCAGCGTGGTGATCATCGGCATCGGTAACGTCGACGCGAAAGCTAACGGCAACGGGCTGAGGGTGTGGTTATGAATCACGTCAAAATTGCTTGCCGCCAGACCGGCCATCAGAGAAGCATAGGCTTCGTTCTCCACCGACTCGATCCATTCATGATGAACACGCTGTAGGCGACGCTTTGAATCGGCAACCGTCGCACGCTTAATGATGGAGACCAAAGGTAGGGTTGGGTCCGAATCGCCACTGGCAAACAAAGTGACGTCATGACCACGCTTGGTCAGTGAATGTACGAATGAATCCGTGAACGTTTCCAAACCGCCGGCGAATGGCTTCGCAATGGGATGCTTCAGGTGCCCGATGATTCCGATTTTCACTGTGATGTCATCCGATAGTTCAAAATTTATGTCAAACGTCCGTGTGCTTGTTGGCTCTTCCTGGCAAGGACGTCGATTGGCAATTGCTGTGCCAGACGCAAATTTTTAACCGGGGCAATGGGAAGCCCCGCGGTTCCTTCGCATCGTGCGATCACCAAACCGTTGGTCCTTGCCGAACGTTCCACGCGATCAATGTTTCCGGTCCAATGCCGGATTCGATACGCAATGCGATACAGTGAATTCCGGAAGGATGAGTTTCGTTCAGACCGTTGCATGGGAATTGATTGATGGTGGACCAGGGCGGTATGAGATTCGCAAAGAGATTTGCAAACCTACGCACAGCATTGCGGTGGTGACTTGGACGTCGGAAAACCGGCGGGCGGTGCGGACAGGAGACTGGCTGCAATTTCGACACCGTTTTGATGACCGATTTTCGACCCATGCGGATTTGATGAGCCCGAATTGATGCTGCGTGATGAACGTCGAACCGCGAATCAACGCAAGCCAAAGCGACGGGAATCAAGCGAGTTCGGTTATGCGGCTTTGTTGAAGGTGGCCGTACCCTTGGCGGCAACCGTTGGCTGTTTTTCGATCACGCTTTTTACCGATCGGACGTTGTTGATGTGGTATGAACCCACGTCGTCCGCAGCGTCGGTGGCGGCGGGAAATCTTTATTGGGCAGTGGCCTGCATTCCCGTAAGCGCAATGGGGTATGTCACGCCTTTGGTGGCGATGCAGATGGGGCGGCGAGATCGACGTCTGGCAAACATCCAGATCTGGTCGCTGATCTGGCAATGCATTTGGATGGCTGCCGCCAGTGTGCCGGTCTTTATGATGATCGGATGGGCCAGTCCGATTTTGTTTCAAGCGTTTGACCACGAACCGGCGCTCGCAAAAGCGGAAGCCGGATACTTTCGCATTCTATTGTGGATTGCCCCTGCATCGATGTTAGAAGCCGGGCTGACGGCATTCTTCGTGGGGCGGCGTATCACGCGACCGATTCTGCGGATGAATCTATTTTCCGCAGCGGTGAATGTGGGTTTGGATGTTTGGCTGATCTTCGGAGGCCTCGGTGTTCCGGCGATGGGAGTCCGCGGCGCGGCGCTCGCGACTGTCTTGGCGATGTGGCTAAAGGTTGCCGGTTTCGCAACGCTAATGACACGTTTGCGATCCTTCGCACGGTATCGAACCGTTGCATGGAAGCCGGATTTGTCGGTGGCCACCAAAATCGTGGGACCTGGATCTGCTTTAGGCGTTCAGCAGTTGATCCGGTCGGCGTTGTTCAGTTTCATCTTGCTGGTCATTGGTGCCGCGTCGGTCAATGGGTTGGCGGCAACGTCCGCAACGCTTTCTTTGTATCAATTGTTATCAATTCCGGTCATTGGGCTGGCAACTGCCGTGACAGTGGTCACTGGTCAAGCCTTCGCCGGACATGGACGTGAAGTCGCCTCGCAGGTGATCCGGCGTGGCCTGGTCTTGGGTCTGACAACGGCGGGGATCATCAGCGTGTTGTTGATGTTCGCAACGGACCCTTTGCTTCAAATCCCGCTGCGCGGCGTCGACGAAGGCAGAAAGGACCAGATTTATCAGATCGCCAGCGTGCTGATGATCTATGCAGCGGTATATGGGATCGCCGATATCGTTGGGTTGCTGTTGGGAGCGGCGGCCAAAGGACTCGGACGGACGACTATCATCCTGGCAGCCACCGCTGGTTCCGGGATCGCAGTCGTCGCCATAGCGTGGTGGATTCGCCCGCATGACGAAACCGCGGTGTCGTTCTGGTGGTCCGCTTTGGTGATTTGGGCCGTGTTGCAGGCCGGATGGATTGGACTGCATTTACGCCGCTTGGCGAATCGATAAGTTTTCGACCAACGGCCGGTCTGGGAATTTAAGACCGGCCGGTTGGTTTGGACATGCTTAAGAAGTAGGACGGCCGGCCAAGCTCTGGTCGCGTGCTACCGCGTCAGGTACCGACAGTTGTGATGTGCAATGCGGACACCGAGTCGCACGATAGGCGATCTTGGTTCGACAGAAGTCACATTTCTTTTCAGCCGGTTCGCCCGGTGGCGGCGTGTCGCCGAACGCTTCATCCAGTTCTTCGTCGACGCGGTTGGCGATGCGGATGATCAGGAACATCGCCAAGGCAATGATGAACAATGCCAGGCAATTGTTCAAAAAGACGCCGTAGTTGATCGTCACTGCGCCGACGTTTTGCGCGGCAGCCAATGTCTGGAACCCGCCCTCGGGACGCTCCACGCCGTCGGGCAGGTTCAGAACAAAGAACAGATCGGAAAAGTCAGCATTGCCGGACACCAATCCGATCGGCGGCATCAAAATATCATTGACTAGCGATTTGACCACCGTGGTGAACGCCGCACCAACGGTGAAACCAATCGCGAGGTCAACGACGTTGCCGCGCAATGCGAACTTCTTGAAGTCTTCGATAAATTTCATGCGATCGGAATCGGTTCCTCGGCGGGAGCATCCAATCGTGACTTCACGCCTTCGGCAAAATCGGGATGAACCTTTTCAAACTGTTCCAGCATGGCGTTCCGGATACGTTCGGGGCTATCAAGCATCGAGTTTGAAATTGCCGTGCACAAACGTTCGCGTGCACCTTCGTCCAAAACCTTTTCCCAAAAGATCTTGGGCTGGCCATAGTAGTCCTTGTCGTCACAGGGAAATTCGTCGTAACGATCGCCGTCTCCATGGACGGGCATCGGCGGTTCATTTCGTCGGCCAGTTTCCTTGGGGCCGTCCATCGTGTTCGGTTCATAGTCGACCGAACCGCCGCCATTGCCATCGACTCGCATGGTGCCATCACGATGGTAGGTCGCATACGGACAACGCGGTTGGTTGACGGGAATTTGGTGATAATTCACGCCCATTCGATAGCGGTGTGCATCGGGATAGCTGAGCACGCGGTTCTGTAACATTCGGTCTGGGCTAAGGCCGATGCCATCGACCAGATTGCCCGGTTCAAATGCCGCCTGTTCGACGTCTTGAAAATAGTTCGACGGGTTGCGGTTCAATTCAAAAGTGCCGACTTCGATCAAAGGATAATCGTCATGAGGCCAGACTTTGGTCAGGTCAAAGGGGTGCCAGTGATAGTCGGCCGCGTCGGATTCCGGCATCACTTGGATGCACATTTTCCACTGTGGGAAGTCGCCGTTTTCAATCGCGTCATGCAGGTCGCGTGTGGAATAGTCCGGAGCCTTACCCGCCATGGCGATCGCTTCATCGTCGCTGAAGTTTTCGATGCCCTGTTGAGTTTTGAAGTGGAATTTGACCCAATGACGTACGCCATCGGCGTTGTACATGCTGAAGGTGTGGCTTCCATAACCGTTCATGAAACGTGCGCTTTTCGGCGTGCCACGATCGCTGTACAGAAACATCACCTGATGAAGAGCTTCGGGAACCTGCCCCCAAAAATCCCAGCGTCGCCAGTGGGGTTGCAAATGGGTTTGCGGATGTCGTTTTTGTGTGCGAATGAAATCACTGAACTTCAACGGATCGCGAATGAAGAAGATCGGTGTGTTGTTACCGACCAAGTC
Source organism: Crateriforma spongiae (assembly GCF_012290005.1). NCBI lineage: Bacteria > Pseudomonadati > Planctomycetota > Planctomycetia > Pirellulales > Pirellulaceae > Crateriforma > Crateriforma spongiae. The sequence goes on from NZ_JAAXMS010000006.1 coordinate 157,717, forward strand.
CCACACGCCCTGGTCTGTATAGAACTTCAACGCAAAGCCGCGTGGATCACGCGCGGTATCGGCGGAACCGCTTTCACCGCCCACGGTGGAAAATCGCGCGAACGTCTCGGTCTTCTTGCCGACCTTGCTGAACAAATCCGCCATGCAGTATTCGGTGATGTCGTTGGTCACGGTGAAGGTACCGAAAGCGCCGTAGCCCTTCGCGTGAACCACCCGCTCGGGAATGCGTTCGCGGTTAAAGTGAGCCATCTTTTCAACCAGATGGACATCTTGCATCAGCATGGCACCGCGTGGACCCGCGGTTTGTGAGTGCTGGTTGTCGTCGACGGGACGACCGAACTGTTGGGTTTGGTAGGGGCACTGCGGTTTAGGATCGGACATGTTCTGTACTTGAAAATCGGTGTGTGAATTGGCCGGAGATATTCACAAAGGCCATGAAAAAAGTGCGATCACCGGCGCGTGACCGCACTAAGAAAATATCGGGGTGTGGGACGTTTCTTATCCCACGCGTCCGCGTCGACCGAACAGCAAGCTGATCACAAACAGGACCAGAAAGACGACGAACAGGACTTGAGCGATGGTGGAGGCTCCGCCTGCAATTCCGCCGAAACCTAACAAGCCCGCGACTAGAGCGATGATGAAAAAGACGGCTGCCCAGTAAAGCATCGGATTCTCCCAGTGTGGAATGGTTGGACGTTCGGGCCGCGAAACGATGCGAGGCCCAAGCGATTTCACTGGGATTGGGAAAGCACGCTGCGTGCCATTTCGAAAATTGACCGCAATCAGCGATGATTTGCAGGCATGGGGCCGGCGATTGGTCGATCAGCGATCAATGTCGTCCAATCGTAGGTCGGCGCCCCCGTCAGCACCGATTACCAAGTTTTTAGCCAGCGGAAATTGATGCGACCGGCTCTCTAAGAAGTGCATCAGATAGCCGGCCGTGTTGGGAAACACGATATGGTCTCCGATACCGACGCCGCTGGGAAAACGGAACTTTCGCCAAGATAAGAGCTCCGATTCCATACAGTATGCGCCCACCAGATAGCCTTCCACGGCCGTTCGTGCTTCGCGATTGGATGGGATCAGCAGTGGATCGACCAAGAAGTCGTCGCTGGTCGTGCGGCACTGGGTGCGATTCATCGACAAGCCCAGCAGCCGGCGTCCACGTGTGTCTTGCTTTTGAAATTCAATTCGTGCAATCGTGATCCCGCATCCGTCCAACAGGCTGCGTCCGGGTTCACATCGCAACTGCAGTCCGTTTTCTTTCAAAGCCTGAGCCACGGTTTGGCGGCCCACATTGGAATCCAGGACGGTCGCCAACCAAGTCGCTCGGGTCTGACTTTGGTAATACGGATACATCGACTGTGGTGGACCGACATCGGCCTGGTGGACAGAGCGAGAAAGCGGATTCCGGTTGTAAGTCACTTCATCGGTTCGCCCGCGGAGTGATTCGGCATGCTGGTCCCAGAAATGATCCCACTGATCCTGGTGTTTCAGATAACACACCGGCAGTCCACCACCCATATCGATGAAGCGGGGATGATGGCCGGCGGTCCGCAAGCGTTTGGCCCAACGGATGGATTCGCCGATGGCGGTGACGCGTTGATGCGGATCGTAACCGTCCAGATGAAAATGCAGGCCAATGATTCGAATACGATCATCCACTGGAATCTCGGACAGGTTGCGGTCACGTTCACAATCGAATCCGAATCGCGATTCCAGTCGCCGGGTTCCGTGCAGAAACCCGCTCAGCCGCAACGCTACGATGGCTTGCTTTTGGTGAGTGGTCGCCAGGCAGCGAACACGTTCAAATTCGTCATGGTTGTCGATTGCGATGCAGATCTTGTTGTCCATGCATCGCCGGATCAGAGATTCCGATTTCACCGCGGCGGTGCAGATCACATCGGCGGGCGGCAGATTTCGATCGAGCGTCTGTTCCAACTCGATTTCGCTGGCCGTATCGACGCCGATCCCCAGTTGATGTGCTTGATCGACGAACGACAAACACTTGTTGGCTTTGCGTGCAAAGAAGATGCGAAAGTCAACCTGACGCTCCGCCGCGATCTGATTCAATTCGGCGACGTTTTCGGCCATCCGGTGCGGATTCAACACGTTGACGGGTGACCCGTGCGGCTCAATCCGCTGACGAAATTCCGCCGCACTTAAGAACTGAACCATCCACGGTTCGATGCGTCCGGACAACGGCGGGACGCCTTGGCAGTATCGATCAAACGTTGGATCGTTGTCAGGCGATGTCGTTTGTTCCGTGATGGTTTCAGTGGGTGTGGGCATGCAACCGGCTGGCGATGGTTTGGGACCAAGATTCGATCTGGTCGTGTAGTGTACGCGACAGAGTATCGTTGCCCAGGATCCAGCCTTCGGTGGCGCGACCAAAGATCGCCAGGCCGTCGGGCGAATTCACCGCCGCACCGTCGCGATGGATACGGATGCCGCCGGTTTCTTCGTCTTGGTGAAGGTGGCCTTGTTGCAGCAACGATCGAACGGGACCCGATTGATTGGCTTGGCTGGGGCCGGCGATGACTGCATCGATCACCGAGTCAACGCCCACCGGTGGTTCAGTTTCTTCGGCGATGCGGACATGACGCGATTTGATCAAACGCACCATCTTGGCCACGCTTCGAGCCGGTGGTCCGAACGCGATCTTTTCCATTTCCATCGCCACTTTATGGAACGTCTGATATTGTCCTGGTTCCAGTCCGCCAAAGCTGACCAGTTGCACCAATTGCGGATACAGACGACGCCAAGTTTCACCAATCGCATAGGCTTCGTTGATCGGACGCTTGGCATACGACACACAAACCGATTGAAACATGTGATGTTGTGCCGACGCCGCGTCCATTCGGTATCGTGACCAGCCGCGATACCAGTGGTCGATGTCGCAGGCGGAGCAATCTTGACCACTGGCCGACATCAATCCGGCAGCGGCGTCGGTCAGGATGGGCCAAAGGTGTTGATTGAATCGAATCTCTCCACGCTGTTTTTGCAATGCCGACAGTGCCGCTTGGAATGGCTGATAGAAAGTTCGATCGACCGGTTCCACCTTGCGAGTCGGTTTCGCCAACATGGGACGTCCTGATCGACTGTGCAGCGAAATCTGTTCGGGCTCCAACATGCTGGGGATATAGCTGGGCAGAAATCCGTTGTCCAAGAATTTTCCGCCGCGGCCTTCGGTCAGGCTAAGGACTGCATCAATCGCCGTCAGACCAAATCCGCGGACGGCAACACGGCTGCCGGCCGGGATGCAGCTTCGGCAAAGCGAGTCTTGCACCGGATAGACAAAGCGAACAGGCGTGTGGTCATCTGTCGGTGGCAAGTCCACGTTGGCACGCAGGCCTTCGTGACCGGTTGCCAGAACAACCTCGTCAAAATTCCACCAACGCCCCTGCGACTTGATTTCCCAACGTTCACCATCGTGCCTCACGTCCGCGACTTTCGACTGGCGGTGTCGGAACACCGCAACGGCCTGAAGCCTTCGGCGAATGCGGACAAAAGCGTCGTGCAAGTATTCGCCGACCAGAGCGCGTGGAATGTAGGAATCCGCTTGGGCGTATTGCGGTGCGTTTTCAGCCAACCACTGCAGCAGCGATGGGCCTCGCAGCGATTTGCCATCGGTGTCCGCGTCGCTGGCAGTGCCGCCAGAGCGGTTCCAAACATCGATGTGTTCGGTGGCAAAGTTCATCTTCAACGAAGCGGGCTGGTCGGGCGAATAGATTACACCGGCGCCGGGGCATTCAGCGGGTTCGAACACGGTGACTTCGGTTCGTGCCAGATCTTCATTCGTCAAATGACGTGACAACGCATCCAAACAATGCAATCCACGAGGACCGCATCCGACGATTGCAATTCGGTACGGCTGACGCTGCGGGATCGTGGGGACGCCCCAACCGATGGTGCCAACGCTGGGTGCAATGCTCATGCTAAAACCTCATCTGAAACGGCGAAATCCGCCTGGGTTACCATTTGATGTAGTCGCTCCGGTGCAATTCCAAGTGCGGACTGGACCCACTGGTCGTTGAACACCGTGTCCAGGTAACGCGTGCCCGAATCGTGCAGGATTCCGACACAGCGTTTTCCGGCTAATTCGTTTTTCATCGTGGCGACCGTCGCAAGTACACCGCCAGATGATCCGCCCACCAGCATGGCTTCGCGTCTCGCAGCGACTCGGCAGCCGATCACACATTGCAAATCGGTCACGCGACGCACTTGGTCAAAGGATTGGCCTGCCGCCAATGCCGGGATCTTGCCCGCCCCCATGCCTGGAATTTTTCGTGGACCGGGTGATCCACCGAACAACACGCTGTTGATCGAATCGACGGCGATGACGTCCACTTTGCGACCGCGTTGACGTAGAAAATCGCGACATCCGCGAGCGGTTCCGGTGCTGCTGGTCGCTACCAACAACACGTCAAATTCGCCGGATAACGCACGGTCAATCTCCGCGATCGTGCCGTGGAAGTGAGCCAGTGGGTTGGCTGGATTGGCGTATTGGTTTGGCCAATACGCATTGGCGTGTCGCTGAAGCAAATCCTGAACGCGCGACAAGCGTGCTGTCAGAAAGTCGCCGTCGATCGGCCGCGTCACGGTTTCAATCTCGCCACCCAAGGCACGGATGATCGACAGATTGTTGACCTGTGCACGAGGGTCGACCACGCAAATGAAACGCAATCCGTGATAGGCACAAGCTTGGGCTAAACCAATGCCCATGTTGCCGGAGGATGATTCGATGATCACCGTTTGTTGATCAATCCTGCCGTCATCCAAGGCTTGTTGCAGCATCCGCTTGGCGGGACGGTCTTTCGCGCTGCCGCCCGGATTCAACGCTTCGACTTTGACCAACAGATCGATATCGGCGTCCGGCAGAAAACGATCAAGGCGAATCAGCGGCGTCGATCCGATCGCGTCTAACACGCCATCGCATACCGAAGTGACCGCTGATCGACCGGTCGGAATGGCCCAGGGGCCAAACCGCGGGAGCGTGGTGGGGTTGATCAGCATAGGTGTATCAAGATCGGTCAACGCCGTCGGGCAAACGCCCGTTCAATGGTTCGTCGCTAGGGCATCGAAAGTGATGCAACGCGATCGAAATGTGGGCCATGACCGTTGTGGGGCAAGATCGTGTCGCAAACCCGTTTTGCGATCACGACAACGGCAGAAAGCAACCGGCGTGCCGAAAGGTGTCGAAAGAAACAGCCGAATCAACGACCTGAGGCGAAAATCAATGAAAATCAACGCTTTCTTGGAATCGAATCGCCAAAGAACACGTTGAAGAATGCGGGTTGACCAGCGGTGATTGAACGCTGATCCGCCATCGCTGGATCGTGTCGAATCCGCCGGTCAGGCGATCACTTGTTCTCGGACGGCAGCGATTCATAGGCACGCCGAATCAGGTCGGCACCGTGCTGGCGTTCCAGACGTCGGATCGCGAAATGGGCACGGGCCAAGTCTTGGTAGTGATCGATGAAGTAACTGTTGATCAACGCACCACCAATGGCACCGATTACCGGCACCGCTTGTGCCGCGATCTTTTCACTGACCACCAAACCGAATCGTTTACCGATCTGGGAAATCAGCTTCACCAACGGCGGTGCGACCGATCCGCCCAAACCGTTCTTGGTGATGTACTGTGTGGCATCTTTGATCTGCTTGGCCATCGCGGCGCGAACGGCGAAGTAGCCGATTTCTGTTTGGTCATCAATGTCCGAGCCTTTGCCGGGATCCAGCGCGAAGACTTCCAAGCACGCCAGACGTGTTTCCAAGTCGCTTAAATCCTCACCTTCGCTGCGGGCGATGTCGGCGACACTGCGTAGGATCAGCACCGTCGACACGGGCAACTCCGCCGCCACGGTCGCGCCGCCCAAAACGCCACCCGCCGCACCGCTGATACCCGCCAAAAGTTTGTGGGTCCGCAGGCTGGGGCTGGATCCATCGCCATCGGATTGTCCCAGCGTCCGAACGGCAACGTCCAAAGCGGCTTTCAAGGAACGATCGATGGCGCGATAGAGCAAATCTTCGGTGACATCGGGCAACAACCTGATCGATGCGGTGATCGGCGTTCCCACCAATTCGGTCAAGCGATCGGCAATCCCGCGATGCTGCAACACATCTCGAGCCCACCGCAGTTCTTGTAAGGCGGGCTGGGGTAAATCGGTGGTGATGATTTCGTTTGTCACTTGGTTACAGTCATGAGTGGATGGAAACGATGGCTGCACGTCATGGAGAAGCCGTGCGTTCCGTGTTCCGGCCGAAAATCGCTAGCCGAAAGGCCGATCTTCGTACGTTTAGGCATTCGCCGGTTGCGAAGGAATCTTGGCTCGGGCGTGAACCCTTGGACGCGAAATGGAAGCAATTGGCATGCCATCTGCGTCGACACCTGGCACTGAACACCCCCACAGGCAACCGAAGTAAACAAACGACGAAGGACTCACCCGCCATGAGCGTCTTGCCCGACGACACATTGATTTCATCCGACGATCGACCGCTGCACATGCGATTGTACGGGGACCGATCCGCGGCGATGGTGCTGGTGGTCGTCCACGGTTTGGGGGAACACAGCGGGTGGTACCAGGAATTCGCAAAGCGATTCTCGAAGGGCTCATCTAGCGAAGAGAACCAGGGCAAGTCCTCAGCAAAGTGCGGCGTGCTTTTGTACGACCAGCGTGGCCATGGGAAGAGTCCCGGACGACGCGGCGACGCGGAATCACTTCAAAACCTGGTTGATGATGTTGCGGTGGCAATCGAAGCCGCCCGGCAACACTTTCCCAATGCACAACCGATTCTGGTGGGCCACAGCTTGGGCGGGCACCTGGTGCTGCGTCATTTGATCGAAAACGCTGCAGATGCGGATCATTCTTCTCCGGTGCAACGTGCTGTGGTGACCAACCCAATGATCTTGCCGGAAAACCCGCCGACCAAACCGCAAGCGTTCGCCGCCTGGGTGACGGCGAAATTGATCCCGCGTCTTCGATTCAGTGCTTCGATCGACGCGACGGAACTGACCCACGATGCCGACGTCTTACGCGAATTGGCGGATGACCCGTTGGTGCACGAACAGTTGTCGATCGGCATCGGAGGTGCATTGATGGCCAGCGGGCATGAACTGGTCGAAAACGCCGATCAAATATCCGCTGACTTGCTGGTGTTGACCGGCGGCGATGACACGCTGTGTGATCGCGAGTCGACACAACAATTGGTGGACCGCTGCGACACAGCCCGCCGAAAAGAATTCGCCGGGCTGAAACACAACTTGCTGTTGGAATCGGATCGCCAGCAAGTTTACGACACAATTGACGACTGGCTAATCGAGAAGACAAATTGAGCCGAAGGGATCAGCGATCAATGCGACCAGAGCCTATTTGGGCAAGTTGTCCAGGATCTTTTTGGGATCCAAGCGTTCGCGATAGTTTGGATCGCTGTGGGCGTAGACGATCTTGCCGTTCGCGTCGGTGATGTAGACCGCCGGAATGGGCAACGCGTGATGGTCAAAGCCCGACGCTTTTTCCAAATCGATTCCGTAGCCCTTGTACTTTTCCAAGGTTCCATCGTCGACTTGAAATGCCAACCCGAATGCTTTGGCGGCCGACACATCGGCGTCGCTGAAGACGGGGAAGGGGATCGAGTTTTTGGCGATGTTGTCTTTGCTGCTGGATTCATTGTCGGGACTGATGGCGACGATCTGCGCACCCGCTTCCTGAATCTTTGGATGTACCTTGATCAGTTCCGCAGTGTGCCGCGAACAAATCGGGCACCATCCGCCGCGGAAAAAGACAAGCACCGTTGGCTTGCCGTCGGCGATGTCACGCAGCGAAACGTCTTCACCTTTGATCGATGTGACTTCGACCTCCGGCAAATCCGCACCGACACCGATCGGGTCGGTCTGCTGGGCCGTCGGTGCGATACCGGCGGCGGGGGCGACCGATGTTCCCAGGACGCTGCCCAAGGAAGCGGCAGCGGTCATCAACAGCGCAAAAGGTTGGAATTTCATAAGGCTCGATTGGCGTTTCAGGGTTTGGTGATGCACCGGTACGGTGACGGGCGTCGACAATGGCAACGCAACGGATCAATGCCCGGATCTGGCCCGACGCCGACAGAAAAAAACGCACAAATGTGTGGTGCGGTTCCTGGGGCGAACAACCGTTCACGTCAACGGCCGTTCGGCTATACGATGCGGCTGGCCGGCGGATGCGACGCTGGTCTAGTCGGCTTTGTCGCCCGCCGCCAATTGGCTGCGTCGCAGCAGTTCGTCGTGGATGCGGCGTGAGTGTTTTCGAAACACCTGTTCATTGGCACGTTCGATCGCCGGCGTGTTGGTTCCGTCGGCGGGGATGTCATCCAGGGTGACGCCGAAGCCCGGCATCAGCACCCAATAGGTTGCCGAATCCGAATGGTCGACGCTGCCGTAAGCGAATTTGCCCTCGACAAAAAGGGTGCCCAGCCGGCTGGTTCGAAACGCTTCGAAATAGTCTTTGCCCGACGGAGCACCGCTGACGATTCCGTGTTGGCCGATCGCGCCACATTCGTGATAGACGATCTTCGATTGGGCGGCGACCGATTTCAAATAGGCACACGCCTTGGCGTCTTCCCGACAATTGGCAACGTGTTCGGGATGCGCCGGGGTTCCCTGGTGAAGGGATGAATTGGTCCAGTGCGCGATGAATTTCATTCGTTGCAGCACGTTTGCCTTGCCGGTCGTCAAACAGTGCTTCACCAGAATCGCCGGCTCGGTCAAAGATCCCCAGCACAAAACGTGAATGGGATCGGATGGGCTGACGTCGTCTTGTTGGGCACGGTTCAGCAAAGCGGCGACGGTGTCGTAGGAATCCAGCGACACATAGTCGTTTCTTGGATCAAACCGTTCGGCCGATTCCTTGATGCACGATTGTTGAAACGTGATATCGTCAGGATAGCCGTCCAGCGATTCATTCAAAGCGGCGACCTCGCTGCGATAGGCTTCGCCGAAGTACTGGTCGGCCCAGGCGGCTTGGTCCGGTGTTGTGGCGTGCTCGCCGCGGTGCGTGCTGGTCACCACGATGCCCAAGGTTTCAAACTCATTGGCCAACAACAGATAGCCCGCCATGGCGGACACGTCGTCGGGATCATTGATCGTGCCTTCCTTGTTGTTGCCGGCCAACGTCGGGTCGCTGATGTCCGAATAGATCCAAACCTTCGGCGTTTGAGCCGCCAAGTGGGATGCCGACACACAAACGGCGATCAGCAATAACGACACTCGAATCATCGTGGGACCAATGCAAGTGAAAGGCAAAAAAAGGGCCGGCCGACCAAGCCGACCGACCATCGCGAACGGGTGATTAGGCTTCACCCGTGCAGTGCAGTTTCTGATTGCCCGACGGCGACGCCAGCACATCGGCTCGCCTCGCCGTGAGCGGACGTCCGTGTTAGGCCAAATCCAAGTAGCGGTTGAAGATGTTTTCCATCAACTCTTGGCGGCCGCTGGCGTTGGCTTCGACCTCGCCCTTCTCCAGCATGATCTTTTCTAAGTCGGTGAAGGAAACCTGGCCGGCTTCGATCTTCTTGCCCAAGTCGCCGTCCCAGCTGGAATATCGCTGGTCGACCAATTTGCTAAGGCCGCCTTCGTCGATCATCTTCGCGGCGATCTTCAAACCGCGGGCGAACGCATCCATGCTGCCGATGTGGGCATAGAACAGATCGATCGGTTCAAAGCTTTCGCGACGAACCTTGGCGTCGAAGTTCACGCCACCGGGTGACAAGCCGTACTTCAGCAAGACCAGCATGATTTGCGTGGTCAGGTAATAGTTGGTCGCGAACTGGTCGGTGTCCCAGCCCAACAGCAGGTCGCCGGTGTTCGCGTCGATCGAACCCAACATGCCTTGCATGCCCGCGTATTCCAGTTCGTGCATCATTTCGTGACCGGCCAGCGTCGCGTGGTTGGTCTCGATGTTCAGCTTGAAATGATCGGTCAAGTCATACGCACGCAGGAAGTTCAGACAAGCCGCTGCATCGGAGTCATACTGGTGCTTGGTGGGCTCTTTCGGTTTGGGTTCGATCAGGAACTGGCCCTTGAAACCGATTTCTTTGGCGTAGTCGACCGCCATGTGGAAGAATCGGCCCAGGTGATCCAGTTCGCGTTTCATGTCCGTGTTGTAAAGGCATTGGTAGCCTTCGCGACCGCCCCAGAACACATAGTTTTCGCCACCCAGTTCGTTGGTGATCTCCAACGCTTTTTTGACTTGTGCCGCGGCGTAGGTGAAGACGTCGACATTGCACGTGGTTGCCGCACCGTGCATGAACCGCGGATTGCTGAACATGTTGGCGGTGCCCCACAGCAGCTTCACGCCGGTCGCGTCTTGCTGTTCCTTCAGGACTTTGGCGACCGCGTCGAAGTTGGCGTTCGTTTCCGCAAGATTGGCACCTTCGGGAGCAACGTCACGGTCGTGGAACGCGTAGAACGGGGCGTCCAGTTTTTCAAAGAACTCGAAAGCCACGCGAGCACGGTTGCATGCGTTTTCAACGCTTTCGGTTCCGTCGTCCCAAGGCCGGCACATCGTCGCGCCGCCGAACGGGTCCGCACCGGTGCCGCGGAAGGTGTGCCAGTACACGACGGTGAACCGCAGGTGTTCCTTCATCGTCTTGCCGGCAACCACTTCATCGGGGTTGTACCAGCGAAACGCCAGAGGGTTGTCCGACTGGGGACCTTCGTACTTGATCTTGCTGACTTCGGGGAATGCGGACACGGCGGGGTTCCTGTCGGTTGAGGGCGAAGTTATTTCACGTCACAGCAGAGCCGGCGATGATACCGGGACGCAGTCGGTCGATGGGGCCGTTCGGCGATCCATCCACCACTGAAGCCAAGTTTCTGCGGACATGGGCCCCTATTTTTGGCCACCCGGCTCCCAGGCTCCAGTAGACTTCACGCAAAGTGTCGTAGATATTTCACATCTTTCTGGGCGGCGTTTTCTGTCCCCGCCGTCGCCGGAAACACCTGTTTTCCCGATCCGGATCATCGATGACCCGCCGCGCCGTCGCATTGCTGGTTGAAACGTCCAATGGTTATTGCCGCGGTTTGCTGGACGGGATCAACCAGTACGCCAAGCACCAAACGGACTGGTCGATCTATCTGAGCGAACAGGAACGCGGGGCGATGCCGCCGGCATGGCTGGACACTTGGCAGGGCGATGGGATCGTCGCTCGAGTCGAAACCGATGCGATCGGACGTCGGCTTCGGCAGTTGAATTTGCCCATGGTGGACCTGAGTGCCGCGCGACATTTGCCGGGGGTGCCCTGGGCCGACACCGAAGACCGTGGGATCGCTGAACTGGCGGTGGAGCATTTCTTGGATCGCGGTTTTCGCAACCTGGCATTCTGTGGCGACCCGGGCCTTCGCTGGTCCAACGCCCGGCGTGATTGGTTCTGTGAATTGGCGACACGCGCGGAATGTCGCTTCTTCGAACACCAGACGATGCATCGCTATGATCCGATGTACCGCTGGGATCGCGTTGCGTCGGGGCTGACCGATTGGCTAAAGAGTCTGCCGCGGCCGGTGGCGGTGATGGGATGCAACGATTTCTTGGCACATCAAGTCTTGGATGCGTGTCGAACGCTGGGGATCAGCGTTCCCGAACAAGCCGCCGTGTTGGGGGTCGATAACGATCGTCTGATTTGCGAACTGAGCGATCCGGCGCTGTCCAGTGTCATCCCTGATACTCGCCGTACCGGTTACGAGGCGGCTGAAATGTTGGACCGAATGATGAACGGCCAAGTGGTCGACGCGGATCATCCCTTGATCACGCAACCGTTGGGGATTCGCATGCGGCAATCAACTGACACGATGGCGATCGATGATCAGGACGTGGTCAAGGCGCTCAGCTTCATCCGTCGGCATGCCTGTGAAAACATTCGCGTGGCCGACGTGTTGAAGCAAACTGAATTGTCGCGTCGGGCGCTGGAGCATCGATTTGTCAAATTGGTCGGTCGCACGCCGCATGACGAAATGACGCGGGTGCGAATGGACCGCGTGAAGGTTTTGCTGGCCGAAACGGACATCTCAATCCACGAAATCTCCAAGCGAACGGGTTTTGAGTATCCCGAGTACATGGCGGCAGCCTTCAAACGGGCGACCGGACGATCGCCGACGGAGTTCCGCCAGTTGGTGCAAAGCGACGCGGCGTCCTAAGACAAAACACACCCCGACACGGCTTTGTAAATTGTTTACAATGGGTCGGTGTGCCGAGCCGGGCGTTTTCGTCTTGGGGGTTCGGCACGACCTGCCCCACCCCTGATTCGCCTTTTTTGATCTCCATTCCCCACCCAGGCGTCCCACCATGTTGTTTCGATTGTCTTTAGCGTGCTGGATGTTCGGCGCGTTGTTGTTGTGCTGGTCGGCTTCGCCCTGCATGGGGCAATCTCAAGCGTTTCCGCACAAGATGCCCAGCACGAAACCGGATATTCCGCTAAGCACCGCTTCGCAGCGGTTGTTCGAGTATCCGGCACCGTTGCTGCAGGACAATCCGCTGTACACGCAATTCAAATACACGCCGCTGCAGGGCTTGGATTACCACGACGGCGATGGCACGGTGACACGTCGCGATCCGTCGCGTCCGATCCTGGCCGATGGCAAGTACCACATCTGGTACACCAAGCGAGACACCGTCGTTCCGCCGATCGGTGCGGCCAACGCGGAACAGGCGACCGATGAGATCCCGTCGACCGATTGGGACTTGTGCGAAATTTGGCACGCGACCAGCGTGGATGGTTTCACTTGGGAAGAACAAGCGGTCGCCGTGCCACGACCTCCCAAACCACAACCGGGATGGCGTAGCGTGGCAACGCCGGACATCCTGGTTTGGAAAGGCCGGTATTACCTTTACTATCAAGCGTTCATTGAACCGAGCGGATTGAAAGGCGATTGGTGTGCGGTATCGGTGTCGCACGCGGATTCACCCGATGGGCCTTGGACGCATACCTATCAGAACGTTGTGCCGACCGGTCCCAAAGGAACGTGGGACCAAGACGCGGTGCACGATCCGATGCCGATTGTTTATCGCGGCAAGATTCACATCTATTACAAGGCGGCGTTCAATAAGTGGCCCGATGAACGAAAAAGGTATGCGGTGGGTCATGGCTTGGTCACGTCGGACGATCCGCTGGGACCGTTTCAGCGTTGTCCGCTGAATCCCGTGCTGCACTCCGGGCACGAAACGACTTACTTTCCGTTCAAAGACGGTGTGGCGGCGCTCAGCATCAAAGACGGCAACGAACGCAGCACGATGCAGTGGTCGCCGGACGGCATCAACTTCGAAATCGCATCGGTCGTCGACATGCCGCCGGTCGCCTGTGCGCCGTTCACTCCCGACGCGTTCACTGACACCGATGACGGACGCGGCATCACGTGGGGGCTGTGCCATTTCATTAACGCTGGCACGGCGGGCAAACGCCATTCGATCCTGGCCCGGTTCGATTGCGACCTCAGCCTGGACGTCGACGATCCATGGATGCGTGGCAACAAGATTTGGTTCAAGCCGGAAGTCTATTTCAGCCAAGGGCTAAACAAGGCACAGCGACAACGGATCGAACAAGCCAACGCCGCAGCCGCCGCCTCATCAGCCCCGTCAACCGAATGACGTGTGTGTGGTCCTACTTGCCGGTCATGAAGCGGGTGATCAGGCGTGCGACCGCGTCGTCGGGTTGGCCCATTTGGTTGGCGATCGTGGAATGGTTGCGTCCGGGCACTTCGACGAAGCGGATGTGAGCGTGGCCGGCGGCTTTCATCGCGGCCACGAAGTAGCGATTCTCCGCCGATCGAGCGGGCAAGTCGTCGTCGCCGACGATGCACAAAAACGGCGGTGCTGAATCGTCGACGTGATAGGCCGGCGCGGCGGCGTCGATCACCGGACGTGAACGGTCGATCCCGCGTTCGGCCCTGACGGTCGAATGCGTGATCATCTGGCCGGACACCGGAACCACGCCCGCCAACAAATCGGTGCTGCAGCCATGTTTGGCCAACGCATCGGGGTGGACGCCGACCATCGCGGCCAGGTACCCGCCGGCGGAATGACCGGACACGTACACCTTGGATGGCTCGCCAACATACTCGCGGACTCGGCCGATGACGTGGGTCACCGCGGCGGCGGCATCGTCCAGATAGACCGGATAATGGACCTTGGGTGACAGCCGATAGTTGACCGACACCACGGCGAAGCCGTCACGGCAAAATCGTCGCGCCAAGTTCACGGCAATATCGCCGGCTTTGTCGCCGCTGCGGATCGAACCACCGTGGAACCAGACCAGCGTTGCGGTCGCCGCAGTATCGGTCGGCAGGTACCAGTCCAACTTGCATCGACGGCGCGCGTATGGATCGGTCGCATCGGGACGATACGATTCGTCTTGGATCAAACGGATCGAATCAAGCTCCGGTGCAACCACTTGTGGTTCCGCGAGGTGCGTGTCAAGCATCATCACGATGTCGCGATGAAACTTGGTTGACATCTGTCCCAGGTTATGTCCGGTCTGGGGAAGGATCGTCAGTGAGTGATCCACGTCCAGTGTGGTGAGGGCTTCTGCAAAGGCTTCATTGCCCGGCCTTAAAAAGTCTGTTTCGCCGACGGCCATCCAGATACCAACGCGGTCGCGGATTTCGTCGATGTTGCGACGCAGATTCGCCGCCGCCGAATCGTTGGCGTCTTCGCCTGGCATCCCCAAAGCCGCGCTCATCGTCGCCGCCGCACAAAACAGGTTCGGATATTTCATGGCAAACCGCAGGGACCCGCCGCCGCCCATGGACCAGCCGCACAGCGCGCGACCGTCACGGTTGGCGATCGTGCGAAAGGTTGTATCGATGTGAGGGATCAATTCTTGGATGATCCACGATTCGGTCATGACGGTGCCGTCGTCCCAGTCGCGATAGCCGCTGCGCTGGCCACCGTTGGGGAAAACATAGATCACGGGCTGGATGGCTTTGTCGGCAATCGCCTGTTTGACTGCCCATGCGAATTCACGGGACGACGATTCGCTGCCGCCGGCTCCGTGCAGGTAATACACGACCGGATAACGTTGGTTCGACGTTTCATAACCCGGCGGCAGGTAGACGCTGAACCCGATGTCGCGCCCCGATGCTTCGCTGTAAAGCGTGTGGTGCTGGCAGTCGTCGGCGATGTTGGTATCGACCCATTTCCACTGGGACGGGGGCGTGCGCTGGGCAAGAGATACTTGGGTCGCCAATGCACACAACATGACAACGGGCAAGCACAATATTTGGAGGTGGCATCGCATAGGTGGACTGTTCCCAGCACGAGTGGAAAAACGTGGATGGGGCACCGAGATGTCCATCATTGGGACGCCCACGATCCGATGGGCACAGTTTATCCGACCGCCGGACGTGTCATGGGCAATTGCGGGGGAAGCGTTTTGACGATGGCTACTGGGGCGATTCGCACAGTGGCACAATCGGACTGGTTGATTCCAACAGCGCCGCGATCGTCACGCGGCTGAACGCGGCCTCCGTTTCCGCGTATGCCTTGTCCAGTTCCGCATGTAACGGACACAACTCATGGTGCGTGGCCAGTCCCAGCGGACAACGACGGATTCGTTCGATCGGGTCGACGATGTTGATGACGTCCAGAATCGTCAATTGATCGGTCGGCCGAGTCAATTCGTAACCGCCACCAGGACCGGGCCGCGACCGGACCAAATCGTGAGCCACTAAGTCTTGCAGCACGCGGGTCAGATAACGCCGTGGCACCTTGGTCTGTTTCGCCAAGTTGTCTGCCGAAACTGGTGCCCCGCATCCGGCCATGCTGGCCACGGCACGCAAAGCGTATTCGGCAGTCTTGGAAATCATGATGGGCCGGCAATGCCGATGACGTTGGGGAAGTTCAGCGGATTCGTTTGTTTCCGCAGAATAGCTTTTCGACGCGGAATCATCCACACGCAGGAGAATCGGTGGCATCCTTCTGGCTACATGTCCATTTGTCACCGATCACCCACTGCGTGTGGGGCGGAAACACGGGCTGTTCGCCCCGTCTTGGCGTGCAACATCAACGGGTTGAACTTGGATCCCGTTGTGTCCGGACGGCTCGTGTTGCGGTGAAACAGGAATGTCAAGAATTCGTCCGATTGTCGGTGTGACACCAGTCGGTTGAATCGTCCTATCGGTGCCAAGCGGAGATCCGTTTGTTTCGGATCGCTGTTTGGAGCTTTCCCCCCGTGAAGGATTTCGAATTCATGTTGACAGGTCAGTCACGATTGACACGCAAGTCACGAATGAAACAGAAGACACGACGCCGACGTCTGATGGCCGAATCGCTGGAGTCTCGGCGATTACTGGCGGCCAGCATGGGATGGGATGGCCCCGGCCAGGGGGCAGCCGATCTGAGTTACTACATCGAGGGCACGGCACCGGGGTTGTCTTCGGAAGAAACGATCCAGGCATTGGAGACGGCGTTCGACGCCTGGGCTTCAGTCGCCGATATCACGTTCACGCCGACATCCACCGCGGGCCTTCGCGATTCGATTGATATCTCATTTGCTGCGATCGATGGATCCGGCGGCACGCTGGCTCAAGCCTACTTCCCGGATGACGTGAATCCACCACGCATTGCGGGCGACATTCAGTTCGACATCGCGGAGAACTGGGAAGTCGGAAATGAGCAAGGCAATGCCGCCTTCGATCTGGTCTGGGTCGCGGTCCATGAGATCGGACATTCGTTGGGACTGGAGCACTCGGATGATTTCGGCGCCGTGCTGTCCGAATCCGTTTCACCGGCTCAAGCGTTCACGGAACTGGGCGATTCGGACACCAACGAGATCTTGGAGCTGTATGCTCCGGCAGTGACCGAAACGCCGTCCGAAGATGACGTCACCGATCCCGATGTCGATGAAGACCCCGATGTCATCATCGACGATGGCGGTTTGATCGATCCGACGGACTCGGCCGATGACGGAACGGACGATGAGTCGGACGGGGATTCGGGAACCGACGACACGCCGACAAACGACGGCGAAGAGCAAGCTGACGGCGACGAAACCGATGGTGATGAAACCGATGGTGATGAAACCGATGGTGATGAGACCGATGGTGATGAGACCGATGGTGATGAGACTGACGGCGACGAAACCGACGGCACGGATCAAAGCGACACGCCGGACGACGGCAACACGGATGCGGGCGATGACATGGCAGATGACGACGACACGGACGCGGGCGATGTTCCCCCGACGCTAAGCGACGCGGCGATCAACCGTTTGACACGTATCAACACCGACACGCTGTTTGAAACTTATGACACCGACGGTGATGGTTTCTTGGCGGAAAGCGAAGTTCCCACGCGGTTGTGGACGCATCTGTTTGACGCACAGGCCGACACCGATGGCGACACGGTTCTATCGAGCGAAGAGATCAGCAGCTTGGTTGCGATGCTTCGCCAAAACCGCTTTGATACTCTGGACAGCGATGGCGACGGTACGCTGACCGAAGACGAATTGAGCCGCCGACAGTGGCGTCGATTGTCGGCCGCGGATGCCGATCTGGATGCCACGATCAGCTTTGACGAATTCGATCAATGGATGGATGATCGTGGATCCGAAGCGGGCGCGAAGTCTGAAAGATTCGGGTTCGGTTCCATGTTCACGCGAATGATTCTGGACACGATGTTGAACATGTTCCGTCAAGTTTTGTCGTTCGCGCTGCATCCATCCGGATTCAGGACCGGTTTCAGTTCGTTCTTTCGGATTTGATCCGGATCGCCTGGACGGCGTATGGCGGGATGGTGTGTTGAAACTCCGTCCCTGCCGCGATCTTTGACGCCACCGGCTTCACCGTCTCGGGCGACTCGAACGTATTGACGGCGTCTTTGGTGCCCGCCAGGGTGACCATCGATGCCGTTGATGCCATGGCTTGAACACCGCTGATTTCGATCTGGGCATCGACTTCAGCGGCCGTCGGATTGACCAGCTTCAGGATGATCTCGCCACCGTCGCGGTCGTACGTCGACGAAATGGAAACGTCCAGCGATCCAAGTTGAATCTGTTGCTTCAGGTCGCCGTTGATGAAACAGCGTAGGGTGTCGCCATTCATTTCGATCTTCAAGTCGTACCATTGGTCGGATTCGATGCCTCCGTCGACTTCGGCGATCGTGCTGCTTTGGTCACCGTCAAACGATTCAATGCCATGTTTTTGATTGTTCCAACCGCCGACGTTCCACCAGTAGCCGCCGTTGCCATTGGCGTCAGAAGCGAATCGAAGCAGGAATCCTTCTTTGCCGCCCGTTTTCCTGACACGCGCGGTGAAGACGATTTTTTCTCCGGAGAAGCTCTCGTGACTAATCGCCAACGCGGGAGTCGCTTGCAGGTCGGTTTGCCTGAGTCGACCGCCGGTGTAATCGAATTCTCCCGAACTTGATTTCCAATCCGCCAAGTCAAGCGGTCGGCCGTTGACCGCCGCTTCGGCCAATTCGATCGTCGTGTTCCATGTGCCGATTCCGACGTGACCGTCAAACAAGGGTTCCGGCGACTTGGCGACCACATCGATGCTGTTCGCAAGGTAGACATCGCCCTTGTTACGGCTGAACAACTGTTGGACGTAGTAGTTGGTCGTCCGCACGACGTTTCGATCGTCAAAATAGATCATGTCGGGACGCCATTGCATGTGTCCTTTGCGGCCGAACAGCGGCGCGTAACAGGTCATGTCAACCAGGTCGGCGTTGCGTTCGATGCCCGTCAAGAACGCGGCTTCGGACAACGCGCAATACAGCGTGTTCTTGCGATCGGTATCGTGCGCGGCGTATTCACCGACAAAGATCAGCGGTTTATCGCGGTCAAATGAATCGAACCGATTCACGTTGTCAAAGAACCAGCGTGGGCTCATGTAGTAATGTTCGTCGGAACTGTAGACTTTTTCTTTCGTCATCAAGTCGTAGATCGGAATGCCCGTGCCCAGTCCTGACGTGCCGATGATTTTGATCTCGGGATACGCCTTTCTTATTGCTTCGGCAAAGACCGGGAATCTTTGCCGCATGTCCGGCGTGTCGTGTTCTTCGTTGCCCAGGCAAACGAATTCCAAGCCGAACGTTTCGGGATGGCCCATTTCGGCACGCACCGATCCCCAAGTGCTATCGACCGGTCCATTGGCAAATTCAATCAGGTCCAACGCGTCCTGAACGTGAGGCCCCAATTCATCCATCGGTACAAACTCCGTGCACCGAAAACCACAGCCAACGCCGATGGGAACCACCGGCAACGGTGCCATGTCCAAGTCTTCGCACAGCTGGAAGTATTCAAAGTAGCCCAGGCCATACGTCTGGTGGTAACCCCAGAGGTTCCAGTTGGGTTTACGTTGTGCGACGTCACCCACACTGTCTTTCCAGCGGTACTGATTGTCCAAGCCCCAACCGTGAGTGATGCAGCCTCCGGGGAAACGCAAAAATTGGGGGTTCAAGTCACGCAATGCTTCGACCAAGTCTTTGCGCAGCCCATTCTTGCGACCGTTGAAGGTTTGCTGGGGGAACAGCGACACCATGTCCAGGTCAAGCGTGCTCGGGCCTTTGGTCGTGATCTGCAGTCGTGCGTCGTCTCGCGTTTCATTGGCGGTCAGCACGCCGTCCAGCTTTTGCCACGTGCTGCCCGGTTTGGGCAGTTCCACCTCTCCACATACATCGCCTTCGGGTGAAAGCAGACGTACGGTAAAAGGGGTGTCACCCCGCCAGTCGTCAACGCGAGCGTACAACGACACGTCGTACTTGGCGGACTGGTCGATCCGTATGCCGTCAAAGCCCAGGTTTTGAATTCCAAAAGTGCCCGGCTGGTCCGCAGTCACGCTGACATAATGCGTGTTGTTGGAATTCAGCGGCGATTCGTCTTGGACTTGCAGGGTCGCATCAACGAAGCGCTCGTGATTCTTGGGCGACGATGCGATTTGCCAAGCGTAAAGCGGATGAAATTCGGTACGTGGATGCGTGTCCTTCAGCGAAAAATATTCAAAAGACCGGTTTTGAATCAGCTCCGCGTAAAGCCCGCCGTCCGCGGCGTCATTGATGTCTTCGAAAAACAGACCATAAAGATGCGGACTGATTTCCACGGTGGGTTGGTCGGCATGAATGCGTACCTTGATCCGTGTTTGTGCCGATGCGATTCCAGCGATGCAACAGAGGATGCCTAGGAAGGCAACCATTCGGTTGCCGTGACGATGGAACGATCGAATCTTGGGAAGACAAAACATGACGCATCGACAACGTGAGTGGTGAGATCAACCTTGTGTGTCATCACGCTAGCACAGGCGGCATTGAACATTTGCGCAAAACAGTGTTGAAATTGCGCTCGCTTTCCTCTCGATTGTGCGTCGAAAAGCCGCGTGGCTCTTTTGTGTGAAAAGGCTTGACACCGGAAGACAACGTGATGCCTGTGTCGAATGATTTATCAGTATTGCTGAATATAAAATGCCGTTGATCTATCTGCTGATCGTCGTTGTTGCTTTGTTGTTGGCGGTCGGCCGATACAAAGTGCATCCATTGATCGCGTTGCTGATGTCCGGTTTGACGCTGGGCTGTCTTTGCGGCGTCGGCGCGGCGGTGACGGTTGATCTGTTGATGCAAGGGTTCGCCGACACGCTGAAGTGGATCGCGGTGGTGATGGTGTTCGGTGCGATCATCGGCGAGATCACCAGCGAAACCGGCGGTGCACAGCGGATTGCGGCCGCAGCGGTTCGCATCGCCGGGCGCAAGCATGTGTGTTCCGCCATGGGCGTCACGGGGTACATCGTTTCGATTCCCGTGTTTGTGGATATCGCCTACATCATGATGTGCACCGTGACGACGGCGGTGGCCCGGCGCAGTGGTCGATCGGTGTTGTCGGTGGGATTGTCGTTGGCGGCCGGTTTGACGGCGACGCATGCGCTGATGCCGCCGACGCCGGGCCCGTTGGCGGTGGCCGGGATCCTGGATGCGTCGCTGGGCCGTGTGATCGTGATCAACGCGGTGGTGGCGTTTTGTGCGATGTCCGCGGGTGTTTGGTGGGCGGCGACGGTAGGGGGACGTGTCAGCCTGGCATCGGATCCGTCCAACGGTGACTCGCGTCGGGCGGATGGTACACCGGATCCATCAAGTGGGACAAGGAACGATCAGCAAGATCATGTTCAGGACGTCAATGGGCAGGACGTCGATGCATCGATCCCATGGTCGGCTTTGCTGCCCATTGTCGTGCCATTGGTTTTGATATCGGTGCGATCGTTCTTGCCGGTGTTGGATGATGCATCCAGTGGTGCTTCCTTGTTGGCATGGTCGGTTGGGGCCTTTGAGGTTTTGGGGCTTCCCTTGGTGGCGCTGACGATCGGCGTCGCCCTGGCGATGTTGCAGTACGGCCGGGACTTTTCCATGGCCCGGTTGGCGGCGGCGACGGAGCGAGGCATCGAGAAATCAGCGGCGGTCATCATGATCACCGGGGCCGGTGGCGCGTTCGGTCATGTCATCAAGAATGCGGGGGTGACCGAATGGATCGCACAAGCGGCACCTATGTTGGGGACCCTAGGCTGGCTATTACCGTTTTTTCTGGCGGCGATTTTTACCACCGCCACAGGGTCGATCACCGTTTCGATGGTCACCACCGCGGGCGTCGTGGCACCACTGGTGGCTTCGATCGGTGTGTCGCCGGAAATGGCGGCTGCGTTGATCGGCAGCGGTGCGTTTTGTGTTTTTCACGTCAATTCAAGCTTCTTTTGGCTATTGAATCGTTTGCACGATGCGCCGCCCGCGGTGTTGCTGCGAACCTACACGGTCCAATCGCTGTGCATGGGGCTGGGGGGACTGGCGGCCGTCGGGCTGATGCGTCTTTGCGGGCTGCGTTGAACAGCGGAATCGGCTGGCTAGACGCGACGACGTGGATCAAGCAAAGTAGCGGGGCGGATCAGGCCGACTTGCCTGCGACGCCACTTCCCCGCCATCGTGCTACGACGAAGAATTGAATTGATGAAGACGAACCTTGATGTGTTCTCAAACGCCGCCATCGGTCCCCGGTTATGGCTGGCTTGCGGAATCGCCGCCGTGCTGGCACTGGCCGGTTCACCGTCATCGGCCGACGAAAATGATGCCGCACTGAGCGTGATGACGTGGAACGTGGAATGGTTCTATGACGAATACCGTGGTGACAACCACAGTGATCTGTCCAAGAAGCAGTCCGCACCGGATCGGGACCGCTGGGAATGGAAACGTGATGCGGTGGCCGAAGCGATCGCGGAAGTGCGGCCGACGGTTGTGGCGCTGCAAGAAGTGGAAAACCGGCGTGTGCTGTGGTACCTGACGCGTGCGTTGGATCGAAACCATCGCGAAAAGTATCGCGAATATCAGATCGATGGTACCGATCACTACACCGAACAAGACGTCGGTTTGCTGTGTCACGAATCCGCTGACGTTGTTGCGGTCAGCCAATTCCATCAGTCCAAGTCGATGCGCGCGACCGAGCGGTTCTACAACCTAAGCAAACACATGTTGGCGACCGTGGAGGTCCCGGTCGGCGATACGACCGAACACGTCCACATCTTGATATTGCACCTGAGAGCCAGAGCGGAGGCGGAGGACCTGCGTATCCGTCAAGCCAGATTGGCCCATTTGTGGATCGCCGATCGTGTCGCCGCGGGCGAACATGTGATCGTGCTGGGTGATATGAATACCGAAGAAGACGGCAGTCAGACGCGACCCGAAAGTGACGTCGCGGCGCTTTGCGGATGGGACACGGCGACTAAAGACGACGACTTGATCGATCTGCACGATCGTTTGCCCGCGTCCGGTCGCCGTACTCACTTGTTACCCGGCAAACAGTTTGATCGCATCTTGGTCACGCCTTCGTTGATCGAGGACGAACCCGGAGTCCCCGATTTGGTGTTCGACGAAATCACCGTCCGCAGTGATGTGAACATTCGCGGCGACTTGGACACCCAAAGCGAACACTGGGACGGATACTGGTCGATGAAAGATCAGGATCGTGATATCAGCGATCACCATCCGTTGGTGGCGACATTTCGGGTCAAGTGAGTCCGCTGGATGTGCTGCGTGACGTTTATAGTCACGCTAATTTTCGAACCAGCCAATCACAGGTCATTGATCATGTGATGTCGGGTCACCATGCGATGGTGGTGATGCCGACCGGCATGGGAAAGTCACTGTGTTACCAGATTCCTGGCATCCTGCTTCGTCGTGATCCGGCGGATTTGACGTTGGTTCTGTCGCCCTTGATTGCGTTGATGCAGGATCAGGTGGACGCGCTGTGTCACAAGGGCATTGATGCGACGTTTATCAATTCATCTCTCGACGCGAATGTAAGAAATCAGCGTTACCGAGAGGTTGCCGAAGGGCGATATGCGCTGCTGTACGTGACCCCCGAGCGTTTTCGGAAACCTGAGTTTCGTGAAGCTCTGGCCAAACGCACGGTTCAGTTGTTTGTCGTGGACGAAGCCCATTGCGTCAGCCAGTGGGGGCACGATTTTCGACCCGATTATTCTCGTATGGCGGAGATCAGGTCTGTCGTGGGAGATCCGGTCACGATCGCGGTGACGGCGACCGCGACGGCCGAATGTCGTGAGGATATCTATCGCCAACTGGACATTGATGCGGCCGATATTCGGTTGTTTCATGAAGGAATCGACCGGCCGAATTTACAGCTGGACGTCCAACATGTTTACGACGAAGCGGAAAAACTGGAACACTTGCACGATCTGTTGCATTCACCGATGGCCAAGACGGGCAGCACGATTCTGTACTTCTCATTGATCAAAACACTGCAGCGTTTCAGCGATCAGTTGCTGAGCCGCGGCGTTGATCATGTCAGCTATCACGGTGATCTGCCGCGAAACGTCCGTCGTCGCATCCAAGATGAGTTCATGTCGGGCCAGGCCGATTTGGTTTTGGCCACACCCGCGTTTGGGATGGGCATCGACAAGTCGGACATTCGCATGGTGATCCATGCGGAAACGCCGGGATCGATCGAATCGTATTACCAGGAAATCGGTCGTGCCGGGCGCGACGGAAAGCCCAGTCGTTGTGTGTGGCTATATGACCAAGCGGACCTAATGACTCAGATGCAGTTCATCGAATGGTCCAACCCTGATGCGGCGTTCTACGGACGCTTGTTTGATGCTCTGCAATCCAAACGGGAACAGTGCCTGGCATACGGGCTGCAATGGCTGAGCGATCAATTGCAACGCATCAGCCGTCACGACCATCGTTTGGACACGGCGATGGCGATGTTGGAAAGGGCCGGTGTCTTGGCAGGCCCACGACCGCCGGAATGTTTCGATCTGACGACCGATCACTTGCCGTCGCCGTTTGATGACGACGCGGCACTGGGGCAAAAGAAGACGCGTGACCAGCAACGGTTGTACGAGCTGGTCAAGTTTGCGGCGACCGATCCGAGCGATCGCCAGAAATACTTGTACGAGTATTTTTGTTGAACGTCGGGGACGGGCATGGAACCTGGCCACGGTTGATCCAGGGAGCGAATCGTGGCATTGGAACCGATGGCGCGTCGCGAATAATCACCGACGCATCGCGATTGATAGACAGTACCGAGTTGATTGCGCAGGGACGCGGCGAGGTTTGGGCGGTGGTCCCGGTCTCGGAGAGATCGGGCTACGTGCTGGGCCTTGCCGGCTAGGCCGCTTTCAGTTCACGGTTTTGGCGGGCGTATTCGACCCAACCGGTGACTTCTTCCAAATCGGGCAGTGCTCCGCCGCGAAGGATCCGTTGACCTTCACCGCCGCGAGCGATCGGATCAACGATCGCCAGCAATTCGGAGGGATCCCATGCGACCAAGTCTTCGGGGCTGGTGATTTCCGCCAACACCAACAACTGGGCATCGTGACCGCGGAGCATTGGCACACGGCAAACGAAGGTCGCTTGCTGTTGCCAAGCCAGAACGGTTTCGGCTTCGACGCGTCGGTGATCCAACTGTTCGGCTACCTTGGCAGGATCGGAAATCAGCAGGTCGTCGACCGTGTAGATACCGATCGCGTTCAATCGTTCCGCCATGCGGGGGCCGATCGACGGAGCGTCGACGACATCGTCGCTGCGTTGCAGGTAGAAACGCAGAGTCTTTTCGCTGCTGGAGGATGATTCACGCGACGACGAATTGCTGGACGTCGACGATCGTGACGACGAGCTATTGGACGATGAACTGCGCGAGGACGATCCACGTTGGCTGGATGCTTCACCGCTGCCGGATCCGTTGGATTTGCCGTCGCCGTTGCGGCCGTAGCCGTCACGATCGTATTCCGACTCATAGGTGCGTCGGGTGTTGTCGTGATCACCGCCATCGCTGATCCGAACGACGTCACGGTCGCTTTGTCGATGGCTGCGGCGTGTGCGTTCGCGTTCACCGTTGCGGTACGAACGGGTGCCAGAGTTTGAGGAACGGGTGGACGAACTGCGTCGGCTGGATGACCGGCTGGACGTCGACCGTTGCGAAGAAGCCGATCGCGACGAACCGCTGCTGCGGCTGGTTGACGACGAACGCGACGATTCTCGTCGGCGTCCATTGCGACGCAGGTTGTCGTAATCGACCGCATCGGATTCGTGACGTAGCACGCGGCGGCGGCGACGTCGGATCAACCGGCCGTCGGCGTCACGATCGTATTCATAGTCGTCGTCATCGTATCTGGCGTCTTCGTATCGCTCGCTGTCGAACGGGTCGCGTTCAATCTCGCGATAGGATCGTGAACTGACCGGCTTGCCGTCGACGACCAAGCCGTCGGCGTCCAGCGAAGTGCTGCGATGGGCCGAAGCGATCCAGCTGGTGATGCGGGACAATTCGTAACTGCTGCCGGACAGCAGGATGCGTTGGCCGCGTTCGGTGGCCAAGAAGGCTTGAACGCGGACCAGAAGCTGGTCGGGGTGGATCGCAGCCAATTGTGCCGGGTCAGTGATGCCACAGCCCACCAGGACGCGAGCGTCAAAGCCACGCAATTGAGGAACACGACAAACCAAACGGCACTCATGTTGCCAACGACGGATGGTCGCGGCGTTGGTGTTGCCCAGCCCAAGCGAATCGGACAGGCGGTTGGAATCTTGTTGCATCAAGTGATTGATGTGGGTGATGCCGAGGCTGCGTAATCGAGCGGCGGCAACGGCATCGATTGACGGTGCTTGGTCGATCGGGCTGTCCACGGTCAAAAAGAACGGGCTGTCGGTTTGATCCTCGCCCGCACTCCGGCGGCGAATCATGCGACTGCCGTCGGCATCGGCCAGCTGTTGGTCGGCCGCGGTTGCCTTGGCATCGCTTTCGCCCGGCGTCGGTTGCACGGTCGTGTAAGTGTTGCCGTAATAAAATCCGTCGCGGTACGTGGTGCCGTCGGCGGCCAAGTCGGTCGCCGGCATCGCGCGGCTTTGGCCTTCGCGGTGCAAGTACAAGTCGTGTTGGCCGTAGGCTTCACGCCAAGCGACGTCAAAGTCACGGTTGATTTGATCGACCGGTGCGTTTGTTGCGTGGCCAACCGCAGCGCGATCAACGGATGTTGTGTGCGGGTGCGGACCGACGTACGTCTCCGGTGCATACTGTGGTTTCCACATCGGGCGGTGCGGATGCAGCGTGGCTTGGCCGTGCAGACGGAATTGTCGTGCGCCGGTGCGATTGGCCTGGTTGGCAAATTCTGCATCGCTGGTCAGCACCAACAACTGGCGTCCGGTGCGGACGAAATCGAACAACGCACTGGTCACGCTGTGGTTCCAGCGTCCGTCGTCACCGTATTCGTGATAGCCACGGTGGGCTTCGGTTGCGCTGACCGGTTGAGTCCCGCCCGCAAGGGCAAACATCGACGGCCAAGTTTCGATAACCAGTGGAACGGGGCGCCCGGTTCGAGCCAGCAGATCGGCCGCGGCCATGCGGATGGCCAGGGAAGCCAAGCCACGATCGGCTTCGCCGAACTGATTTTCCGGCCGGCCATCAATCTGGACGTTCAGCGATGCCGATTCGTGGCCAACGCGAGCGGTGTCATGATGGCTGCGTCGATCCGCCAAGTGACGATGGGCCGCCGGATTCCAGCTGACGTGACGCAGACGTCCGCCGGACAACCGGACCAACCAACGGCTGGCCGCATCGGCAAGTGGCGTTTGGCTGGGCGTTGATCGGACGATCGATCCCAGTTCTTGCAGAATTTGCTGGCGACGACGTTGCAGCCAATCCCAACGTGATCCGTTGGAAAGCTGGTGGTCGATTTGTTTCAGTTCCGAAACGATTTGTTCGTACTCAAAGCAATCACGCTGATTCTTCCATTCATCGCGGTGCGGACCGGTGACGGTTGCACCCATGCCATGCAGATCGACGACGGGCAGATGCCGCAAGGAGGCTCGCAAATCAGCGGCTTCGCGAAGGCAAGTTTCCAGTTCACTGGTCACACGTTGCAGTTCTTCGCTTCGAAGGCCACGTTCGTGATTCCAATTGGGGTGCCGGAAGTAAACGCTGTCGAATTCCGCCGTGCGAGATGTTTCGGCCAAGTGAGCCGATTCACGCAGCAATGATTCTCGCTGGGCCGACAACCGGTCAACGGCGGCGGTCAGCCAATTGAAACAGGATTCCAGTTCGGCCATCGAACGGTCGTGAACCGGACGCAAGGTTTCGACCGAACCACGATAGTCGGTATTGGGATAGTCGGTTCCGGTCGGGTAACGCCAAGCGTCGGTCAAGTCCGCGCGGATCGCACGCAGTGTCTCAGCGATGCTGGTTGCCGAATACGGTCGATCGCTTGCGACAGGTCGATACACCGGAGCTCCCGCGTACCAATCCGACCACAGACCTGGTCCGGCGTCATAGTGATTCAGCAACCAGTCGATTTGACGGGTGGCCGCCGCGATCCGCGACTGGACATCGTCGATCGAGTGCAACGGACGATACGCACGACGGTAGAAGTCTTCCCAACCGGCATCTCGATCGTATCGGTCAAGCGCGGCGGCAAAGTGATCCACCGACGGACGGTTGCGGTAGGTGGACCAGGCGTCGTTGCGTTTGGCCAAGTCGGCGACCAGCGTGCGAAGCGACTGGACTTCCACCAGAGTGCGACGAAGGTGAACGATTTGGGCGTCAACGTCGTTGATACGTGCCCGTAGTCGGCTGTCCAGACCTGCGGCCCATCCGTCAAATCGGCGGTCGGGGCGATAAAGGTGGGCGTCGCGATCGATCGCCGTGATCCAGCGTCGCAGTTCGGCTTGACGATGACGCAGCGATTCGGCGCGGTCGTGCAGTTTGGCCAAGCGGTTGCGCCACTGCGATCGGTCGGCGGCATGCCAGTAATCTTGGGCCAGGACCGATGACGAGGCATCACGGTGTACCGGATCCGCGTCTGGCACGATGCGCCGGCGCTCCAAAACGGCCAAACGCTGGTGAAGTTCTTCGCGTCGACGCACCAGAGAATCGTATTGCCAGGTCCGGTCGCTGGGACGCAGTTCGGCAATTTGCGCGTCCACGTCGGCCAATTCGGTCCGCAGTCGCCGTTGCCGTTCCGATTCGCGGTCGTGTCGATAGTTGCCGCCCAGCGGGTCGGCGGAACCCAGTTCGTGATAGGCGTACCCGCGGAACCCCGATTCGCCCCGTGACGCCAATGCGGAATCGCCGTGCAAGGGCAGATCGCGATAGGTTTCGGGGTGATCCAGGCCGCTGCGGACGCAAGCCGAAACCACGCGACTGACATCGCTCAGGTGCGTGTCGGTGATCACCCCGTCGACGATCGATTCGGGCAATTCGACCGAACGCAGCGACAATCTTGCGTCGGTGTTGTGTGCGGTCGTGCGGACCCACGATCCTTCCAGATTGTCGAAACGGATCGGGTATTCACCGCGAGTTTCGAATTCAATCGTGCGGCGACCGTGTGGCGATCCGTCTTGTTCGCGACGGCAATGAACCATCCCGTTGCGGTCGGCCCAGACGACGCGGCCGGTGCTGCTGCTCATCATTCCCAGCGGGTAATCGCGGTCGACCAGCGAATCGCGGACGAACCTGGCGATTGCCGTTTTTCCGGCACCCGCGGGGGCGAGCAACACGTTCAGATGTTCCGAAAGCGGGCCGATTTCGACTCGCTGCAACGGACCATGAGTGTCAATATCGATGCGGTCCAACAGCATGGTCAGGCTCCTCCATGGCCACGTGGGTCTTCAATACGTTGGGTCTTTCTCGGCCAGCCGGCCTACATGCCTGACTGCGGGATTGCCGAAAAACCTGTGCTGTTTCACAGCGTGCCGGCGAACTTTAATCGAAATGGGAAAAAAGCCGAAAGATCGATTTGTGGTGCAACGTTCGCAATTGTGCACCTGGACAAAAAAGAACGCCCCCGACGAACTCCGCTGCAGATTCCCTGTGCCACAGGCTCAACATCCTGTGACCGGCGACCCTGCGAACCTGCCACCGTCGCTCATTCGCCTTTTTCAGGCACTTTTTCCAGGATGTCCAGCAACACCTGGTCGGTTTCCACGCCCTCGGCCTGGGCTTCGAAGTTCAACAGGACACGGTGACGCATCGTCGGCAAAAACACTCGCCGGATGTCTTCAAAACTGACGTTGTAGCGACCGTCCAATAACGCCCGCACCTTCGAAGCCAACGCCAGCGTCTGTGCGCCACGGGGACTGCTGCCCCAACGCACGTACTGATTGGTGGCATCGACGCTGTGCGGGCCTTCGGGATGCGTGGCCAACGTCAGCCGGACCAGATAATCCTGGACGTGCTTGGCCAGAATCACGTCGCGGATCAGTTGCTGCAGCTGCAAGATTTCTTCGCCGCCCATGACTTTCTCGACACTGGCTCGTTCGCCGCGCGTGGTCCGGTCGACGATCGTGTTCAGCTCGTCACGGCTGCTGTAGCCGACGACCAACTTGAACAAGAAACGATCCAACTGGGCTTCGGGCAACGGATAGGTGCCCTCTTGTTCGATCGGGTTCTGAGTCGCCAGCACAAAGAATGGGCGATCCAATTCAAAGCGATGCCCCGCGGCGGTGACGGTGCCTTCCTGCATCGTTTCCAGCATCGCGGACTGTGTTTTCGGCGTCGCGCGGTTGATCTCATCGGCCAGCAAGATCTGCGTAAACACCGGGCCACGCTGGAACTCGAAACGCCGATGCCCCTCGGCGTCTTCGACGATCATGTTGGTGCCCAGGATGTCCGCGGGCATCAAGTCGGGCGTGAACTGGATGCGGTTGAAATTTAAATCCAGCACTTCGGCCAGCGTGCGGACCAGCATTGTCTTGCCCAGCCCCGGAACGCCTTCCAGCAAGCAATGCCCGCCACACAGCATGGCCGTCAACACGCCGTGGACGATGTCATCGTGTCCGACGATCACGCGGCCGATCATTTCGCGAAGCGCACCGTAGCGGTCGCGGAATTGTTCGGCCTGGGCCTGCATGTCGTCGGCGGTGATGGTCATCTATCCAACCCGGTCAGCAATAGTGAAACGCGTGATCAAGGCCACAGAATAACCGACCAGATCAATCGACGGGGAAGCCTCGTTTACGAAGCAATGCCGCCGTGTCGACATCGCGACCGCGGAACCGCCGAAATCCTTCGGCCGGGTCGATCGTGTCGCCCACCGAGAACACGTTGTCGTGCAGCGACTTGGCCGCTTTCGGATCGTAATAGCTGCCCTTTTCCTCGAACACCTCGGCCGCATCGGCGGTCAACGCGTCGGACCACAGATAACTGTAGTAGCCGGCCGAATATGCATCGCTGGAAAAGATGTGCTGGAAATGCGGCGTACGGTGACGCATGGGCAATTCGTCGGGCATGCCCAACTCCGCCAGCGTTTCGCGTTCGAACTTGTCTGGATCGATGTCAGCATCGCCGGCCAAGTGCAGCTTCATGTCCACCAGCGCGCTGGCCAAATACTCGGTGGTGCCAAAGCCTTGGTTGAATGTGGCCGCCTTTTCGATCTTTTCCAACAGTTCCTTTGGCAACGGCTGGCCGGTTTCATAATGCACCGCGAATTTGTTCAGAACTTCCGGCGTCGACAACCAGTGTTCATTGATCTGTGACGGAAATTCGACATAGTCCCGCGCGACGTTGGTCCCCGACTGGGACGGATAGGTCACATCGGACAGCAATCCGTGCAGGGCGTGGCCGAATTCATGGAACAACGTCACCGCGTCATCCCACGAGATCAGCGTCACTTCGCCCTCGGGGGCTTCGACAAAGTTTGAATTGTTCGAAACGATCGGCGTTAAGTTTTCGCCCATCGCCGATTGCGGACGATAGTCGGTCATCCACGCGCCGCTGCGTTTGCCTTCGCGGGCGTACGGATCCAAGTACCACAGGCCGACATGTTCGCCGTCGCCATCGGTGACTTCCCAAACCCGCACGTCAGGATGAAAGACGGGGATGCCCGTCAGCGGTTTGAATTGCAAACCATACAATTCGCCGGCGGCCCACATCATGGCCTCTCGCAACTTGTCCAGCTGCAAGTACGGTTTGACTTCGTTGAAATCCAGATCGTACTTCGCCTTGCGGACCTTTTCGGCATAGTAGCGATAGTCCCACGGTTCAATCTTGACGCCGGGATCTTCTTTGTCGGCAATCGCCTGCATGTCGGCCACTTCTTCGCGAACGCGAGCGACCGCTTTGGGCCAAACCTTGGTCATCAATTCCATCGTGGCTTCGGGCGTCTTGGCCATCGTCGGCTCCAAACGCCAGTGCGCGTGGGTGGAATAGCCCAGCAATTTCGCGCGGGCCGCACGCAGTTTCAAAATCTCTGCGATGATCGCGTTGTTGTCGTACTGGTCGCCGTTGTCACCGCGGCTGTAATAATTCCGCCAGACTTTTTCACGCAGCCCGCGGTTGGTCGCGTAGGTCAAAAACGGGTCCATCGACGATCGCGTGTTGGTGATCGCCCATTGATCGGGTTTGCCTTTTTCGGTCGCGGCACTTTTCATCGCGGCCACGATGCTGGCAGGCAGCCCGTCCAGGTCGGCTTCATCGCTGATCCAAGTCACATAGCCCTTTTCATCTTCCAAAACGTTCTGGCTGAAATCGGTGAACAGCCGGGCCAGACGCTTGTTGATCTGTGACAGCTTGGCCTTGTCGGCGTCGTCCAGCTTGGCGCCTTTGCGGACGAACGTCTTGTACGTGTCGTCGACCAAACGCCGCTGGGCTACCGTGAAATCGCCGTCGTCCAGTTGCTGGTACACCGCTTCGATGCGTCGAAACAAAGCGTCGTTCTGCGTGATCTTGTCGGAATGTTCGGCCAGCTTGGGAACAATGCTGCGTTCCAAATCGGGCATCGGTCCGACGTTCAAGTTGGACGAGTGGACGTCGAATACGACCTCCAACCGGTTCAACATCCGTCCGGCCTTTTCCATCGGGATGAACGTGTTTTCGAAGGTCGCCGGTTCGGGATTGTTGGCGATCGTTTCGTAATCCGATTCGGCCGCGGCAATGGCCACGTCGAACAACGCCGGAAATTCATCGACGCGAACCGCATCAAACGGTGGCACGCCACCGAACGGTCCGGTCCAGGGTTTCAGCAACGGGTGCGTGGCGGGATCAATGTCGTTGGACGTGGAGGTTTCAGCCATGGATTCCTGAGACGGTGCGGTGATTAAAGTCGCAAACACGGTTGCCATAATGGCGGCGACGATCAAACGGTGATGCATCACGAAAGGGTTCCCGCGGGTTAACGATTCGGATCAGAAAAAACTTGGTGCAAAAATTCAGCGGCGGACCGCTCGATGCCCGGACAGGAACTTTCCCTCGGCCCGGCCACGTTCAATGTTTCCGGACGGACATCCGCCAACCAGCGTCGCACCCGGTCCATCGATTCGCTGTTCAGTTTAAGGGTCATCGCCGGTTTACGGTGCTTGTCGGCCAATCGTTTGGTCAACAGCGTTCCGCCCGACAGCTTTCCCAAATACAGAATCAACGTTGCGTCGCTGTCGATCACGTTTTGCTCGGTCCGCGGCGGATACATCGGTGACCGGTGTTCGGTCATGTGATACCGACTGGGCACCCTGCCGTCCTCCGCCAACCGACCCGCCGGGCACCACCCGCCATGTTCCAATCCCAAATCGATCGCCACGTCCAAACCCGCACGGTCCACGCCGGTTTGGCCACCGGAAACGATCCGCCGGGGCAGCGGTACGACGACATCAGAGGGAAAAAGACTCATGCGTTGAATTGAAACGCATCGGACACCTGTGGCCAATAGTCCTTGACGTCGGCAACGCCCAAGTCGGCCAGCACGCCACGCCAAGTCCGCGGCGGTGACGCGTGAAACGCCATCCGGTCTTTCTTGGTCGGGTGGTCGATCGCCAAAGCCCAACTGTGCAGCGAAATGCCCGCGGGAAACGGACGCTTCGATCCGTATTTTCGGTCTCCCAGAATCGGGTGGCCTCGGTCGGCAAACTGAACTCGAATCTGGTGTTTGCGTCCGGTCGCCAATCGAACGGCCAACAACGTGCACCGATCATCACCGGCGATGGATTGGTATTCCAGTTCCGCCGACTGTGCCGATCCCCCAGTCGGACTTCCGTTGCGGCCGACGGTTCGCATCCGCCGCGCCGCGTCGTCTTTGAACACTTCGTCGCGCAAGTGTCCCGTCGGCGGATCGATTTCACCCTGGACGACGGCCAGGTAAACCTTGCCCGGTCCGCTGTCGTTGCCTTTGCGTGCGAATTGGGTCTGCAGTCGCGATGCCGCCTTGCTGGTCCGGGCCAACACCAAGACGCCGCTGGTCATCGTGTCCAGTCGGCTGACGATGCCGACGAAAACGTTGCCCGGCTTGTTGTATTTGGCTTTCAAGTATTCGCAGGCCACCGCGTGGATCGTCGGACGCCCCGCCTCCGCACCCATCGTCGCGATTTCCGCGGGCTTGTTGACCACCAACAAATGGTTGTCTTCGTAAAGGACCTGCAGTGACATGGGCGGCTGGGTTCCAAAAATTTTGCTGCGTTGCAGGCCAGGATGAACGAGGGTGCGATGGCCACATCGACGCGAATGTCCTTGACTTTCCGCCGCCGGCGACCGATGTTGAAGGTTACCAGTGTTCGCGTCTTCGTTGACACTCCGGGGGCGACTTGGATTCGACCGGATGACAAGAAGCGGCGGCCTGCGTGTCGTGGTTGATCAGTTGGCCACGTAAAAAGCTGATCAAACTTTTTAGTTGCAGACGAAAGTTTTGCACTGGCTGCCTAAGAACAGGCAACCCGGGTTGATGGGGATCGCCAAAGTCGCCTGAAAACCCGTCGTTAATTTTGGCTGGCCCGCCGTCTTGGGTGAGACGCGGCGGGCGAGATTTTGATTCGCCCTAGCGAGCGACGGAGCCTGTCGAGCAGCGCCGTGGTGAGCGAAATTCGGTCCGCTTGCGGACCAAAATGGTTCGACTACACACGTAGACGGTCACGTGGATGCATCGCGGGACGCGGGTTCAATTCCCGCCGCCTCCATCCATGAAAAAGGGCATCGTGAATATTCACGATGCCCTTTTTTCGTCGGCGACCAATCGCTATCACGTCCAGTCGCGACGTGGACGGCTCCGCAACGCGTTCGCATCGGCGTCATCAAACGACTCGGCCTGGGGATTCCAGTTCAAAGGACGATTCAGTTCCATTGCGATCGAACCCAGGTGCATCACCGTGCTTAATCGGTGCAACGATTCCGCATCGTACATCGTCGAATCCCCGGACTTCAGCGCATCCAGAAAATCGCGATGTTCGATCCTTGGCTGTGGCCAGATTCGGCTGTGCGTGGGATCAAAGCTGGCCTCCAGGAACTTCGGATCACTGGCGGTCAGTTCGCCACACCAGCCACGATTGCCAATCCAGCCATCGCTGCCTTCCAGGCGAATCGATGGCACGTCGGACTTCACTTGCATGGTCACGCCGTTGGCATAGGTGTAATCCAGGTCGAATGTGTGCGGGACCGAATTGATCGCGTTCTCTGGAATCTGACCTTTGCCGGTGACCGAAATCGGTGTGGTGTTTTCGCTGAAGTTGGCCACTTGAGCGGTGTCGATCAGGTGGGATCCCCAGTCGGTCAGCGAACCGCCGGAAAAGTCGCGAATCTGACGCCAGCACTGCGCGGTCGTTAACTTCGGCGTGTAGGCCCGCATCGGGGCCGGCCCGATCCACAAGTTGAAATCCAAGTCGTCGGGAACCCGTGCCGGCTGCTCGATCGGGAAAACGGGTTTAACGGGCAAGCCGACTTCGATGTGTTGCAACGTGCCGATGACACCGTTGCGCACCAGTTCGGCGATCCGGAAATACTCCGTGACCGAACGGTCCTCCAGGCCGGTGCCAAAGACTTTGCCACTGCGTTTGACGGCCGCAACCAATTCCTGGCCTTCGCGAATGGTCAACGTCGGCTTTTCACAAAACGTGTGCTTTCCGGCATCCAACGCCATCAACGACATCGGGACGTGCCAATGATCGGGCGTTGAAATCACCACCGCGTCGACGTCATCACGCGACAACACCTCGCGAAAGTCGTACGTCACATCGCAGCACGTATCATCAAAGTGTTCGTTGACCAACCGGCCCGCTTCGATCGCACGCGACTTCATCACGTCACAAACCACCACCGGCCGACAATCGGACTGATTTAGAAAGCCGTTCAAATTGCGTTGAACGCCATGGATGCCCACTCCGATATGCCCGAGGGTGATCGTGTTGGACGGAGCGTTTTTGCCGAAGACACGAGGGGAGACAAACAGCGGTGCGGAGGCCGCCGCGACCATGGTCTTCAAAACGGATCGACGATTCGCGCGGCGAGATGAATGAGGGTGCATGGCGATCGCTTGTAAAAGGTGGGCAAGGATGGTGGGAAGGTGCGGTGGGGCTGGGCGGCGACGAAGCGAACGCTACAGCGGCCGCACCCAAATGTTTCGGTACTCGACCGGGCTGCCGTGTGCTTGGAACATCAGCGGCATCTTGTCAGGGTGTGCGACGTAGGGAAGGGCCTTGTTGTGCCGTGTCGGCCCGAAGATCTCGGTGTTGTTTTGAATCAGCACACCGTTGTGAAAGACGGTGATCCTGGCCGGCGAAACAATGGTCTCGCCATCAAAGACCGGCGCAGTGAAAGCGATGTCATACGACTGCCATTGTCCAGGCTTTCGGCAAACGTTCACCAACGGCGGTGATTGGCCATAGATCGCCCCAGCGGATCCATCGGCGTAGATCTCACACGAATAGGAATCAAAAACCTGCAGTTCATACTTCTGCATCAGAAAGATCCCGCTATTCCCCATGCTGCCCGGCTTGCTTTTGTTGGGCTCCGGATCTGGGGTTCGCCATTCGACGTGCATCTGGATGTCACCGAATGCTTCCACCGTATTCAGGCCGCCTTTTCCGGCGATCAAAAGCCCGTCGCGAAACTTCCATTGGTTGTCACGAAATTGATCCATGGACGTTCCGTCGAACAACACGATGGCGTCCGACGGCGCGCCAACCTTGGCTTCCGCTGATAAGCACGGCGGTTCAACCCGCTCGGGTTGACTGCGGTCGGGCTGGTGAACGGTGAAGCCGGTGTCCGCGATCGATGGCAGGCCGTGGTGGCCAGGGAATTTGTAAAGGTGAAAGCCTTCTTCCGCGATCGCAGTGGGAACGCAGGCCAACAAAGGCACGAAAAAAATGGGCAATCGCATGGCAGCAATCAATCGGCAGGATGACGGTGGGAAAGAGCAGGTGGGATGACACGCTTTCAAATGACGCCGCGTGGGAACAGGCGATGGCAAGAAATTGCCGCGTTGATGCACGACGGTACGTGGAATGTGTTTGGTAAAGAAGTGTTTGGAGTTAAAGCGGACGAATCTTAATATTGCGAAAACGGACGCGGCTTCCGTGATCCTGGATCAGGATGTGGCCTTCGGCCGCTTCGCCATAGTTTTCAATGTCACATGACTTCGACTCGGCCACTCTTTTGCGAAAGTCGTCGCCACCACGTTGGTACTGAACGACTTTGACGCCGTTTAGCCAATGTTCAATGTGGTTTCCTTTGCTGATGATCCGGCTGTGGTTGTACTGGCCCAACGGCATCACGGTTTTGTTCTTCGCGGCGTACAGTTCATAAGCGGACCCAACGGTGCGAAAATCACCGGGTTTCATTTTGCCTTTCAGCATCCACGGATGGTTTGCATCGTCCAGGATCTGATACTCCAGACCGATGCCGTGTTTCGGGTTCTCATCCAAGCCTTCCAGCACAAAAATTTTGACGCCGGAATTGCCGCCAACGCTGTCCATCGCCCAGTCCCAGGCCAATTCAAAGTTGCTGTATTTTTTGACGGTGATGATGTCTCCGCCGTTGCCCGATTCAGCCCCATCGTCGGCGGCGCATTGCAGTTCACCCGATGCGATCACCCAGCCCGCGGTGGGAAAGTCCGGGCGATTGATGCCTCGCCAGCCAGTTGACGTGACACCATCAAAAAGCAATTGCCAGCCGTCAGCCTTCTCTTGCTCGGAAAGCGTGTTCGCGGGGGCTTCGCCAAACGTCGCCACGGCACCCTGCGTCAGCAGAAAACACAGTGTCGCGGCCCAGCGAACCAGCAGATGGCGTGTATCGGTCATGCCGATGATTGGGGGCTTGGTGACTCGGATCCTGTACGTCGAACTTGATAATGCTGACTGTACGTCAATCGAGTCTCATCAGACACCGGCAAATACGAAACCAGTTATCAATATTGCGCAATTTCGGTGTGGCTGATCGAGCCTCGCGTCAATTGGCCGCAGCTCTTTTACGCAGCGTGCTGCTTGCGATAAGCCGTTGGTGTTTGTCCGGTCGCCTGTTTGAACTTCAGTCCCAAGAATGCGGCCGATGAAAAACCCGTGCGCTGTGCAACCATTTCGATCGGGTACGCTGTCTCCACCAACATTTCTTTGACCAGTCGCAATCGCTCGCGAACGATCTGGTCGTTGATGGTCGATCCCGTTGACTTTCGAAAACGAATCTCGGCCATGCGGCGGGACATGCTCATCTGGCCAACCACGTCGTGCACCGAAATTTGTTTGGGCAACTGGTCGCGGATAAAGTAGAGCGCGCGTCGGACCGCTAAGTCTTGCACGGCAAAGGTATCGGTCGATAAACGCTGGATCGTGTACAGCGGTTGGGAAATGATTTGTTGGCCCGACGCGTCTTCACCACGCATCATCCGATGCAACAACTCCGCGGCGCGATACCCTGCCTTTTCGTTGGCCACTGCGATGCTTGACAGTGGGAACTCGGCCAAGTCGCAAACCATTTCATCATTGTCAACGCCGACGACCGCGATCTGATCGGGGACGGCGAAACCGCGGTTCAACGCGCATCGGATCACTTCTTGCCCACAATCATCGTTACAGGCAAGGATGCCGGCGGGGCTTCGCAGCGATTTCAGCCAGCGTTCAATCGCGGCTTCACGTTGTTCGACGCTCAGCCGGCGTTTGCGGCGTGGTTCTTGAAACCAGTCCACGTCGATGTTTTCCGACTTGGCGTGTTCTGTAAAGCCTTTGCCCCGGTCGTCCGACCAGTACATATTCGCGTAGCCACAGAAACCAAGGTTGCGAAAGCCCAAGGACAACAGATGCTCCGCCGCGATCTTTCCGATGGCCCGGTCATTGGACTGGATCGTGGGGATCTCAGACGGCAGTTCGCCGATGCCTTTCATGATCAGCGGAACATTCTCAGCGATCAATTGCTTCATCAGGCCGGCATCATCGGTGTGGGCAATGATCCCATCGACGGGACGGCGGCGATCCGCCCGAACCTCCGCTCGGTCTGGTTTCAAATAGAACGCCGGTTCTTGGATGAACGACCACGGACCATTCGCCCGCGCGTACTTTGAAATCCCGCGCAGCAGGCTCTGCCCATATCCCCGCGACGTCTCAATCAACAACTTCACTCTCAAAATCGTCATCGTTATCGAAAAAGGGGGTCATCGAAAAAGGGGGTCAGGCCTCTTTTTGGGTTTCGGGACGGTCGATGGATACCACCGATGTGAGCGAAAACGCCAGATCGCGGCACGCGGAGCGAGCAGAAAGGAACGCCTGGACGCTGAAAAGAGGCCTGACCCCTTTCTGTGGCGGCGGTCGTTAGCGTGGCTTCAGCTGGGAGATTAGGAAGTCCGTTGGTGTCTTGTGTTGGACGTCGGGGGCACCGGGGTAGGCGAGTTCGCAGTGGACCCCGACGGAAAGGCAATGTTCTTGCAGCTTCACACCGAAGTTTGATGTATGCGTGGGGTCTTTTTGGTTTTGGCCGATCGCTGGCGGGCGCGAGTACGTCAGATAGACGCCAGGGTCGTCCGGGCTGACCAGTGCATAGGGTGAATATTCCGCGATCCACGGCATGATCGAATCGCGACCGTCCAGGAAGGCTGTGAAATTGGCAAAGCCGAAGGCGTGGCCGCCGTATCGGCTGTTGGGCGTCCAGGCTTTCATCTGCTTCGGATCGAGCGTTGTTTGGGCTCCGGTCACAGCCGCGCACCACAGTCGCGTCGATTCGCGAGCCACTGGATCATCGCTCTCTGGATCCGCCATGTCGTCATGAAAGGCGATCCACAAACTCGAACAGGCCCCGGCCGATCCTCCGGCGGCACCGATTTTTTGTTTGTCGATGTTCCACTCACCTGCTTTGCTGCGGATGAATTGCAGAGCCCGGGCGGCGTCATGAAGCGGAGCCTTTACCGGTGGTTTGATCCCCTGCGCCGCGGCCTGCTTGACATGACGATAATTGCACGCGGCGACGGAGATGCCGGCGTTCAGCAACGCACGGGCGTCCGCAAATCGGTGCAACCGTTCTTTCGATCCGCCCTGCCATCCGCCTCCATGAATCACCAGGACCAGCGGAGTCGCCGTATCCGATTCTGCTTTCCAAAAATCCAGCACATGCCGCGGGTGGTCGCCATATTTCACCTCGGAAAATGTCGGCTCAGGAACCGATGCGTCATAGCTTTCTGAGGTCTTTGTTTTCTCGGTCTGGGCAACCGACTGACTCGGTGGAAACGTCAAGCAAGCAAGAAGCACAACGAGTATGCACGGTGATGATTGGCTCATGGATGTGTTTCCGTTGGGGGGAGGGAGGGAAGTTGGATCGCAAGGATACCTGTGCCCGCCACCGATTGCACGCGCGCGAGTCACGGGCCACTGCTCCCTTGAAACCCGCCCGACCCGTGCAAGTGAATGGACCGATCTGAACACCATTGAGTCTGTCCGGTTTATGGCAGGCGGGCTTGATCGGTGCGGCGATTTGCCATCTGTCGTTGGGGGATGTCAGGATATCAAATGACGATTGGGTTACAGATGCAAGCGGTTTGCGAATACGGCGGGGGATCTGCGTTGTCCGGTTCCGTCGACTTTCAGGTTGCCATTGGCGAGCCGGCTCAGAAAAAAAACGATCCGGCGCCAACGGCAAACAAGACGTTGGGTGATGGTAAGCTCGTTGCCTTGGTGCGTGGGAATTGCGGATGGCATGGTTGGAACGCTATTGCCAACATGGGTTATGTGATCGTTGTCCGGAATCACAACATTCGTGTCGCATTTCCTCGACAGCGAAACAATTGGAAGAGGTGGCTGTGCAAACTTCACTCAAACGTGGTGACATGGGAAGTGTCGGCGGTGGCTGTCATCAGCGGTCGCTGTTGCCGGTGGGACCCATGATCAGGCGTTGGTGCTTTTCGGCCGGCTTGTTGGGCCTTTCGGCAATTTTGATCGCAGGATGTGAGGAGCCACGTTCTGGCGTGACGGACGGGGAGCAACCGATCGTGGTGTTCACGAGCATTGTCCCTCAGGAGTTCTTGGTCCAGCGAATCGGAGGGAAGTATGTCGAGGTCCATGCGCTCGTTCGACCGGGCAGCAGTCCCGCCACTTACGAACCCACGCCGCGCCAGATGGCGGCGTTGTCCGACGCAAGACTCTACTTCCGAATCGGTGTCCCATTCGAAAACGCGTTTCTATCGAAAATCGAAACGACGATGAAGCGTTTGCGCATCGTTGATACTCGCAAAGGCATCGAATTGAGGGAAATCGCGGGGCATTCCAACCGAGGAAGCGGCGCCACCGAGCACGACGCTGGACGCGATCCGCACATTTGGCTTAGCCCGTGTTTGGCGAAGGTTCAGTCCAGGACCATGACAAACGCACTCGTTGAAATCGATCCAGAGCACAAAGAAATCTACGAAGCAAATTTGGCCGAGTTGTTGCAAGAATTGAACGC
Organism: Crateriforma spongiae; assembly: GCF_012290005.1. Lineage (NCBI taxonomy): Bacteria > Pseudomonadati > Planctomycetota > Planctomycetia > Pirellulales > Pirellulaceae > Crateriforma > Crateriforma spongiae. The sequence continues at coordinate 198,829 of NZ_JAAXMS010000006.1, forward strand.
ACTTGATGCTCAACTTGCTGCCACGCTGGCCCCAGTACGGGGCAAGTCGTTTTTGGTCTTTCACCCGTCCTGGGGCTACTTTGCAGACGACTATGGATTGATACAAGAGACGGTGGAGGTCGAGGGGAAAGAGCCCAGCGCCAGGCAGCTATCGCACATCATCGAATTAGCCAAGCAGCGCGACGTACGCGTCGTTTTCGTGCAACCTCAGTTCGGTCAGCAGGCGACCGGTGCGGTCGCCAAAGCGATCGACGGTGCGGTGATTCCCATTGATCCGTTGGCTGGTGATTACATTGATAACCTGGAGGTGGTCGCGGATAAGATCCGGGCCGCGCTGGAGGCACAAAAGTGAATTCGAAGTGCTCAGGATTGCAGGACAGCTCAATCGCACTACGGTTCAAAGACGTTTGCTTTGCCTATGATCGCGAGGAAGTCATCCATAACGTGGATTTGGCGATCCCCGAAGGTAGTTTTGTTGCGGTGGTGGGGCCTAATGGGGGCGGCAAGAGCACACTGATGAAGCTTGCGTTGGGGCTTTTGCGACCGGACCGGGGGCATGTCCGTGTGTTCGGCCAAACGCCGGAGCGTTTGCGATGTCGCGTTGGTTATGTTCCACAGCATCTTCGTTTCGACGCGGCCTTTCCTGTCAGTTCGCTCGACGTGGTGCTGATGGCGCGATCCGATCGGCACTGGTTCGGGCCCTATCGACAGGAAGATCGTCAGAAAGCCAAATCAGCATTGCGGCGAGTTGGAATGGCGCATCTTGCCGATCGAGGATTTTCGCACCTGTCCGGTGGAGAGCGACAACGCGTGCTGATCGCACAGGCATTGGTCTCGGATCCTGACATGATTTTTCTGGATGAGCCGACCGCCAATGTGGATGCCAGCATGGAGCACGAAATCTATGAACTTCTACGAGAATTGAATCAGCACAAAACGGTGCTGGTAGTCTCTCACAATCTGAACGTCGTCACGCGACATGCATCGCATCTTGCGTGCGTCAATCGGACCGCATCGTTGGAACGGATCGGCGCATTGACCGAGCGGCAGCTACATCGTTTTTACCGTGGGGACATGACGGTGTTTAAGCATGGCACAGATTGCCACGTTTTGGATGCCAGTAAGGCGATGCGTGAACCGCATCACGGCACCGCGGAGGGGTAAAGATGAACCTGTTTTGGGAGCATCTGTTTCAGCACGCATTTTTGCAGTACGCATTGATCGGTTCGCTGCTTGCTTCGGTCGCATGTGGCATCGTCGGCAGCTTTGTGGTGGTGCGACGGACGACTTACGTGGCTGGTGCAATTGCGCACTGCGTTCTCGGGGGCATGGGAGCGGCGCGGTACCTGCAACGTGTTCACGATGTTTCCTGGGCAAGTCCACTGCTTGGTGCAACCGTTGCGGCGGTGTTGGCGGCATTGATTGTCGCTGCGATCACTGTTTGGGGACGGCAACGTGAAGACACGGTTCTGTCGGCGATCTGGGCGATCGGTATGGCCATGGGGATCTCGTTCATCACCGCCACGCCGGGGTATTACGAAGACTTGATGAGCTATTTGTTCGGCAACATTCTAATGATCGGTGCCGCCGACCTGTGGAGTATGGCGATCCTGGACGCGGTAATCCTCAGTCTGATGCTGTTGTTCTACAACAAGTTCTTGGTTATCAGCTTTCAACCGGAGCTTGCACGTTTGCGAGGCATTCGCGTTGGGATGTACCAAACGTTGCTATTGGTTTTGATTTCGTTGACCGTGGTGCTTTTGACCCAGGTGGTGGGGTTGGTGATGGTGATCGCACTGTTGACTTTGCCGGCAGCCACTGCGTTGCAGTTTGTCGGCCGTCTTTGGTACGCCATGGTTTTCGCCTCGGTGTTAAGTCTGCTGGTTACCGTGGGCGGTATCGCCGTCAGTTATGGTCCCGAACTGCCGGCCGGTGCCACGGTGGTTGAACTCGCCGGCGGTGCGTATTTGCTAGCGATCGTCGGTAAATGGATCGGCGGCCGAATGCGAATCACGCAAGACTCTGTTATCGCTTGACGATCACCATGACATGATGTGGGTATCGTCAATCGACAACACCACGAACTCGGCACCCCACCGCCCTCGAAAAGGGGTCAGGCCTCTTTCTTTTCCGCAGAGACCGTGGTACGCTTGCAATATGCCAAGACCACCAAGAGCTGACGAAGCGGGCGGGCTCTATCACGCCCTGAATCGCGCCAACATGCGCGCCGAAATATTCAAGAAGCCGGAGGACTACGAAGCCTTTGAGCGGATTCTTGCCGAAGGCCTGGAGTTGTGCGAAATCGAGTTGTACAGCTACCAGCTAATGCCGAATCACTACCATCTGGTTCTGCGGCCATTGGTTGATGGCGAAATGAGTCGATTCATGGGCTGGGTTGGTGGCACGCACACCATGCGATACCACGCCCATTACGGCACCAGCGGGATGGGGCACTTGTACCAGCAACGTTACAAGAGTTTTCCGATTCAGGATGACGAACACTTTCTGGTCGTCTGCCGCTATGTCGAGCGAAATGCGCGACGCGCTGGCATGGTTCGCAAAGCCGAGAACTGGCGTTGGGGCTCGCTGTGGCGTTGGTTGCAAAAGCCCGAACCCGAACCAAAGCTGCTGTCACCGTGGCCGTTGTCTCGATTGCCTCGCTGGGCTGATCGTGTCAACGAACCGCTGACCGAGAAAGAGCTGGAAGCCGTCCGCCGGTGTGCTCATCGAGGGGCGCCGATGGGCGACGAAGGTTGGGTGGAGTCGATCGCCAGAAGGTTGAATTTGGAGTCAACGCTGCGACCGCGGGGGCGTCCACGCGTTCACAAGCCAGAAAAAGAGGCCTGACCCCTTTTAGGGCCGCTGACCCCTTTTAGGGCCGGGACGCAACGCGGGGCGTTGCGTTTTGGAGTTTGCGAGGATGTGGACATCCGTGGTCAATTGGGTCAGTCTTTTAGGCCGTCGATCGCAACGACGGATCCGACGGGCTTGTCGAATTCTTCACCCAATTGAGAAACATACAAACGATTGTCGGGACCGAAGGTACACGCCACGGGGCCACTGAGCACCACGCCGGTTTCTTTCACTTCGGCATCGTCGTCTTCGCCGAGCGTCGCGATCAAGATGCGACCGGAGTTGGTCTGGTTCAACGACCAATTGTTTTCAGCCACCGCGAACTTGTTGCCGCTGATGTGCGCCAATCCCATCGGGTTGATGACGCCGGGCAATGACCATTGGTCGGTGGGCTTTTGGGTTGTCAGGTCCCACTTCACGATCAAGCCATCCGCTTCGCCGCCTTTGCCGGAGTACAGCACGTACAGCGTGTTGTCGTCGGCGACAACGGTTTGCATCGGTGAATTGGTTTCAATGCCGTTCTCGTCGGCCGACAACAATGGGGTGAGTTCCTTGGACGCAATGTCCGCCGACAACACCCAAGATTTTCCGTCGAAGCCTTGTCCACAGACATAGGCGGTGGTGCCGTCTTTGCTGAGGCTCATGCCGGTCAAGTTGCCTTCGCCCTTGTCGGCCGGATCGTCCGATGTCGGAGGAACCGCGTTGGTGGCCGTGCCGGATTCTGCTTTGCCCTTTTCGTCAAAGAACAGCAAGGTCTCTTCACCGTCGCCTTTACCGGCATCGGTCACGATCAGGGTGGAGCCTGACCAAACGGCGGAAAGAGGCCCGACAGCGTACCACTTTTGGCCTTCGTCGTTGGACTTCCAATGTTCGGTGTCAAATCCGGTGACGTAGTTGGTCGGCTTATTGTCTTTCAGGACGACCACGATTCCGCGAGCATCGCAAACGGTGAGTTCACCTTCAGGGCTGAAGCTGACGCTGGATGGATTGACCAAGCCACGCAGCACCGTTTGAACGCTGGTTTCGGCGTTGACCGAGTTGCCGAGACTTCCGGCCAAGCCGGCGACCACGACCATGCAGGACGGACGAAGAAATGAGGTGAGACGTGAAAACATGCAGTGCTTCTCGTTATTTCGGCAGGGATTGATTCAGATGTACAGACGGATGGCAATTGCACAACGCCTGCATCGATAGGAGACATTCCAACGGATCTTACTTGTAAGATGAACCCCCCGTAGAACCCAGTCAGGTCGGGTTCGATTCAAATGCCGATGGCTGCCCACCGCAGTGATTCGATCGCGTCAGCAGATGATCGCAGTCATGGCGGCCGGCAGAAAGCGAGGTCCCGCCTCCGTTGCAGATCAGTTTTGTGCGATCCAGTTTGCCCAGCGTGATTGGACGTCCTTCGCAGAGAACGTTTGTGAAGAAACAACGATCCTATAGCGAAGGGTGCGTGTTTCTTCAGCGGCGATCGTTTCGCCGGCGTCAAACAGGACCGCCGGGCTGAAGTAGGGCATCGACGGTGTCACGTACCATTTGGTCGGCGAAGAAAAGTTGTTTGGATGGTCCATGAACAAGAGGCTGCCAGCGGAGTCGTGCTGGAAAATCATCCACGGCGATGCCTTTCCGTGACAATGCAATCCCGATTGGCCATCGGCGTTGAAGAACGATCCGGATTGCATTTTCGCATTCATGCGAATCGATAATCCGGCATAACCGCCATACGTTTTTCCGCGTGGTTGTCCGGCAATAGGAGTTCGGTCGAGAGTGAGCGCGGTTTCCGATGCGCTAAACTGACTGGTCCAGTCGATGTGATATTCCGGCGACTTTTCGGGTGCCGAGATTGCCAACGTGCGGGATTCGGTCATCACGGGTGACGCTTCGCTGTACGGCGCATAGGCCAGAGTCTGTTCGATAAGTAAACCGCCGGACGGGGCGGTCGATTGTCGGGTGGAAAGTAGACGAGTTTGTCCGTCGGATTGTCCGGTCTCTCGATTTTCTTCCCAGTAATTAACGCCGTCGATGAACTTCCACGAAAACCATAGGCCTCGGTGCCACGGGTGGTCCTCGGGGCGCAGGTCAGTGAATGGATCACGACCGATCGCCGCCAATGGATGGAAGTACGGTTTGCCTTCGGCCGGGTTGTGATGGTATCGCCAAAGGGTTTTCCCATCGAACTGGCACTCCGTCGATGTCTGCGTCGAAACAATGCGACAACTCGCCGATGGCGTCGTGCTGGAGGACTGGTCCAAGATTCTGGCTGCTGCATCGCGGCTGAGGTTCGGATTGCCGTCCAGGTGCAGGGTTTGAAGATTCTGCAGCTGTTTCAGCGGTTCCAGGGAAGCGTTATCCAAGCTACATGACGAAAGGTTCAGGATTTGCAGTTTTGAAAGAGTCGCAATCTTTGCGATGGCACCTGGCGGCAGAAAGTTCTCTGGCAAATCCAAACGTTTTAGCTCGCCACACTGCGCGATCGCATCGAAGGTTTCGTCGATGAGAAAGGTTTGTCTCAGCCCCAGTGTTTCCAGATTCGCGGGGGCAGCCAATGATTTTAAAAAGGTGCCGGTGACCGGCATGTCGCGAAGCATCAGCGAACGCAAAGAAGGCAGGCGGCTGACGAACTGCAAGGCCGTGTCATCCAGTGCCGCACATCGGGCGAAGCTGAGTGCCTGCAATTGACCAGCGATGGGGGCCAACGCCTGAATTCCCACGGCATCGATCGATGCGTCTTCGATGGTCAAGTTCGAAAGCTTGTCGATGGACGCGATCGAACGCATGCTTTCGTTGTCGATTCCGTATCCGCCAAGCTTTAGGTCTTTGAGGTTGGCGACGTCATGAAGGGCATCGAAATCGCGACCGCTAAGCCGACTGCACAAACGCAAGTCCAGCGCCGCAAGCTTGGCAGCCGTGGCCAGTGCGTCGAGCGAGGGGCCGTCGATCGGCAGGTCAATCAGTGAAAGGTGGGTCAGGTTGGGAAGCGAAGCAATCGCTTGCAGCTTGGAAACGCCCGGCGTGTTGCGAAGCGTCAGTCGGCGAAGATCGGCGAGTTTCGCGATCACATCAGCGACGAAGTCGTCATCGATGCGAACGTCTTGCAGGGACAGTTCCTGCAGCGAAGAAAGCGAACGAATCTTGGCCAAGTCTGCTTCGCTTAGCCCCGGTGCCCGCAGACGTAGTGAAGTTAGCGTTTTGCATTGGATCGCGGCGTCAAAACCTGCCTGGTCGGCGGATCCGCGATCCGCAGCCAAGTCGACCTTGATCGGCCGACCCTGGTCGTCCAGTTCCAGGTGGCCGCCGCAGTCTTCGATCGCTTGGCGAATGGATGCGATGTCCGGCGGCGTTGCGGCATCCATGCGGATTGCCAGCTGGGTCAACCCGGCGACGCAAACCGCCAAGGCCGTGATCAATCGTAGGCCTGAGCGTCGCATCACGCGTCTCCCGTGGGCAACGTCCATGGGCCACGCATCGCGCGGGACAGCATGGCCGCGGCACGCTGGCTGGGGTTCACCAGTTTCTGTGCTTTCGGGTCCCATGTGATCTTTTCGCCGGTGCGAACGGCAATGTCACACAGGTGGCTGATGATGTCGCTGCGGACGGCGTCGTTCAGGTTGGAGACTGCGGCGTTTGGGTCGTCGTTTTTCACCGCTTGGATGAAGTTGGCTTGATGATGATTGCTGACCACCAGTTGGTTTTGTTCCGGGGCCAACGATTGTGTCAGCAGGCCGGGATCGCTGGCGGCGTTTCGGTCCTTGGCTCGCGCGACATCGATCCAACCGTCTTCGCCAATGAACTTGGTGCTGTCGGCTCCGGGGCGAAACGTGACCGGAATGTCGCCCAGTTGGATCTTCATGTCCCAGTTATAGACGCAATCGTATAAACCATCGGATGGGATTTCGCCCGTACCTTCGACGACGATGGGGCCACTAAGATCGGCATCGCATCCCCAGACCATGATGTCCAGCGGATGAGCCCCCCAGCCGGCCAAGTAGCCGATCGACTGGTCATAAATCCAATAGCTTCCCGGCGGCTTGCAGCGGTCGACGGTATAGGAGGTCATTGGTGCGGGGCCGATCCACATTTCATAATCCAGCCCGTCGGGAACATCCGATTCTTCGGTGATTCCGCCTGCGCCGCCGTTGGGACAGACGACTTCGATGGATTGAATTTTTCCGATGGCTCCGCGACGCACCTGTTCGCATCCTTGACGGCAATGAGCCAGGCTGCGTTGTTGGGTTCCGTATTGGAAAACGACGCCTTGTTCGTTGAAGACCTTTTGGCAGGCAAGGACTTGGTCAATGGACAATCCCAGTGGTTTTTCCACATAGGCGCTTTTGCCGGCCTGCGCCGCCATGATGGCGATGGGGACGTGCCAGTGATCGGGGGTGGCGACGACAACCGCATCGATGTCGTCACGAGCCAATAGGTCACGAAAATCTTGGTAAGATTCGCCGCCGATGACTTTCGCGATCATGTCGCGTCGGTCGCGATAGCAATCTGAAACGGCAACGCTTTGAGCGTCGGGGACACTGCGGATTCCGTTCAAAATTCCTCGTCCCCGCCCGCCGACGCCGATGTGTCCGACGGTGATGCGGTCGCTGGCCGGTGGAGTGTTCGTGTCACCCAGCGCGGTGCTGGTGATCACATACGGGGCGGCCACAGTGGCGGCGGTGATCGCAGTGCTTGCTTTTAGAAAATCACGACGTGTGGGTGACGTGTTCTGCTTGGTCAAAACCTTTTGAGACTTCATGGGGGTGCTCCGTCGGGATTCGCGTCAGTTTGGCGGGGGATGAAGGTGGGGGAGTCTGGGGCGAGGGGATGCCTCAATCGGCGATACCACATTGCCGCAGATAATCGACGCTGCGTTGCAGGATGTTTTCGTCGCCGATGATTTCCAGCGTGGAAGATTCGATGGATGCGTCTTTCAGAGCGTCACAAACGCCACGAATGTCGATGACACCATCGCCCAAAGCGATCGTTGAGAACCCGCAGCCGAACATTTCGCCGCGTTTGGGTTCCCACTGGGCTTCCAAATCTTTCCAGTGGACGTGATAGATTTTGTCGTGGAACGTTTTGGCCATTGCCACCGGATCGGCACCGCCAAGCCATGAGTTTCCGGTGTCCAGATTGATTCCCAACGCTTCAGGGTTGCCCAAGCGGTCGATCACATCTTGCAAGCCTTGGATGCTGTCGGTAATCGGACCGTGAGGTTCCAACAACACGCGGACGCCGTAGTCGGCCGCCATTTTTAGCGGCGTGTATAGTTTTTCAGCGACGACGAAGACCTGTTCGGCATGGCTGAGACTTTTTGCCCAATCGGAACGCGGGTCCATGTCCGTCGTCACCACATCTTTGATGCCGATCGCGGCGGCGAATTGGATGGCTTTGATAATTTCGGATGTCCCGAAGATTCCCGGGTTGCTCGGTTCCAACAGTCCCGCGTGAGCGCAAACGGTTGACGGTACAATGTCATACCTTTCGAACAATCGCTTCACTTCGAACGGATTGTCATCCAGGCTGACCGTCGGCGAAAAACCCGCGGTGCCCAACATACTGCCGCCCGCATTGGTGTCGGTGATGTCGGCACAGTCAAAGCCCATCGCTTTGGCGCGTTGCAGTTGAACTTCCACGCTGGCGAAAGGTTCGATCAATAGAAAGACACCGATTTTCATCGTCGGACTTTACGGTTGAGGGGTTGGGGATGGATCGTTCGGGGAACCCGTTGGCATCGCTTTGCCTGTTGCCGCCCAATAGGTTCCGCGTCGCAGCAGAGTGCCAAAGCCAGGCGTGTCCATCTGTTTGGCGGCGTGGCCCAACAACAGCGTGAAGCTGTGGCCGGATCCAAACGCATCGGCCAACGCGACCGGTTCGAATTCGCCGGAACCGCGGTTGCGAGGATCGGAATAGGCGGATGCCAAGACCGTCACACCGTCTTGGATACCGGATCGATGCCACAGTTCGTCATGGATTGAAAAGTCGTCCATGCCTGCAGTGATCGGATGGTCGCTTGCATCGATGCGTACCACAAATTCGTGTGGCGGACCGTGGCCGGTTTGCCCCGCTTGCCATGTCGCCAGCGTCAACTTTTGATATTCGGGCCAGTCGGCAAACGATGATGATCCCGCGTGAACGACGACGTGTCCGCCACCGTTGCGAACGAAGTCCAGATAGGCCTTGCGAGTCTGCGGGGGCCAGTCGCCCGTTGCCCTATCGCCGCGGCCAAACGTGTTCCAGTTGCTAAGAATGACTTGGTACGGCTGTAGCCGATCGCCGGTCAAACGTTGTGGTTGTTCTTCAATGGTGACATCGAACTGACCGTCGGCTTCCAGGAGGGTTTTCAGCTTTGGTGTGGTCGTTTTCCAGTCGTGGTTGTTGCGTCCGCTGATCAGCAACACACGGATCGAATCGCTGTCGGGTGTGTCCGCGTGGGCGTTCGCGGCCAAGGACGCCAGCAAGCACAAGAGGATCGGCAGAGAGTGGATCGGGGGCATGGTGACGATTTGCCGTTGCCGTCGATTGGGATTTTCTGAACGCGCGGTTTTGATCGCCGGCTGTAATCAACGCCAGCGTGATGGCGGAGCATTTTAACGGTCGGATCCGCGCGTTAGAGTGCGATTTGTTTCACTGAAAGAAATTGAACTGATGGTTCGGCCTGATGAGTCCGCGGATACCGATCTACAAAATTCAAGACGCGACCTATCGTGCGGATTCCTGTCGGCGATTGATGGAGGCTGCTGAAGCCGATCAGATTCAGTTGGATGCCGTGGTGCACGGGCATTATCCCGGTCGTCGATTACCCAAAAACGCGCTGCCGGGCTTGAAGGCGTTGGGATATTGGGACGCCGCGCATCCGCAGTCTTGGGGCTTGGATTGGCATCAAAACGAAGGCATCGAGCTGTGTTTGTTGGATCGCGGCCAACTACAGTTTGCGGTGGAAGGTCAGGCGTTCACGCTGCAGCCGAATGATTTGACCATCACGCGTCCCTGGCAACGACACCGCTTGGGCGACCCCAACATCGGACCCGGGCGGCTTCACTGGGCGATCATTGATGTTCAAGTGCGACGACCACACCAAAGTTGGAAGTGGCCGGACTGGGTCGTTTTGACGCGGGAGGATTTGCAAGAGCTGACGGAATTGCTGCGACAAAATGAGCAACCGGTTTGGCATCAAGCCAGCGATGTCGGCCAGTGTTTTGGACGCATCGCTGACATATTAGGACGCTGCGATGCGGACGGTTCCATCGACGTGTCTTGGTTGACACTGTTGATGAATGAGTTGCTGTTGCAGATTCTGTCGCTACTACGCAGTCGCGATGTGTCGATGGACGCGAGCTTGGCGGACACGCAGCGAACGGTCCAATTGTTCTTGGATGATCTGCGACACAACCGCGATCACTTGGCGGAACCCTGGACGATCAAGCTGATGGCCGAGGCCTGTGGGTTGGGCATCACACGCTTCACGGATTACTGCCGTCGCCTGACCAACGCAACGCCCGTCCAACATTTGAACGCGTTACGGTTGGATGCTGCGGCAGATCTGCTTGTACAGAATCCAGGTTGGAGCAATCGTCAGGTGGCGATCGAATGCGGATTCAGTTCGCCCCAGTACTTTGCAACCGTGTTTCGTCGCCATTTCGGCTGTTCGCCACAACAGTATCGCCACCTCGATCAGGACGAACGACCGCAGGCAGATGTCGCGAATTGACACTTGCTTTCAAGACGCCGGTTCGAATCATCACGTTACAATGTGCACCCGGAAGCTACGCGGGCCGATAGCGTGCATGGCTGTGGAAACGTGCGAACGTAGATCGCGCGGATTCATCAGGTCGACGCAGTGATTCGTCCCGTCCGGTCCTGGCGTCCGACTAGTGGTTTTCCGCCTGAACCGATTCGAAGACACGTGACGACCTGTCTTGCATTCCAAGTCAAATGATCGACTGATTCATCGATGTGCCGCGCTGCTGTTTTATCGCTTGTCCTGATTTCTTTTGGGTTTCCTTGGTCGCGTTCCGTGGTTTCGTTCGGAGCGGAGACGGTTTTGTCTGGTGGGGCGGACCCGACGATTGTGTTCGCGACGAATGCGAAATCCGAGAAAGGCTACTACGTGGTCTCCACGGGGCGAGGAATCAATCTGTCCTATTCGCGTGACTTGAAATCGTGGACCCGACTTGGGCGTATCTTTCAACAGGATGTGCCAGCGTGGGCGAAGAAAGAAGTGCCGAAATCGAAGGCAATTTGGGCCCCCGATCTGACTTTCCACGATGGCCAGTATTATCTGTACTACTGCGTGTCCAGTTTTGGCAGCCAGCGATCGGTCATCGGCTTGGCAACGAACCGCTCGATCGATCCAAGTGACCCCGAATATCATTGGGTGGATCACGGAAAGGTGATCGAATCTCATCCCGGGCGTGGTCATTACAATGCGATCGACCCGGCACTGGTGGTCGACCAGAAAGGACGCTGGTTTCTGTTTTTCGGATCGTTCTGGTCTGGATTAAAGGCGGTGGCGATTGATCCCGAAACGGGGAAGCCGCCGGCGAATGCGGAAATGGTTCCGATCGCCGCACGACCCCGACATCGGGCCCACGCGATTGAAGCCCCGTTCGTGATCTTTCGTGACGGATACTATTACCTTTTTGCATCCTGGGGCCGATGTTGTGATGGTGCCAAAAGCAACTATCAAGTCGTCGTCGGCCGATCCACCAATCCGTTGGGACCCTACGTCGATGTTGACGGACGTCCAATGTCCGATGGCGGTGGCACCATCATCTTGTCCAGTTCCCAGCGATATCGAGGGCCGGGGCACAACAGCGTTTTAACCACCGACGACGGCCAGTGGATGGTCCACCACACCTATGATATGCAGCATCTGGACGCCCATCGAATTCTTCAAATTCGCCCGATGAACTGGACGGCCGACGGTTGGCCAAAAGTGGGACAACCGCTGACCGGTTCGTTCGAGTGATTGGCTAGTATCGTTTCATCAACGAAAGTTGTTGATGGCGCAAGCCGCACTGGCATTCCAAGAAAGCAAACCGAGAAAGTGTATCAATGAATCAAGATTATGGCGGGGAGTGGATTCGATTGGTTTGCATCGCAGCGATAATCGTTTGCGGCACGCTCGGCAGCGATTCGACCGTTACGGGGCAATCGGCAGATCCCGCGATTGTTCATGCGTCGATGGGCCCCTTGACGGTGCATCGATCGAACCCTCGATTCTTTTCCACACCTGATGGACGCGCCGTTTGGCTGACCGGATCGCACACGTGGGCAACGCTGCAGGAACGCGGGATCGAGGGGGAAACACCAGATTTTGATTACCCGCGATACCTGGATTTTATGCACCGGCACGGTCACAACTTTCTGCGGCTGTGGGTGTGGGAGCACGCCCAATGGATGCAGTTTGTCGATGCTGATGTACCCATTCGCTATACGCCATCGATTTATCAACGCACCGGTCCCGGGAATGCCTTGGACGGCAAACCCAAGTTTGACCTGACCAAATTCAACGAGGCGTTTTTTCGACGTCTGCGAAACCGCGTGCAAGAGGCCCAGCGACGCGGCATTTATGTCAGCGTGATGTTTTTTCAAGGGTTCAGTGTCAAGAAAAGACCGGCATCGGCCAACAGCGGAAACAACTGGCACGGCAATCCTTTTCATAAGGCCAACAACGTCAACGGGATCAATGGCGATCGTTCGGGAAGCGATACCGGCCACGATTTGCACACGTTGGCAGACCCTGCCGTGACAAACCTGCAAAAGGCTCATGTCCGTCGAGTGATCGATACGTTGAATGATTTTGACAACGTACTGTGGGAAATCGGCAACGAGTTACCGATGCCCTCCAAAGAATTCCAATATCACATGATTCGTTTCGTTCGTGAATATGAATCACACAAACCGAAGCAGCACTTGATCGGCATGACGGGAGCGCCGTTGGGGACAAAAAAACTGATGGGCAGCGACGCCGATTGGATCAGTCCCGCGGGTGCGATATGGATGGGAAATCCGCCGGCCGCTGACGGCGAAAAGGTCATGGTGGTGGACACGGATCATTGCCGGGCGCTGCGGTACGACCCCGATTGGGTCTGGAACAACCTGACGCGAGGCAACCACTTTATCTTGATGGATGAGTATTTGGATTTCCGTGCGGGATCACCCAAGACCCCGGACCCGAAATGGGATCACACTCGGTCGGCGATGGGGGCCGCTAGGCGTTTGTGCGAACGCTTGGATCTGGCCACGCTGCGCCCCCAGTCCGAATCGGCATCCACCGGGTTTTGTCTGGCTGATCCCGGCCACACTTGGGTCGTCTTTCAACCGAAAGCACGGGCCACCACGGTCCAAACCGGCCGCGGGCGATGGCATGTTCAGTGGATCGATCCGGTGACCGGAGTCCCGTTCGGCGATTTGGAGGCCAAGGCCGCCGACGGAGCGATCACCGTGACGTCGCCCCGATCGGGAGCGACAGTGTTGCTGGTGACCAAGGCCCACCGCTAGGCATGAAAAGCGAATGCAGCGACGGGATTCGCCGATTGGCGGGAAGGCCAGGCTTGGTCTGCATGCCGCCGTGTAACGGATCGGACTATTGCGCCAAGGCTGGTTCGCCTTTGGTGTCGATGGTGATCACGCTGGCAATGTCATCGGGCGCCGTCGAAGGCAGGTCAATGACCATCATTTGACCATCCCGTTTCAAATTCAATGTCGTTTCCGGAGATGCCAACAGCGAGACACGCCGGACTTCGTTAGACAACGCTGGGATGGTCAGTTTGCCATTGCTGGGCCAATCAAACACGTGCAAGTACAGCGTGCCGTCTTTGCGTGTCACGCGGCCCCAGCCGGGTCGGAAGAGTGCGGCCTGGGTGCCGTGGATGGATTCTCCGTTGACGCTCATCCATTGGCCAATGGCACGCAACCGGTCGACGCTGGCTTGAGGAAACGTTCCATCCGCCTTGGGGCCGATGTTCAGCAAATAGTTGCCTCCTTTGCTGGTGATGTCGATCAAGTTTTGGATCAGCCGCTGGCTGCTTTTCCAGTTCTTGTCGGACGTTTTGAATCCCCAGGTGTCGTTCATGGTCATGCAGGATTCCCAGTCACTGTCGACGCCGGTTGCGGGAATCTCCTGTTCCGGGGTGCCGAAGTCGCCGGCAAACGAACCATCTTGGGTGAAGCCCGACATTCCTTTGCGACCAGCACCGACGCGGTTGTTGACGATCAGTTCGGGGTTCAATTCCAGCAGCCATTGATACAGTTCTTGACCATCCTGGTCGGTCCACCAACTGGGCCATTCGCCGTCGAACCACAGTACGTGCGTCCGATAGTCTTCGACCAGTGTTTTTAAGTGCCCTTTCATGTAATCGACGTATTGTTGTTTTTGTCCGTCGATCATTTGGGTCGGGTTCCAGACGGGACGCCCGTTGTTCATCTTGGCCGGTTTTTGAGACGGGTGGTGCCAGTCCATGATCGAATAATAGGTGCAGAACTTCACACCGTGACGTTCGCATGCGTCGCGTAGATCGGCCAGAATGTCTTTGCCGTACGGGGTCGCATCCACCACGTCGTATTGGCCCGCGGAATCAAACAAACAGAATCCGTCGTGGTGTTTGGACGTGATGACGATGTACTTCATGCCCGCATATTTCGCGAAGCGGGCCCACGCATCGGCATCGTATTGCTGGGGGTCGAATTGGGGAGCAAACTTTTCGTATTGTGCACGTGGGATGTTCGCACGGCTCATGATCCATTCGCCGATTCCTTTCACTTCTTTCCCGTCGTACTTGCCCGCCGGTACGGCATACAGTCCCCAGTGGATGAACATCCCGAATCGGGCGTCCCGCCACCAATCCATGCGAGAATCATCGGGGGATGCGGCTGTTGACGGGATCGAACCACCGGCCAGCAGGACGGCGACAAGGAAGGCGACCAGGATGCGAAGGCGCAATGGAAGGCGTGACGATTTCATGGCAATTCAGTTCGTCTTGGCAGGAGGGAATGCAAGGCGGGGGGACCGTGTTTCGGCCATCGTATCCGACCGAAGCGAAAAGTGGGGGCGTGCGTCAATTCGACGCGAGTGTCGTCCTGTCAATCCAACTCATTGGACGCGACGCGAGCCAAATAGATCGCTTGGTAGGGCGAGTTTTCTCCGGCTTCGTAAAGACACAGAATGGTTTGGTCCGACAAGACGGCCAGGTCCGAATAGGCGCTCGGGCCGGAATGCAGAACGATCTGCTTCGGCCAAGTCGCTCCTTCATCATGGCTGGCGCGAAGCGTCATGTTGACCCGCTTGTCGGCACTGGCCGGATTGCTGAACAGAATTGTGCCGGGTTGATCATCGTGGGGCCAACGCAGACGCTCCGTAGCGGCTTGACAGATCGGTTCGACCAGCTCCGGTGCAAACGTCTGGTCGAACCAGCTTTCGCCTCCATTGTCACTGATGGCGATCTGTCGTGTGGTTCGGTTGCGGTCATAGTTCCGCATGTTCAGCATCAATCGACCGCCGGACAATTCGACGACTTCGCATTCATTGACGTCACGTTTGGGGGTGCGTTCGCCTGCCTGCCAAGTGTTACCGTTGTCGTCCGAATAGATCGTGTGCGAATACTTGTGTTCCGTTTCCGCTTCCATGTGGTCGCACGGGATGACCAGTCGCCCGGCATGCTTGCCGTGCTTGATTTGAATGCCGCTGCCCGGGCCAGTGGCGTACCAAGTCCAGGTGTCTGATTTCACATCATCGGTGATGTCGGTCGGCGTGGTCCAAGTGAGACCGTGGTCCAGCGAATGGCTGAGGTATACGTGGCGAGTGTCTTCACTGGTTTGCCGGATGATTTCACGTTCGGTATCACGGCCAAGGTTCCATGTCAGCAACAGGCTGATTTTGCCTGTTTGCCGATCGACAACTGGGCACGGATTACCACAAGTATTCGACTGGTCGTCCCATAAAACCTGCAGGTCCGACCAGGTGACACCGCCGTCGGTGGAACGCTTGTAAACCAAGTCGATGTTGCCGCTGTCGCCACGACCGGCCAAGCGTCCTTCGCATAACGCGATCACCGTGCCATCGGTCGCGACGCACAGCGACGGGATACGAAAGGTGTGGTAACCCGATTCGCCGGCTTGGAAAATCGCTTCGCCACGTGGCGGTTTCGATTCCGCTGGCGTGCCATCGTCCGCGCTGGCTTTGGAAGCGTGGGATGTGGCGAAGGTAATCAAAACAAATGCCAACCCGAATCGAAACAGATTTTCGTTGACGGGGGATCGGCGAACCAAAGCAGAATGAAACGAGTTGCGAAACATGGCGGGGACCGTTGGCGGGAAGATCAAGCTAAGGAGACGGGGCACCGGTCAGGCGAACTGCGTCAACTAGTCGGTTGGATTCAGAACATCGTTGACCCAGTTCCAAACCGAAGTGCGATAGCGACTAGGTTTTAACAGCCAAGCGTCGGTGTGTGCGGCCTTGGCCAATGCATTGGGGAATTCGCCAAGGGCATCGCGGGTGTTGACGGGTAAGAACGTGAAGTGATCGGTCTGAGGAAGTGAGGCTTGTAAAAAGTCTCTCGTTAAATCGATGTTTCCGTTCTGGCTGACCAACCACGGGCGATTTCCGGCGCGTTTGACTCGGCGTATTGCTTCTTTGCGATAGTCGGCCAGTGGCGAACCCCAATCGGTGCCACGCCACTGGCGGACGCCGTCGAAGTGATCGTGCGTAGCGAAGGCTGTCCAAAGGCCAGCGATTTCATCGTCATGCAGACCGATCATGCTGACGCCGATCGCACCGCGCGAGAAACCACACAGGAACACGGCATCCGGATCTGCGTTGAAACGGCGGATGATGCGTGGCACGTTGAGCTTCGCGTAGTGAACGGTCGCATCGATGTCGCCCCACCAATTCGGTGCGTTGCGTTGGCCAGAATGGTCGATGTAGGGAAGCGTGACCCAAATGAAACGGCCACCGGAAATCCCGAACCCTAATACTGCGTCTTTGGGGTCGCCGGTCGAACCGGTCGGTGGATGCCGGTTGCCCGTGTATTCAAAAATGATGGGCAACGGCGGGCCGTCCGGACGCCAGTTGTCGGGCAAATACACGTGGTGAACGACGTCCGTGTCTGCAAATTCCGGGGCATGGACCGCGACACGACGTCCCGCGGTGGCAGGTCCGGTCGACAGTGCCGGTGGTTCAAGGACTTTTGCTGATTCCGTTTTCAATTGTGCGTCGCGGTGCCCTGGGCTGTCATCGCCAGCCACGGTTTCCAATGCCAAGCCGACAAACAATGCGAATACAAACAGGCGGCAAAACTTCATCGGCAACTCGGTGCGACTTTGAATGGAATCCGGTCGGGTCAGATGGACGTTTGTTGTCCGTCGATCAGCGATTGGTTTTACTTCACTTGCGGGGCGGCGGTAAATTAAATCGACCTGACTTTTTCCCCGTATCGCGTCAGTGGGCGGATCCGACGATCGGCGCCCCCCGTGTTCAGTGGACTGGGACAGGCGACTCGCATCTTTCGCTTCCCTAATTTTGCGAAATCGATGGCTCGGCCGCCCCGACCCCGGCAAGATTCGGCTAACTTCGTTTTCACACCGTCCTGTTCCCCTGACGAGAATACGAAGATGCGTCGAAGAGAGTTTCTTGCGTCCACCGCCGCCGCGTTGCTGGCCGCCGTGCAGTCATCCGCTTACGCCGCAGCGGGTGATACCCCGATCCGAGCCGGGCTGATCGGTTCGGGCTGGTATGGCAAAACCGATTTGTTTCATTTGATCCAAGTCGCGCCGGTCGAAGTCGTGGGCATCTGCGATGTTGATTCCAAGATGGCCGAGGAAGCCGCACAACTGGTCTCCCAACGACATCCGTCGGGCAAGGTTCCGCCGACCTACGGGAAGCACGAAGACTTGTTGTCGAAACACAAGCCCGATGTGGTGTTGATCGGGACGCCCGACCACTGGCACTGTTTGCCGATGATCGATGCTTGTCGTGCCGGTGCGGATGTGTACGTGCAGAAGCCGATCAGCTGGGATGTCGCCGAAGGCCAGGCGATGGTCGCCGCGGCGCGGAAATACAACCGGACCGTCCAAGTCGGGCTGCAACGACGCAGCACACCCCACCTGTTGCAAGCGCGTGATCGATTCATTCGCAGTGGCAAGCTTGGCAAGATCGCCTACGTCGATGTGCATGCTTATGGTGGCGGGCCACGCGACTTTCCCGCAACGCAAGCACCGCCGGAAAACTTGGATTGGGATCGCTATGTCGGGCCGGCACCTTGGCGCGACTATAACCCCGGCATCCATCCGCGACGCTGGCGTGCCTGTGGCGAATTCAGCAACGGCAAGACCGGCGATTTGTGCGTGCACTTCTTGGACGTCGTGCGATACTTCCTGGATCTGGGCATGCCCAAGACGATCGCCGCGACCGGCGGCCGGTACATGTTACCGCCGGATTCCAACGTCAATCTTCACGATACACAAAACGCTTTGTTTGATTTCGGCGACGTCCAAGTGACTTGGAACCAGCGAAACTGGGGCACCAATCCGGAACCCGATTATTCCTGGGGTGCGACGCTGTACGGCGACAAGGGAACGTTGAAGCTGAGCGTACGTTCCTATGATTTCATTCCGAAAGGACGTGGCCAAGCGGAACACGGTGACTGGGTGGATGAAAGCGAACAATATCCCGAAGACCAACAGCACAAAGAAACGGAGATGTTCGCCGCACCCGCCACACGTCGTCACATGCAGGACTTTGTCGAAGCGCGTCGTGAAGGCCGTCGTCCGGTTGCCGATATTGCCGAAGGTCATGCGTCGACGGCGTGCTGTCTGTTGGCCAATCTGTCGATGCGATTGGGACGTTCGCTGGCGTGGGATGCCGACGCAGGTCGGGTGATCGATGACGACGAAGCGAACCAGCAATTGGCGCGTCCCTATCGCGGCGACTGGGAACACCCGACGGCGCAGGACGTTTGATCTTTTGTTTCCAGCGACCCGCGATTCGGTGGGCGGACTGATCGCGGGGCATGGTCATCGACTTTGCGTCTTCGTCAAAAATTCATCAAGTCTCCGCTATGTCGCGGATCCAACTCGGCATCGCGAACGTGATACCTTGCTGGGCTCATGGCGGAAGCTTTCCTATCGAATGCGTCAGATAGGGCCGACACATCGAAGCCGACCCTTGGATCATGGGAGTCCACCGTGAGCGATATTCGCAGTCTGATGACCCAACAGTTTGAAAACGAGATCGCGCGGACGCGTCAGGTCTTGGACGTTGTTACCGATGCGTTGCTGGACTATCAGGCGAGCCCGACGATGCGATCGGTTCGCTGGAACGTCAGCCATTTGGTCGATGTCCCAAGCTGGGCCGAGATCATCTTGAAAGCCGACGAATTCGATGTTGCTCCGCCGGACGGTCCGCCGCATGAGACGCCCGAGATGGCGACGATGGCCGACGCGATGAACGCGTTGGACAAGAACGTTGCAGAGGCTCGGACGGCCTTGGCAAGTTTCGACGTTCAATCTCTGGACGCCGATTGGTCGTTGAAAGCGGGGGGACAAACCCTGATGACGATGTCACGTTACGAGACATTTCAGATGTTTGAAATCTCGCACGTCGCTCACCACCGCGGCCACTTGTTGGTGTACTTGCGGATGAACGGCGTGGAAACACCGCTGCTGTACGGCGGCTGATCGTTGGGGAGTATCGATCAGGGCAGCAAATCCGTCAGATCGACGCCTTCGCGGGTCGGCTGGACCATTCGGATGCTGCCGTCAACGTCGAAGTCCAGGTATTCGGCGCGAAGCTGTCGCTGGTGTTTCGGATCGTCGTTGATCCACTGGTGATAAAACAGGATCCAGCGGCCACGGTATTTGATGATGCTGTGGTGATTGTTGCCGCCGTAGGGTTTCATGAATTCGCCGCGGAATTCAAACGGTCCCAGCGGACTGGATCCGGTGTAGTAGATCAGGTTGTTCCAACCACGCGCGATCGTGAAGTAATACGTGCCGTAACGTTTGAAGACGTAGGCGGCTTCGAAGCGGTCGGGACGGTATTCCAGATTCAGGTCGATCGGGCCTTGGACGATCGACTTCATGTCGTCCCCCAGTTGATAGACGCGGTCTTGCAGGTACAGCCAGTAAACGCCGTCGTCGTTCAAGATGGCCGGGTCGTGGCCGCGGACCAACGGGCGATCGGTCAATTCGGTGAACGGACCTTCGGGGGATTCCGCTTCGGCGACGCCGATGCCTTGTCGGCCTTTACCGCCGTTGTTGAAGTAATAGAACAGGTAGTACTTGTTGTCTTTCTTGGTGATGTCCGGTGCCCACGCCTTGTGGGTTCCCCAGCGAGAATCCTTGTCGGAAAAAATGGTCCCGTGGTCGGTCCAGTTGACCAAGTCGTTGGTTGAATAGCAGGACCAACCTTTTTGTTGGTCCCAATCCTTGTTGTCCGTCGTAGGGTACAGGAACAGACGTCCATCGTCGCCGATGATGACCGACGGGTCGGCAGCATAAAACGGATGCCCGTTGACCCGCAGCGGATTGTTCGGGGGTGCCGCGGGGGAATCGGTCTTCGAAGTGTTCTGGCTTTCCGTTTCGGCGGAATCGGCCACCACGACGGACATTGAACAACACAGGACGAGGATGAAGCCGACAAGTACCGAATGAACTGGCCGAGATTGCTGGAGCATGGCAGGGGGTGAAGGAGTTCGGGTGACGGATCGGCAGAGAAGGCGGGACGGAAAGCCAATCCTGGGGAATCGACGCGAACAGACAAGAGCAGAATTTTGGACAAGCACCGGCGGTGATTTGCTGGCAAGTCGAAACAGAAAATGTCGGACAAACCATGCCCGATTGGGCTGAATTTCAAATCACCGTTCAGATACAATATGTCGCACGTTCTTTCGCAATGGCGCAATCATGCATCAATTTTCACCAGCATTTTCGAAATGGCCGATCGTCTTGACGGTCTTGCTGTGCCAGATGCATGTACCCGTGCCCGTTGTTCACGATCATCAACACGTCGGTGTTGCGTTTCGTCTTCATGATCATTTGACGCAACGTCACCACGACTTGTCCGATGATGCATGTCGGCATGTTCACTGGGTTTGGCCGGCGCCGTGCGCCCCATCGAATTCGTCGCACGATGATCCGATTGATGAATCGATGCCCAGCATTCCGATGTTCAGTCGTCACGTCAGCGGAAACGTGATGGCCGGATTGGGGGGCGGTGTGAACGCCACCGAATCGCTGGACATGATTGGTTTGGCGATTGCCCCGGTGTTGTCCAACGGCTTGGTCCGTGGACACGGCGATGTGATCCGCGGCGGTCAGCATCGCGTTGACAAAACACGTTTCTTGGGTCGCCCTTGCGCGGTGCTTTGTATCGCAAGGTGTTAACCGATTCGACGCATTGAATTGCTGTTGTTGATCGGTATCTCAGCACCCTTGGACCGCCGAATTCGCTTGGTCCATCAGCGGGATGGTTGAACGATTCGTCATCGAACGAATCGATCACATCACGCTTGATGTCATCGCGGATCGGTGAACTTGGTCCTGGCCGGAAACAGGTTTCGTTTTGCGATCATGTTTCCGTGGGTGTGTTTCCCAAGCGAAAATTTTTTCCACCGCTATGAAGATCCACCACTGGATTGCCGTTGCCATGATTGGCGTCGGCGGCCTGTTGGCGTTTACCGCCTATTGGCAAGACCAAAGTCCATCGTCACAGACGCCATCCGCATCGGAGTCGGATGATGCGTCGGACGAAACCGAGGTTGTTCAAGGAAGTCTGGTTCGATTGACGGCCAAAAAGATGGCGGCCGCGGCGATTCAGATCCAGACACTTCAGCCCACCGAATTGATCGTCACGCGGACTTACCCCGCCAGGTTCGAATACGATCAATCGCTGCACGTGGCGATCAACGCGCCGACCGACGGCATCTTGGAATCGATCCGGGTCAAACCCGGTGACGACGTAAAGTCGGGGCAGGTCATTGCGGTCTTTCGCAGCCCCGCGATCGGTCAAGCACGCAATGAATGGCTGCGTCGTTTGGACGATGCCGAATTGGCATCCAATGAAAGCGATTGGAAACAAACCATCCGATCGGGAACGTTGCAGTTGATCGAACGAATCGAGCAGCGCCAGGCAATCGAACAGATCAAAGCGGAGATGCAGGATGTCACGCTGGGGCAATACCGTGGCGACTTGCTGATGCAGTACAGCCAGTGGTTGCTGGCCGATCGGCTGGCACGGTCGGCGGGCAATATCGGCCAATCCGGGGCGGTCAGCGGCCGGGTCGTTCAGCAACGGCAAGCATCGGTGGACCAAGCGGCCGCAGCGTTGAGCGCAGCTATCGAATCCGCACGCTTTGAGGTTGAACAAACGGCTCGCGATGCAACGGTTCGTTATCAGGCTGCGCAGCGGTCGGTCGAACTGGCGGCCCAGCAAGTGGCGAATTTGACCGGACAGATGCCACAGCGATCGTCCGACTTGAACCAGCCAAAAACAGGAAGCAGCTTTGACGAAACCGGTGATGATGAAACGGGCGATGCCGATGGCAGTGATCTTTCCCGATTGGTGCTTCGCAGCACCATCGACGGCGTCGTCCAGGAGCGGCGGTTCGCACCGACCGAACGCGTCACGGCGGGGCAGCCCATGTTTGTCATTGCCGACACTTCGCGATTGTGGGTGCGTGCAGACATTCGTGACGACGATGTCGCATCGATCCATGTATCACCCGGTGATTTGGTGCGGCTAATTCCGACCAGTGTGCCGGAAAGAGCACTCGATGCGACCGTCCATTTCATGGGGCGGCGGCTGGATCCGCAAACCGGCACAATTCCCTTGGTGTTGACCGTTCCCAACGACAACGAATGGTTTCGACCCGGACAATTTGCCCGTGTTTCGGTACCGATTCAACGCATCGAATCGGCATTGGTGGTACCGGAATCGGCCGTGATCGACGTCGACGGTTCGACCAGCGTGTTTGTCCGTGACGGGGAATCCTTTCGCGCCGTCGGCGTACAGTTGGGACGCACCGGCCGACAGGGCGTGCAGATCACCGAAGGGTTGCATGCGGGAGACCCCGTGGTGACCGAAGGTGCGTTCGTGTTGAAAAGCGAACTGTTGTTGGAAGGAGAGGAGTGATCGATGCTGAAGCGATTGATCGAACTCTCGTTGCACCACCGCATGTTGGTGTTTGTCATCACTTTCCTGGTCGCCTTGGCCGGATTGCGCAGTGCATTGCAATTGCCCATCGACGCGGTGCCCGATTTGACCAACACTCAGGTAACGGTGATGACCGAGGCCGGTTCTTTGCCGCCGGTGGAAGTCGAACGTCAAGTGACGTATCCGATCGAATGGGCGATGGGTGGATTGCCCAACGTTGAAGAAGTCCGCAGTGTGTCGAAGTTCGGGCTGTCGGTCATCACGATCGTTTTCAACGAAGGCACCGATGTCTACTTTGCTACGTCACAGGTGGACCAACGGTTGTCTTCGGCAGCCGCCGAAATCCCTGAAAACTATGGGCCGCCTGAATTGGGCCCAATGACGACCGCTCTGGGCGAAATCCTGCAGTTCGAAGTGCGTGACGATTCGAAGTCGCCGATGGAACTGAGAACGCTGTTGGAATGGCAGATCGCACCACGGCTGCGTGAGGTCGCCGGAGTGACCGAGATCAACAGCATGGGCGGCTTTTACAAAAGCTTCGAAGTCCGTCCGGATCCCGACCGGCTGACGTCCCTGGGCATCGGTTTGGATGAACTTTACCGGAAGATCGAAGATGCCAACGTGAACGCAGGTGGTGGTTACATCGTGCACCACGGAGAGCAACGCTTCTTGCGAGGCGAAGGATTGTTGGTCGACGAATCGGATTTGGGCAACATTGTTTTGCGTCGCAACGATGAGGGGCTGCCATTGTTGCTGTCCGATGTGGCACGCATTTGCATCGCACCACTGCCACGTCAGGGGGCGGTCAGTCGGGACGGTCGCGGCGAGGCGGTGACCGGTATGGTGATGATGCGAATCGGCGAGAATTCACGTGAGGTGGTTGCGCGGGTCAAAGACCGTATCGAAGAATTGCGGGATTCGTTGCCGGCGGGGGTTCAGCTGGAAATCATCTATGACCGCGAAGATCTGATCGGTCGGACATTGAAAACGGTCTTGAAGAATCTGGTCGAAGGCGGCGCTTTGGTGGCGATCGTCCTATTGGCGATGCTGGGCAGCATCCGGGCCGGTCTGATCGTGGCGTTGGCGATTCCGCTGTCGATGCTATTCGCGTCCAATTTGATGTTGGCCCTGGGGATCTCGGCCAGTCTGATGAGTCTGGGTGCGATCGATTTCGGGCTGATTGTCGATTCGTCGGTGATCATGGTGGAAAACTGTGTCCGGCGTCTGTCCGAGACGGCGGCGACGGGCATGAATCGGCTGGCCGTGATACGCGATGCGGCGATCGAGGTCCGGGGACCGACGATGTTCGGCGAATTGATCATTGCGGTGGTCTACATTCCCGTGCTGTTGCTGGAAGGCACCGAGGGAAAGTTGTTTCGGCCCATGGCGCTGACCGTGCTCTTTGCGCTGGGCGGATCGCTGATTCTGTCCATGACGTTGATGCCGGCCTTGGCGTCGGTCGCGTTGCCCAAGTCGCCCAAGGAGAAAGAGGTTTGGTTTCTGCGGTGGATCAAACGGTTTTATTTGCCTTTGGTGGGGCTGTGTTTGCGACGGCCCGTTTTGACCATCGGGACCGCGTTGATGGTGTTTTTGATCAGTATCCCGATCGCTCTTGGCTTGGGGGCGGAATTCATGCCCCGTTTGAACGAAGGCGATTTGTTGGTGGAAGCCGTACGGTTGCCCAGTGCGTCGCTGGAAGGTTCGCGGGAGATGGCACAGGCCGTTGAATCGGAGCTGACGCAATTCCCCGAGGTCAAAACCGTGTTCACCAAAACGGGGCGACCCGAAGTCGCCAACGACGTGATGGGCGTCCACCAGTCGGACGTGTGGGTCATGCTGAATCCGCCCGACCAGTGGCCAGCGGCAAAGACCCGTGATGAATTGATTGCAGAAATGGAAGCGGTTCTGACCGATCGAGTCCCCGGTGTGGCGTTCGGTTTTACCCAGCCGATCGAAATGCGAGTGGACGAGCTGGTTGCCGGGGTGAAAGCCGATGTGGCCGTGTTGGTATTCGGCGACAACTTGGACGTATTGGCCGACAAGGCAAAGGCGATCGAACGCGTGTTGAAGCAAATACCTGGTGCGGCGGATGTGAAAGCGGACATTCAATCCACCTTGGAAACGTTGAACATTCGACCGCGCCGCGACCGTCTGGCACGTTATGGCATCGATGCCGCGGCGGTGATGGACGTGGTGGCGGCGATGGGAGGACGGCCGGTGGGCGAAATCCTGCAGGGACGTGCGCGTTTCCCCATTCGTGTCCGGTTGCACGAAGATTGGCGCAACAGTGTCCCGCAGATGCAGCAGTTGCCCGTTGCCATCGCCGGTGGACAGGTCGTCCCGCTGGGGGAACTGGCTGATATCACATTGGAACAAACACCGCCGACGGTGGAACATGAAGACGGCCGCCGCCGGACTTTCGTTTCCGCCAACGTCCGCGGTCGCGATGTGGCAAGCTTTGTGTCCGATGCAAAGCAACAAATTCGTGATCAAGTGCTTTTGCCGGCGGGATATGAGTTGCGCTGGGGAGGCGATTTTGAAAACTTGCAATCAGCCAGCAAGCGATTGCTGTTGATCACGCCACTGGTTTTGGTGCTGATCTTTCTGTTGCTGCACACCAGTTTCAACTCGATGCGTTTGGCAATGCTGATCTTTCTGTGCGTGCCTATGGCGGCCAGCGGCGGTGTGTTCGCGCTGATGTTGCGGGGAATGCCATTCAGCATTGCGGCCGGAGTCGGGTTCATTGCGTTGTTCGGCGTCGCGGTGCTGAATGGCCTGGTTTGGGTTAGCGACGCTGAAAATCACCGTCGATCCGGGGAATTGCCGAAGGACGCCGCGATGTCGGCCGCCGACGATCGATTGCGTCCGGTGTTGATGACCGCATTGGTGGCAAGCCTGGGATTCCTGCCGATGGCGATGTCCACCAGTGACGGTGCGGAGATCCAGCGACCGTTGGCGACCGTGGTGATCGGTGGACTGGTGACCAGTTCACTGTTGACGTGCCTGGTGATCCCCACGGTCTATTCCGTGATGGCGATTCGCGGGAATCGGTCCGACAACCCGTTTGATACCGCTGGTGAGGTCCCGGTGGAAACTTCCCTGTAATCGCTTCTCGGTTTGACGCGCAACGGTGCGTCCGGTGACCGGTATGCTACGCAATTACATCGGCCGAACGTTGCCGGTGTTTTCCAGCCACCGTCATGGGCAGCCCCGTCGAATGAAGTCTTCCCAAATCGTGATTGCGAATCGTCCACCACTGGCAAAGGTTTGTCTGTGTTTGGCCGTGCTGTTTCCATCGGCTTCCGCATTCGCGAAGTCGGGTGATCCCCTGGCCATCCGACTTTGGCCGAAGGATGTCGTTTCGGTGGAATCGTTTTGGGGGCTGGAGGTCTACATCGATCTCGGCAGAGCGAGCGTCAACGCCGGATCGACGGAGAGTCAACTGGATGCCACGGCGGGGCGGATCACCGTCACAGCGGACCGGTCGGTCGACCATGTTTTGGATCGTCTGCCGAATCAAGCATTGGCCACGTGGACACCGGCCGAGCAAAGCGGTGCGGCAAGTCCCCACGCGATTCGAGTCCGCTGCCCCGGCGGTCGATCAGGGGATCAGGCCACTGAGAGCATGGTTTTGATCGACGCCGATGGTTTGACAATCGTGGTGGTCACCGGCGATCAGCTGCCATTCGTACAAGAACACCTGGCTGAGGATGTACGGCCCGACGTGATGGTGGTCGCGACCGACGATGCGGCAAGAGTCCAAGCGTGGGCACGACAAGAATCCAACGCAGCGATCTTGCCGCGTCGAATGGTCTTGCCCAGTGCTTCGGGAACCAGCGATGTCGATGGATCAAACGCACACCGGATCGATCATAACACGATGGCTGTTTCGGCAAGCGGCTTGAGCGACCAACCGATGCAGTGGTTTTGGATGACCGACCAGCCGTGGAAGATGAAGGCCTCGTTGGTGGAGCCCTTTGATGCCATGGATGCGGCTTGTCAACAGTCGCAGCGGGTATTCGCAAAGCTGTCGGCCAAGCAGTTGAACTTTCGTCCCTCCAACGGCACCCATACGCCTCGCTGGAACGCCGAACACATGATGGGGCGACAGTTGCTGTTCTTTTCGCAAATCTATCACGCGATCGACATCCAGATTCCCGTCATGGATCAAAATCCCAAGCAGATGCCGCCGGACTACACGCCGGCACATCCCGAATGGGACGGTGTTGAAGAGGCCAGGCAGATGCAGCGAGTGAGTGATTTCTGTCGGCGTTTCGCCTATTTGTTGCAAGGGATTGAACCGGAGGACAAGGCCCCGGGGTCACGATGGCCGACGTTGCAGGCGTTGATGAAACAGATGCAGCGGCACTATGGCGAGCACACGACCAACACAATTGCGAAGTTCGAACTGGTGGATTTTCCCGATGAGTAACCTGATTCGTAAAATGATCGTCATTGGTATTGCCATGACCGTGTGGTTGTCGGTTGCCTCAGGACGCGCCCGCGCCGCGGATCCGCTGCGCGAACAGGCATTGCGAACCGCGAAGCAGGCGACCACGTTTCTGACGGAAAACATCGCCGATCATGGCGGTTATCTTTGGCGGTATTCGTCCGATTTGGAACTTCGTGAGGGCGAAGGTGTTGTGGATACAGCCACCGTTTGGGTGCAGCCGCCAGGGACGCCCGCGGTGGGCGAAGCGTTTGTGCGTCTGTACTTGGCGACATCGGATCCACAGTTTCTGGACGCCGCGATGGCCGTCGCCGGTGCGCTGCGACAAGGGCAGATGCGTAGTGGTGGTTGGCAAGCGCACATCGATTTCGATTCCGACCGACGCGTCAAATGGGCATATCGGACCGAACCACCGGCGAAGAAACGCAAGGACCAATCAAGCTTGGATGATGACAAGACACAGTCATCGATTCGGTTTCTGGTCCAGCTGGATCGTGCAACCGATTTTCGGGATGCCGGCATTCACGCCATGACAACCGACGCATTGAAAGGGCTGATGAATCAGGGCCAGTTTGACAACGGCGGTTTTCCACAAGTTTGGATGGGCCAACGGCCCGTCGATGCCAAGCGTCCGCCGATCCAAGCATCGTTTCCGGACCAATGGCCACGCGAATATCCCGGCCACCGCGAATACTGGAATCGATATACGCTGAACGACAACTTGGCGTCGACGTTGATGACGACGCTGATTTTGGCGAGCGAGACCTACGATGATCCGGCCTATCGTGATGCCGCGATCCGCTTGGCCGATTCATTGTTATTGGCACAGTTACCGTCGCCCCAACCCGCGTGGGCCCAGCAATACGACCAGCAGATGCAGCCGATCTGGGCAAGGAAGTTTGAACCGCCCGCGGTCAGTGGATCGGAATCACAAGCCGTCATCGACACCTTAATGGATGTGTATGAATGGACCGGGGACGAAAAGTATTTGAAACCGATTCGTCCGGCGATCGAATATTTGCAAAGCAGTCGTTTGTCTGACGGAAGGTTGGCACGGTTCTATGAGCTGCGAACCAACCGCCCACTGTACTTCGATCGCCAGTACAACTTGACGTATGACGATTCGGATGTGCCGACGCATTACGCATTCAAAATCAGTGATCGAACGGATCGATTGCGACGGCGTTACGATCAAGTCAGCGATCGGGGCATGGTCACAGACGATGCACGAGAGGCTTGGCTGGATCGATTGATCGGTCGTCGCGAAGCCAATGCGTCAAGAGTCCGAAAGATCGTGGACGCGATCGATTCACGAGGCGCGTGGGTGGTCGACGAACCGATGCGGTACCACCGTCATCCAGGGCCGTCGATCAGCATGGCGACCACCGTGGACCACTTGAACCGTATTGCTGACTTTCTGGATGCGCCGAATTGATTGTTGGGGCGGTCGGCGATACGTCAGTCTTTCTGGACCACCGGGTACAGTCGCAACTTGCGGTACTTCACTGACGTATGATCGCCCTGCAACAGAATCGGTCCCGGCGCCGTGTCGTCTGATTCGATGCCGCCGCCGGTGCATCCGGCCAAGGGTTCATTGTCGATCACGGTCACACCGTTTAGCTGAACCGTGATGTGTCGGTCGACCAAGGTCAGCACGTACTGGTTCCACTGTCCGCCGGGCTTGCCGGCGTTGGTCGACGGGGCAATGCGACCAAAGATTGCACCGGGACCGCTGATCCCCTGCATCTTGCTGTCGCGGTCCACGACTTGGGCTTCGTAGGTCCCACGCAGATAAACACCGCTGTTGCCGCCCGCGGGAACGTTGTATTCCAGTTCCAAGCGAAAGTCGTTGAATTTCTGCTGGGTGACCAAGTTTCCAAAGACGCCGTAAGCGCTGAAGTCCTGCTTGGGTGTTTCGTTGACCAAGACGCCATCGACCGCTCGCCAGCCGTTTTGCTTTCCCGCTGGGATCAATACCCAGCCGGACAAATCGGTTCCATTCAGCAGGTCGATGGGTTCACCAAAGTCCACTTTGGTCAGGTCAGGTTTGGGCGGCATCAATGGAATCCGCTTTCCACGCAGGCGGACCGTTTCGGTGGTTGATGATTCATCGCCGGCCACCCGTTGTGCAAACGTCAGCGTCATCGAATCATCGTCGTTCAGCTTGGCGATCAAGTCGCCGACCAATTCATAGGCGACGTCGGCGCCCCCCGGTTTCCATTTTCGTTTGCGAACGAATGCCAGGGCCCCGTCGTCGGTCCATCGTGTTTGTTGAATCGGGCCGGCGCTGCCGACGCTCCACAGCAGCGAACCGGTGGGGTTTTGCAGGTCTTGGGTTCGGATGTCCAGCCATACCGGATAGCCGTCGGGCAGATGGAATGACCAGGTACCGTCATAGCCCAACCGCTGGACGGTATTCCAAAAGTCATTCCGCATCGCGTCGACGTCGATACGGTCGTAAACCCAGATCGGTCGACCGCCATTCTCCGGCGGGCCGGGAACCTGTTTTTCGTTCGCCATCTCGGGGTGCAACATCGCTTCGACCAAAGCCAAGTCCCACATCACCCATTTTTGACTGTCGGGGAAACGACGAGTCCAGGACTCGGTCAGATATTCACCAACCGGTCCCATCTGGCTTTGGCGTTGGAAGGAATCTTTTTGATCGAACTTGTACGCTTGCGACAACGTTGCGGTCATCACGTGCATTTCGACATCGGGATGAGACAACAGAAAATCGGCCGCGTTCAAATCACGACGGACGTTGAATTCGGATTTGTTCCAAGCCCCGGTCGATTCGTCGTAGCGAAATCCCATGCAGTAGCATTTGATTTTCGCAGCGATTTCCGGTGCCATCCGGATAGCGGACGCCAGGTTGGTTGTGGCGCCGGTGCAGACGACGATCAGCGATTGGTCATCGGGAATGGACCGGGCTTGTTCGATGATGAATTGACAGGCGGCGCTGTCTTTAGGGTCGGTGCCGCCCCAGGGTTTTCCCATCGGTTCTTCGGATCCCATCGGTGTCGGCAAATCGTCGCGGCGCATTCGTCGCAACAATTCTTCGTTCATCCGCTGGCTGGCCTGGACCGAATCAGGTTCACCCAGATAGTGCAGCCACTGTGCAGAGGTCAGCCCGAGGACCTGGAATTTGTCTTGATGCAGCATCCGAACGATGGCGTACAGGTCATCGATTTCGTTGGCGGTATCACAATCCAAAATCAGTTTTGGTTTCGCCGTGTCCGCCGCTTGACTCTGGCCGGCAACGACCAGCAGTATCAGCATCCAGACCCAGCGAATCGAACATGGTCTTTGGCGTGGTTGATCCAGTGGGAACGATGTCATCAACGATGGCTGTGGCATGGATGAATGTGTCATGGGCTGGGCGAAGCAAGAACGCTGTCTTGGGCGGGGAATGAAAACGTTGGAGGCCGCTTCAAGATATTCGACGCGGCGCGTCGACGTGGGATGAGTCCACGTTTTACCCGACGGGTCAACGAAAAAACCGCACGCCGCCATTCCGATGTCCGGATGGTCGCGTGCGGTCAGATTCCGTTTCAATGTGGGGCAACACGATCGGTGGGAGCTCGATCGGTGCCCGTCGCGATGGTTCAAATTTGCCGGATGCGGCGAATCAGGTTTAAAACATGTTGGGCTTCATTAACGCCACCCGATTTGCGGATGAACTCCATGCCCAATTCCAGAACATCCAGACCGACGGTGGCGTCGATGGAGTTGGACGAATCGGCCGGGGCGCCGGTTTCGGCAGCGACAGGAGCGGACTTTGCGGCGGTCGGTTCGGATTTGCCTTTGTTCTTTTCCGCTTTGCGTTTCAGCTGGGCTTTGACGTTGGCAACGTCGGCGGCCTTCACGCCGTGGTGTGACAATGCGGCGACGACGTCTTTGTTTCGCACACCGGGATGCTGTTTCAGATACAGCCGAACTCTTTCACTTTTACTCAATTGGGGCTTTTCCACTTTGGTTTGGGTGGTTGATTCTCTTTGCGACTCGTCCAGCGCCGACTCAAGCAAACCATTCAGATCGTTCATTCGATGAAGGTTCTCTTTTTTACAATGTGTGATATGAGATCCGCGGTAGGGGTGGTACGGACGCACCGTCGATGATGAATAGGCGTTCAATCCCCGCGGATGGGTTAAACCACCGTGCATCACGCATGACACGGCGTTCGGATTGAATGTGCGTCCAACAAACATGTGTAAGTGATCATTCCTTGCAGAGACCTACAGCGATCACCTAGCGATCCATCACCCGAAAAGTGAATCCATTCCGCGTCCCCGAATGCTATTTCGTTTTAGCGAAGCATGTGTGCGATTTTCCGCTCAATCGCCAAACAGCACTTCGACCATCCCGACAAGCAGGGGCGGTTGACATTGCGATCCGCTGACCAGCCCAAAGTCAATGATACGGTTCCAATGAACAACGGGGTAATCTGGCCTGTGATGTTACGGTTCGCAAGGTCCAATCCAGCGACGATTCGCCAAATGTAAGGAAAAATGTGTCACCGTCGATGTGATTGTAACACGGTGTGATAGACACAGGGTTAGATGTTCACCACCATCGCGACTCATGTTTGGGGGCTCATAGTCGGGGGCGGCAGACATGCCGAATCGTGGGCATGTTCGTGGGCTACGGTTGATCCGATTCCTCGCCGACCCACTGTCCCACGGTGTCGGTGCCCAGGATCAGCCCCAAGAATTCTTTTTCGTCCAAGACCCGAATGTTCTGGCCGGCGGCGCGGCGTTGTCGGGCGGTTTGTTCTTTGACGCTTTCCGTTCGGCCCGCCGCAGCGGTTCGTTCGTCGGGGCATCCGCGGACCAGCAAACTGGTTTTTCCGTTCACATTGCCTTGGCACTGGCCGCCCGATTCGCAAGCCAATCTTTCGGCCTGTTCACGCTGCAGGACGCGCAGGCGACCGGTGAAGACGATCCGCTGTCCCGCCAACGGCTGAATAAACTGGGCGCGGATCAGCAGACGCTGAAAATCGACGCCGGGTGTGTCTTCCGGTTCACTGTGCGATGGCGTCGGTGTGGATAAAGCAGCGTCGTTCGCTTGGGATGCTTGGCGGCTGCGGCGACGGCGGCGCTGAGTGGTTGCCCCGCGATATCCCCAGGGGCCGGCCCCGCCGCGGGCGAGTCCCAATCGCGATTCCAGATCCGCCACCGATTCGGCTTTGCGGCTGATCCCTGCAGCCAACAGGATTTTGGCACAGGCGACGGAGTCTTCCAAAGCGTCGTGGTGACGAAAATCAACACCCAGCCAAGTGGCCAGCGGCTTCAGACCGTAGCGGCGCCGATCGGGCCAAGTGCGTTTGGCGATGGCGCGGGTGCAGGTGAAGCTGAGCTCTGGAATCTCGCAGCGATGTTGTTGCAGGCAAGCACGCAACACGCCGATGTCGAACGCCGCGTTATGGGCCACCAAGATCTGATCTTTCAGCCACGGTTGGATATCGGGCCAAAGCTGGCCGAAGGTCCGTTCGTCGGCGACTTGATCGGGAGTGATCCCGTGGATGCGGATATTCGATGGGTTGAAATACGCCGGGACCGGGCGGATCAACCAGTTGGCCGAATCGATGATCTTGCCTTCGCTGACACGCACCGCCGCCAATTGGCATGCGCTGTCTTTGCGGTGGCTGGCCGTTTCGAAATCGATAGCGGTGAAATCCATCCGTGATCCGGCGGTGGTCCAGGCAAACCGGCGGTGGCACTTGAAAACAATCGCGACCGCCATCGGGAAATTGCCGCCGGCTCGCATCTTCCAACTCGGGCCTTTCGGCTGGAATTTTCCGGCTCGAATCTTCCGGATCGGGCGGCGGGCATGCCCTGATTGTCGCCGCTGGAAGCGCCGCTGCCAATCGGCGGTATGCGTCGCGGTGTCCGGGAAGGAGAGCCCGCCCCGATCGGATCACGGCCCGCGCTGACAGAACCGGGTCAGGCCACGCTTTCGGGCATCCGAATTTCGCCGAATTCTTGGACGACCAAAGGTCGGGTCACGAACAGTTCCGATTCCTTCAGATTGATTTGGCGGCCCGCTTCGTCGATGTCTTGGACGATCGGGTATCCGTAATCGGAACCGTTGGTGTGAATCGGGCGGACTCGCGATGCGTCGCTCAGTTCGACCATGCTGCCAAGCGGGTAAAGCGAAATGGTTTCCAGTAACCCCGACACCGCGATCGGGGCGAACTTTCCGGAACTCATCCCGTTGACGATGTAGGCGACCGCGTCACAGGGAACGATGCGGGGAGCCGACGGCGGCGGGCTTGTCAGCGTCAGATAGGTGTCCACCACGGTCAGGATGCGTCCCAGCGGGTGAATCGATTCACTTTTCAAACGTCGTGGGAAACCCGTTCCGTCCAGACGTTCGTGAACCTGGCCGACGATCATCGACGAGGTCGAGGAACACCGTGGATCGGCCGCCATCATCTGTTCGCTTTGCAGCGGATGCTGTCGATAGATCGCTTCGCCGGCTTCGTCGCGACTTTGATGGGGAAAGCGTTGGTCGGGCGGTAATTCGAACAGAGTCCAATCGTGCGCCATCGCCGCGCGGCCCAGGTCCATGACGTCTTTGTGGGCCAAGTTCATTCGCAAGCCCACGCCGATCGCCAACGTGGAAAACTGGACGCACCGTCGGGTCAGGTCCAGATCGCTTTGCCGCAGCAGGGTATGGGCGACGACCGGGTCGGATTCGTCGGTGACTTCGTCGGCGATGTTTTCGATGGCCGGGTCGACGGTGCGAAGGTCGACGCGACCGGTTTCGGCGTATTGCTGAAGCAGGTCGTCGACAATGGCCGCGTTTTCGAAGAACAGTTTGGCGGTCCGTTCCCGTTTGATTTCGTCGTAGGCCGACATCGCCGCATCCGCTTGCTTTTGTGCGGGCGATGCGGGGGCAGTGGCTTTGGCCGCATCCGCGGATGTTGGGGCGGTCGGGGCGTTGCCGTCTTTGCCGCCACGACCGGGCGTCGTGTACAGCTGTTCGACGCCGTTGCGCATCAGCTTTTCGATCAACAGCCCGGTGATCAATGATCCCTGGGCGATCATCAATTCGCCGGCCGAGTCATAAAGATCCGTCTCGGTCTTCTGCCCCAGCTCCAAATCCGCGGTCTGGATCATTTCCGTAAACTCAGCCTTACTCATCCGATAGTTACCCCCTTTGGTTAATTCTTAAAATCGGCAATCGGGCAAAGTGGCGCACAGGCAAGCTGTCAAAACTGCGGCGCTTCGCGATGATTTATTGGCGATTTCCTGCGGCTTTCGCCAATGATGCGGGTCGCCACAGGCGAAATTCTCGCCCCCTCGCCGAAACCGGCCCGGCGGTAGCCGTTCAGGCGTATAGCGGGCCTCGGGGGAATCCCCCCAGTGAATCGGTTGATCCGGAACGTTGAAGAGCAGTTCGATCGCGGCCGGAGCCGGCGAGCGATGAAAACGGGCCAGCGAGCGGTGAATTCTGAGTCCGCTTGAACGATTCGGCCGAATCGATCTTGATTGTGGGGGGCACGTCCTGCTTTTAAACTGCACCGTCCCCGTGGCGGAATCAAAGTTCGCGGGCAACAGTTTCTTCGACGTGGCGATTCATGGCATTCCTTTCCTGCAGTTCTCGTATTCCCGGACAGGCCGACGCGGCACCCGCCGAACGGTTTGAATTGACCGAGGCGGTGACCACCATCGGTCGCCACCCCGATTGCACCATCGTGGTCGAAGCCGGCGCGGTCAGCCGATTCCATGCGCGGATTCTGCACACCGACGACGAATTTCGAGTCGAAGATTCCGGCAGCCGAAACGGCACGTTCTTAAACGGACAATTGATTGCCGAACCGCATGTCTTGCAGGAAGGCGACCGCGTCCGGATCAGCGACATCGATTTCGTCTTCCACCGCGAAGATGTCCCGCAGTTTGCCGCCGGCCAGGCGATGACGTTCGACGGTTCCAGTTTCGGAATCGTGATGGTCGATGAAAACGAAACGAAGAACGAACCGTTGCCTCAGGTGCAATATTCGTCTTCGCAAGAAGGCTTGAAGATGTCCGCCACGCCGGAAGCCAAGCTGGCGGCGCTGATGCGGATCAATCGAAACTTGACCGGTGCACTGACGCTGGACGAGGTCTTTCCCAAGGTCTTGGAAAGCTTGTTTGAAATCTTTCCGGCCGCCGATCGCGGATTCATCGTCACGCAAACCAGCGAAGGCAAGTTGGTTCCCCAGTGGGTCAAGACACGCCGCAGCCGTGATGAAACCGAAACCGTCCGGATCAGCCGGACCATCATTCGCAAAGTGATGGAAAGTGGCGAAGCGATTCTGTCGTTGGACGCGATGGACGACAGCCGATTTGACAGCAGCGAATCCATCGCCGATTTTTCGATCCGGTCGATGATCTGCGCACCGCTGCAGGACGAAGATGGAAATTCGATCGGTGCATTGCAGATTGATTCGACTCAAGGTCACGGACAATTTCGCGATGAAGACGTGGACTTGTTGTCCGGCGTCGCGGCCCAGGCCAGTATTGTCATTAACAACGCTCGGATGCACCAACAAGCGCTCGCGCAACAAGAAGTCGAACAAGATCTGCGCCTGGCGACCGAGGTCCAACAAGCGTTCTTGCCGCAAGCGTCACCCGACGCGGTCGGTTTTCGGGTCCGCAGTTTCTATCAGGCCGCCAACCACATCGGCGGTGATTACTTCGATTACATCTCGCTGCCCGATGGTCGCATCGGTGTCGTCGTCGCCGATGTTGTCGGTCACGGTGTTGCCGCTGCGATGTACATGGCGAAGCTGTCGGCGGAGACTCGGTTTTGTTTGGCCAGCGAACCCGATTTGGGCAAAGCGATCGAGATGTTGAACAATCGGATGAGCCGTTTGCATGTCGAACGGTTTGTCACGTTCTTGTTGGTGGTGATCCAGCCCAATGAAGATCGCATCAGCATCGTCAACGCCGGTCACATGCCGCCTATCGTTCGCGATTGCGGCGATGGCCAGCTGTGCGAACCGGGCGAAGAAGAATCGGGCTTGCCGATCGCGATCGACGAGGGCATGGACTATGAATCGGTTGATTTTCAAATGTCCGTCGGCGATCTGTTGGTGATGTACACCGACGGCGTGAACGAAGCGATGAACGTGGCGGACGAAGAATTTGGAACCGACCGGATCAAGGATTTGACCGCCCAAAGTGGCACCGCGGACGAAGTGAAGCAGCGAATCGTCGACGCGGTGTTCGAACACATCGGCGACGGTGACCAGTTTGATGATATGTGTTTGGTGGTCATCGAACGCATCAGCGAAACGCAACCGCCCGATGGCATCAGCGATACCGCGGGCGAAATTGTGGACTCGGTCTGATGGCGGCTTCGTCGGATTCACGCAAGCAACGTGTCGATGACCGATCGCGCCGAGTCGTGGTGACCTATCGTGGGCATGTCCAGGGCGTCGGCTTTCGCGCCACCGCCTTGCACTGTGCCCGCGGGCTTGCGGTCGATGGCTTTGTCCAAAATCTGCCTAACGGCGACGTTCGCATGGACGTGCAGGGACCGCGGGGCGATGTCGATGAATTGATGCGACGGATCGCGGTGGAAATGTCGGGACGGATCGATGACACGCTGATCGACCCGCGCGACGCCATGACGACGCGCGACGGATTCCGTATTCGATATTAGTGGCCGATCATCGCTGGGCGGCCGTGCTTCGGTTTTCTTTCGCGAGTGGCGTTCAGTGGCATCCGGCGGCGGTCAAGAAATTCATCAGGTTTTCAGCATCGTCGGCGGACTGATCCGATAAGCTTGTCGGCCACGTCATTTTGGGGCATCCGTCGTTTTTCGGCACCTTCCTTGGGATCGGTTTGCCACGCGGGCATGATGAACCGGGCCTTTCTTGTTCTTTCGGAGACCTCATTTGATGAATCGATCATTCCTGGTCGCATCCGCGATCGCTGTCTTGTCTGTATCGGTGGTTTCACCGGTTGTTTGGGCTGGGAACTGGGGACACTGGCGCGGCGAAGACGGCAATGGTGTGGCGACCGATGCCAATCCACCGGTGAAGTTCGGCGCCGATGAAAATGTGCGTTGGAAAGTCGACTTGCCGGGCAAGGGATCGGGATCGCCGGTCGTCTGGGATGATCGCGTGTTCGTCACGTCGGCTGTTGCCCTGTCGTCTGACCCGCTTGGGATGCATGAGTTTTTGGTGATGGCCTTTGATCGCAACACCGGGCAAACGTTGTGGTCGCAGGTGGCGGTCAAAGCCAGGCCGCACGAAGGCACGCACAGTACCAACGGATTCGCTTCCGCATCGCCGTGCACCGACGGGCGTCACGTATACGCATCGTTCAATTCACGCGGCTTGTTTTGCTACACCATGGACGGCCAATTGGTTTGGAAGCGTGACTTGGGCGACATGGCCATGCGCAACGGCTTTGGCGAAGGCAGTTCGCCGACGATCGAAGGCGACATGTTGTTGGTGCCCTGGGATCACGAAGGTGCATCCAGTCTGTATGCCTTGGACAAGAATACCGGCGACATCATTTGGAAAACGGATCGTGATGAGCCGTCCAACTGGGGAACGCCGTTGGTGATCGAAAGCGAGGGGCGTTCGCAGGTCGTGTTGACCGGCCAGAACAAAGTCCGTTCGTATGATTTGCAAACCGGCCAGGAACTGTGGTCGTGCGGCGGTCAAACCGAGCGGCCGGCGGCATCGCCCGTGGCGACCGACGATTTGGTGATCGTCACCAGCGGATTCCGCGGTGCGTTCTTGGGGGCCTTTGATCCTCGTGGCCGTGGCGACATCGAAGGCACGTCAAGTGTCGTCTGGACACGTCATCGCGATACGCCGGACATCGGATCGCCGTTGCTAAGCGGAAACCGCCTGTACTTTTACAAAGGCAAATCCGGTGCATTGACTTGTGTCGACGTCTCGACCGGACGTGAGCACTATGTCGCGCAGCGAATCAGCGGTTTGCGAACAATCTATGCGTCGCCGGTCGCCGCCGGCGGACACGTTTACCTAAGCGACCGAAGCGGATCGATCGTGGTGATCAAGGACAGTCCTGAGTTGCAGATCGTGTCGGTCAATCAAATCGGCGAAACCGTCGACGCGACTCCCGCACCCGTGGACGATCAATTGATAGTTCGTGGGGAAGACCATTTGTTCTGTCTGCAACGGTCCGAGGAGGGTTGACTGTTGAAGCCTTCGCGGGAATCAAAAACGCATCATCAAGTCGGGGGCTGGGGGTAAGGTCGGACAGAGTGCCGGTTTTTCAGGCTGGACCTGTTTTGGCGGATTTCATGGCTTCAACCGCCCACTTGGCGGGATCGCCCGCCGGGATCGGTGGGCCAAACGGTCGCAAGCGAGCTATGCATTG
This sequence comes from Crateriforma spongiae, assembly GCF_012290005.1. Lineage (NCBI taxonomy): Bacteria > Pseudomonadati > Planctomycetota > Planctomycetia > Pirellulales > Pirellulaceae > Crateriforma > Crateriforma spongiae. The sequence continues at coordinate 237,623 of NZ_JAAXMS010000006.1, forward strand.
TTGTTGACGATCGACGGGATCGTCGGCGATGCCATTGACCTGACTTGTTTGTTGCCGCGTTGGCACGGGATCGACCCCTTATGAAGGTGCAGCGTTTTGTCGTCGTTGAACCTCGCAATTTCCGCGTGATGCTGGGCGGGTTCCTGGCCACGCTGGCGTTGGTCGCCGGTGGCACTTTGGCGTTGCTTCAGCAGCGTTACGATTCGACCGGTCGGTCGTTCGATGCCGCGGAAGTGACGCAACAATTGGCTGCCACGCCGCTCGGAATGCAAATCGTGCGACGTGTCGAAACGCTGCGTCCCGATGCCGACGGCACGGCCAGTTTGCAAGTGGTGATCGGTCAAGCGATCGAAAAGTTACCGCCACAAGCCGACGTGCTGCGGTATCTGGGGATCGCCACCGCGGTCGCCGTGCTGGGGTTGGTGATATGTGGCAGTGGCGGGCCGTCTGTCGTCGGATGCATCTTGTATCCGATCCCCGCGATTCTCAGTCTGTTAGGGTTTTGTCTGCGTTACGGTCGCGGCACGGTGATGGTGCGTCTGGTGCACTTGGTCGCAGGTGTGGGCATGCTGGGGTACGCCTATCAGTTGGGCTGGATGCCTCAGGACGCATCACCCTATTCCGATCCGGCGACGCCGTGGTCGATGGTGCTGGCGGTTTATGGATTGGGCACGCTGGGGATGGCGGCTATTGCGGGCGCGATCATCAACACGTGCCTGGGCGGAAAGCGATACGATCCGGATTGTTTGAACGTGCACACCGCCGCGATGATGAACGCCCCCGATTCACAGGTGTCGCGTCAGTTGCAAAACGTTGCGGCGTCTTGCGGCGAAGACGGCTTGGCGGGAATGAAGATTGATCATGTTGTCCGGCACTACCATGACCCGTCGATCACGATTTCGATGGACGGCAACCTTTCACCCAAGCTGGCCAAGTTCACGTCGGAACTGGAATCGTTGGATTTCGAATCACCCTTGGTGATCGAAGTCGGCGGCCACGAAGGGCTGGTCAATCAAGTGGTTCAGGTCGGCTGTCAAAACATGGTGCTGGCGGTCAGTTTTGATCGCTCCGGTGCAAATGATGGTTCGGACGGTTTGTGCGTTTGCCTGTTCGGCGTCTTGGCCGACGGTCAGGTCGTCTGCACCGTCACCAAAGACGCCGTGGCGGGAATCACCAAGCGGAACGCCAACAGTGGCCAAATTCAGATCGCAGGCAGCCGATCGGCGGCGGGGATCCTGAAGCAGCATCTGGAAACGTTGGTCCAGCGGGCTCGTCGATCGGGAACGGAGGTCGCCGAACTGTATCCGGGCGAATGGCGTGACGTTTACGCATACGTGCACCGAGTGATGCTGGATATCGGGCACCAGCACGGCGACAACGGTTTTAAGGTGACGCCGTCATCGCACGGCCGTTTCCAATTCCCATTTCAAGCCGTGCAGCCGCTGAGTGTGGCCAGCGGGTCGGCACCGGTTTGACCGTCCGGGTTTGGCGAACCGATGGGGGAACACCGGTGACGTGATCGGATCAGCGTGACGGCGGCGGGACAAGGTTGCACCGCGATTGCGGTCGGCCGCTCAAGTTCGGTCGGCCACTCAATTCTGTGCGGTTCGCATGTTGTCCATGCTTTCGCGGACGATGCGTTCGACGCCGGGGGAATAGTCGAACACTTCGACGCTGACATAACGGTCGTACTTCGCGTCCTTCAGCGCTTGGAAGATCGGTCGAAAATCGACGTCGCCCATGCCGGGCCCCAGCAGGTTGGGATCGTTGGCATGGAAGTGCAGCGTGACATCGGCGTTGTCGTGAATGATGTCGGGGATCGGATCGGCTTCGCTGCTCATTGCTTTGACGTCCAAGTGCAATCCCACATGATCGCTGCCGACCAATTCGATCAACTCACGCGCCTCGGCGGCGGTGTTCAGGAAGTTTCCTTCCTGGGGGCCCAAAGGTTCCAGGGCGATTTTGACGCCACATTCTTCCAGCGTCGGGCTGATGTCCTGCAGGACCACCGTGGCGGCGGCCGTCGCATCGACCATCGATTCGCCTTCGGGGACGTTACGTTGTTGCGGTGAACCCAGCACCATGACTTCGCCGTCCAGGTCGGCACACAATCGGATCAGATCGCGAAAGTACTCGACCGTTTCCAAGTGAATCCGCGGATCGGTGCTGGTCAGGTGATAGCCCTCGGTCTTTGCCAACAGCCAGTGCAGCCCGATCACTTCCATCCCGGCCGCATGAACCGCATCGCGATAGGCGCGGCGTTGCGCATCACCGTAACTGCGGATGTCATCGGTCAGCATGAACGGCGCGACTTCCCACCCGTGGTAGCCGGCTTCGGCGGCGAACTGGAGGGCACGGTTCAAGTCCCAATCGCCGAACGTTTCGTTACAGATGCCGTATTTCATGGGGGGCCGTTGCTCCGTGATGGCTTTGGCGTTTCGTTCGTCGGTCCAAAAGGATCGTCGGTAAATATGCGGTGACGCGACGTTTTAACCGCGCACCCACGCTCGTCCCAGGCGACGCGGTTGGTCGGCCGGTCACATCGCCCCGATCAAACGTTCGCCGACGGGCCGAAACTCGTGTCAGATGGGGCAACCGTGTCGACCGTGTCAGGGTTCGTTGACGTGGTGCTGATGGGCGCCGTTACGGCCGGACTTTGGTTGACATCTTGGCCGACGAAAGATAGGCTCCAAACATTCGAGTCCAGCAAATGCACGTGTGCCCGGGCCCATTCAGGTTCGGGCTGTTTTTTTACACCCCCACGCCGACATGAATCCACAAGACATTCTTCGCTACGTCGATTCCATGCATCGCGAGAAGAATATCGATACCGATCTGGTTTTTTCGGCAATCGAATCCGCGCTGCAATCGGCCGCGAAGCGTCAGTACGGCGAAGAGTCGGATATCACGGTCAATTTGGACCGCAGTAACGGCCGCATCATGGCGACGCTGGACGGTCAACCGTTGGGTGACGACCAGATCGGGCGTATCGGTGCCCAGACCGCCAAGCAGGTGATCATTCAAAAGGTCCGCGAAGCCGAACGCGATTCGTTGATGACCGAGTACCGCGAACAGATCGGCGAGATCGTCAGCGGCATCATCGGAAAAGCCGACGGCGGCGTTGCCACTGTCAATCTAGGTAATGTCGAAGCGATCTTGCCGCGCAGCGAACAGATCCCCGGCGAAACGTTGCACGCCAACGAACGCGTTCGTGCGATCGTGTTCGAAGTCCGCGCCGCGGGTAATCGCGTGCGGGTCGTTCTAAGCCGCACGCGGCCGCAGTTGGTCCAGCGTTTGTTCGAACAGGAGATCCCCGAACTGTCCGAAGGCGTGATCAGCATCAATTCGATCAGCCGCGAACCGGGGTACCGCAGCAAAGTGGCCGTCAGCAGTGTCGATTCTCAGGTCGACCCCATCGCCGTGTGCGTGGGTTATCGCGGCAGTCGGATCAAGGCGGTTCGCGAGGAACTGGCGGGCGAACACATCGACGTGGTGCGTTTCAGCGATGACCCGCAGGTCCTGATTCCCAATGCCTTGCAACCGGCGGAAGTCGAACAGGTTTTGCTGTGTGACTTGATCGGCCGGGCCATCGTGCTGGTTCAAGAAGACCAGTTGTCGTTGGCGATCGGTCGTCGCGGTCAAAACGTTCGGTTGGCTAGCAAGCTGTGCGGCTGGGACATCGAAATCATGACCGGCGGCGAGCTGGAAGAACAAATCGAACGCGCTGTGACGGGCTTTAGCCAGATCGATGGCGTCACCGAAGAGATCGCGCAGGCTTTGGTCGAACAAGGCTATCTGTCCTACGATGACCTGTCGGTGATCGAACCGGACGTGTTCGCGGAAATGAGCGGTTTGCCGCTGGAGACGATTGACCGGATCGTCGAAGTCGCCGAAGCAAGAGCCGAGGAAGCCGAGGAAGCGGCGGCCGAAGAACGGGCCCAGCGTCGCGAACGCGAGAAGGCGCAAAAGGCCGTGGAGGCTCAGGGCGGCGAAGCCCCGGCCGGTGAGGCTCCCGCCAGCGAAGCACCGGCGGATGAAGCGGCCGCCGAGCAAACGGCGTCGGCTGAAGCGGAGGCGGTGGAATCGGAAGCTGAATCACCCGAGCCACCGGTCGCAGAAGCGGAGGCTGAGCCAGCCGAAACTGAGGTTGCGGCCGAAGAAGTCGAAGCATCGGCGGAGGCCGAAGAGGTGGTTGCCGAATCGGCTGACGATTCAGCCGAGTCGGACGCATCGCAGGCCCAGCCGACGGCGGTCGGGCAAGACGGCGGTGACGTTGACGGTTCGGACGACCCCCAGCGGAACGAACCGAGCTGACGTCGTGTCGGGCCGTCAAGGCCGGGGATGTCGACCAACAAAGTCGGCGTGTCGGAGCCCCGAGTCGCGAAATTGACGGCTTTTGGCTACGGAAGCGGTTTCCCAATTGTGGAACCTTGCGTTATTCTACCCGACTGGCAGAGCCGCGCTCGCCGTCCCCCGATGGCATCCCACCGAAAGCGGACGCTTTGATTCTTCGGTAATTCCCCCCGGGATTCCTCACAGATCGATGAATCCCGGCGTTGGAGGACCAAGTTTATGTGACCGAATATTTGAACCAAGGATCGGGGTGCGCCGACGCATTGCCGATTCACCATTGATTTCCCCAGGATCTTACCCCCGTGCCCGTACGCATTTACGCGCTCGCAAAAGAACTGAACCTCGACAGCAAAGACCTTGTTGAAATTGTCAAGAAAGTCGGGCTGACCGGCAAAGGTTCGGCGCTGGCCAGCTTGACGGATGACGAAGCCGTCAAGGTACGCGAACACCTTTCCGGCGGCGGTGCTCCGGCTGGCAAGAAAGCCCCGGCCGCCAAAGCCGCTCGCGCCGATTCGAGCCCCGCGGCACCCGTTGCCGCTGTCCGCGACGCCGTTGTTCCCAGCGGGCGTCGCCCGATCACGATCCGAGGCGGACGTGGGGCAACCGATCGACGAAACGAGGCCACCGCGACGTCCGGTGACGTGACCACCGCCGATGCCCCCACCGGTTCCGGGGCCGACGAAGTTCCGGTTTCCGAAACACCGACGGCGGAAAAAGCATCCGCCCAGGCCAAACCGCCGGTCAAACCGCCACCGGCCATGCCGCCGCTGGAATCCGATGCAGCCGCCTCCGGTTCGGATGACGCCTCGGCCAAGGATCGCTCCGCCCCGACCGAACGCCCGGTGCCCAAGATGCCCAAGGCCGGTCCGCTGTCACGCGGCCCGCTGTCCAAGGATGCGTCGCCATCGCGTCCGGTTCCCAAGATGCCGGCCAAGTCAAACAAGCCGGCCGGCCAGCCGTCGGCGCCTGCGACGCCACCCAAAACCGAAAAGAAGGCGGCACCCGCTTCGCCGGCTGCCAAGTCCGGTGATTCGTCGATGGCCGAACGCATTGCCAGCCGCATGGGGTCCACCGGTAATCGCGTGGTGCCCAATCGCCCGGGACAGCCGGTGGCTCCGGTCCGCGGCCAAATGGGCGCCGGCAATCGCGTGCGGTCGCTGGATCGTCCACGACGTGGTGGTGGTGAAGGTGACGCCAATGTCAAAGGCGGCGGCGACGCCGGCAAGGGCAAGAAACGCGAACCCAAAATCAAAATCAATCTGGCCCAGCTGCCCGATGCTCCGGCCCCGGCCGAGAAGCCGGCTGCCAGTGGACCCGCTGCTCAAAAGCCCGATATCAAGCTGAGCAAAGACTTGATCGCCGGCCACAAGAAAGGCATGTCGGCACCGCTGCAAAAACTGGAATCGGAGGAAAAGGAACGCACCGCGGCCAAACGCGGCGGGGGCGGTCTGAAAGGTTTCAGTGGCCGCAAGAAGGGTGCGGAGGAAGAAGAAGAACGATCCGGCCGCAAGAAGGGCAGCTTGGCCGGCATGGCCAGCGCCCGCGCCGAACGTGTACGTGGCGGCGGTGGCCGTCGAAATCTGGGCACCGGGGATTACCGCGGTGGTCGCCGATCGGCCGGCAATTTCCGAAAGACCACGCTGAAGCGTAAGGGGACCAACACGGCCGCGCCGCGGAAGGAAAAGGTGACTTTGGAGTTGCCTTGTACTCTGCGTAGCTTCTGTGAAGCCGCCGGGGTTCCCGTTGCCCAAGTGCTGCGTGTCCTGATGGGCATGCAGATGATGGTCAATATCAACAGCGAAATTGATCTGGAAACCGCCGATTTGCTGGCGACCGAATTGGACCTGGATATCCAGCTGAAAGAAACCGAGACGCTGGAAGAAGAGGTCATCACCCAGCTGGAGGAGACCGAAGACGATCCGGAATCCTTGATTGCACGGCCGCCGATCGTGACGTTCCTGGGACACGTCGACCACGGGAAAACCAGCCTGCTGGATTACCTGATCGGAATCGACGTGGTCAGCGGCGAAGCCGGCGGGATCACCCAGCACATTCGTGCTTACCAGATTGACAAAGACGGCCAGCCGATCACGTTTGTCGACACGCCGGGCCACGAAGCGTTCACCGAAATGCGAGCCCGTGGTGCGAACGTCACCGATATCGCAGTGTTGGTCATCGCGGCCGATGACGGCATCATGCCGCAAACCGAAGAAGCGATTAGCCACGCCAAGGCCGCCGAAGTGCCGATCGTCGTCGCGTTGAACAAGATCGATCTGGAAGGCGTCGATCCGAACCGCGTGATGACGCAGTTGACCGAACACCAGTTGACGCCCAGCGAATGGGGCGGCGACGTGGAAGTGGTGCCCACCAGTGCGATCAAAGGTACCGGCATGGACACCCTGTTGGACACGTTGCTGACGGTGGCCGAACTGCACGAATTCACTGCCAACCCCAACCGTCAAGCTTTGGGCGTTTGTTTGGAAGCCGAACAGCACGGTGACAAGGGGGTGATTTCTAAACTGGTGGTTCAGAACGGTACGATGAAGGTCGGCGACATCATCGTTTGCGGTCCGGCCCACGGTCGTGTCCGTGCGATGACCGATCCGTTGACCGGAAAACCGATCACCGAAGCCGGACCGTCCACCCCGGTCAGTTTGACGGGCTTGGATCAACCGCCCGGTGCCGGTGACCGTTTCCACGTCTTGGATGACATTTCCAAGGCCCGTGAAATCGCCGCACAACGTGCCGAATCGTCCAGTCGCCAATCCCTGTCGGGCATCACCACCAAGGTGTCGTTCGAGAACTTCCAAGAAATGTTGATGGAAGGCAAACTGGGATCGCTGGAAGACAAGGTCAAGTTGAACATCATCGTTCGGGCCGACGTCAAAGGTTCGTTGGAAGCGATCGACAAGGAATTGGGCAAGTTCGATCACCCCGAGGTCGAAATCCGCGTGCTGCAACGCAGTGTCGGCGGGATCACCTTGGCCGACGTCACCCTGGCCAGCGCATCCGATGCGGTGATCATCGGTTTCAACGTCATCCCGGATGAACAAGCTCGGTCGATGGCGGACGAACGTGGCGTCGAAATTCGCCGCTATGACGTGATCTACAAGTTGACCGACGACATCAAGGCGATGATCGAAGGCCGCTTGAAGCCGGAAGAACGGGTCGTCGAATTGGGACGTGCGTTGGTCAAACAGACCTTCAGCATCAGCCGCGTCGGAACGATCGCCGGGTGCTATGTCGCCCAGGGCGTCATCGAACGTGGGTGCCGCATCCGCGTCAACCGCGACGGCCGGACCATCGGCGATTACGCCTTGGACACCCTGCGACGGGTGAAAGAGGATGTCAAAGAAGTCCCCCGCGGAATGGAATGCGGGATTCGATTGGCGAACTTCAACGACGTCAAACAGGATGACGTTCTGGAGGCTTACAAGATCGAAGAGGTTGCTCGTACGCTTGATTGATCCGTCCGACGGCCCTGTGCCTGATTTCGGCGGGATCGTCCGTGGCGGCGATCGACCTTGCGATGGTTTCGACCACCGGAGACGCTGGACGAAACGGATCACGGATCACAACGGCGGAACCCATCGCCGTGGTGCCGGCGGCCCGGGACATCGTCCGATTTCCGCGGATCATCGACCCGCGGCACGAATCGGCAACCCCCGGCAAAGATCCCACGCCATCGTTTTGGTTCGTCCGGACGCGTTCAAAATCCCGGCCTTCCACCACGCGATGAATGCGGCGATTTGGCAATCACGATCCGGATTGATTGCACGCGCGAGGGGGGGGATGCCGGGCCTGTCGAATCAATGCAGACGTGATCCCATCGGCACCGGACATCGCCACGATTTTCATCACGGCGATCCGTTCCGGCAAAACGGGTCCGCCGATCCGTTGGCCCCCGGGTGGGGAGGCACTTGGCGGTCGTGACGATCGCATCGGTGCGTTCCCCGCCACTAGCCGCCCGACGACCGACGTTGCAATGGTCGCCGGGCCCGCCCGAATTATTCTGACCTGTCCATCATCCACGAATCCTTATCGACCACCTTTGTCCAGCCGACGCCTATTGAAAGCCGCCGAAGCGATCCGCGAAGTCGTCGCCCAGGCCATCTTGACCGAACTCCGTGACCCCCGCGTCAAAGACGTGACGGTGGTGGGTGTCTCGGTCAGCCCCGACATGCGCGAAGCCAAAGTGGCCGTCAGCGTGATGGGCGATGAAAAGCAACAGAATCTGTCGCTGCGTGGTTTGCAGAACTCCGCCGGATTCTTGCAAAGCAAAATCGCCCAACGGATCGACACGCGTTACACGCCGCGGCTGCAATTCAGCCTGGACAAAGGCCAACACAACGCCATGGTCGTGGGTGAATTGCTGGCCAAGATCCGCCGCGAACAACAAGACGATTCTGACGACGACGGGGCCGACGATGTCGACACGTCGCCGTCCGATGACCAACCCACATCCTGATTGACGCTACCCACACAAACGAATGTCCGCAAGCAATCGCGCCAAGCTGATCGAAAAGCTTCACAAGGCACTGAAGAAGAACTACAAGGTGCCGCCCACGCAACCGTCGCGTCCACTGTTGGAACACGTGTTGTACGCGTCGCTGTTGGAAGACTGTCCCGCCGATCTGGCCGACGAAGGGATGGCCAAGCTGGAACAGGACTTCTTTGATTGGAACGAAGTCCGGGTGACGACCATCAGCGAATTGGCCCAGGTGTTGGGCCGACTGCCCGATCCGATCCGTGCCGCGTCACGGCTAAAAGGAAACCTGCAGGCGATCTTCGAGGAGTTCTACACGTTCGACCTGGATCACCTGAAGAAGGAAAACTTGGGCAAGGCCGTCAAAAAGTTTTCCGAGATGCCGTCGATGAGTTCGTTCGTGCTGGGATACACCATCCAGCACGGTTTGGGCGGTCATTCGATCCCGTTGGACTACAGCGCGATGGTCGTGATGTTGGTCTGTGGCATCGCGTCGACATCCGAAGCGTCGACCGGAAAGGTCCCCGGCTTGGAACGGGCGATTCCCAAGAGCAAAGGTTTGGAGTTTTGCGCGCTGTTGCACCAGTGTGCCGTCGACCTGAACCAAAACGCCAAAGACAAGACCGCGATGCAAACGCTGGTCGCCGTCGATAAGAACGCCGAAGCTAACTTGAAGGATTGGTTGTCCAGCAAGAAGGAAGCTCGCAAACGCGCCGCCGAACGTAAGGCAGAAGAAAAGGAAGCGGCACGCGAAAAGGCCAAGGCGGAAGCCGAATCGGCACAGCGGGCCGCGATGGAAGCCGCTGCTAAGAAATCGGCTTCCGCGTCGCGACGAACCAAGAAAGCCGCCGCTCAACCGTCGGCGGCCGAACAAGCCGCCGCCGAACAGGCCGCCGCGGCAAAGAAGGCCGCTTCGAAATCAAAGTCCAAGTCGACCAAGACGTCCAAGGCAAAGTCGGACAAGCCCAAGGCGGAAACCGCCAAGCCCAAAGACAGCTCGACCAAGACCAGTTCGACCAAGTCTGGCACGACGAAATCGTCATCGTCCACCAAGTCGGCTTCGTCGGGAAAATCGGCGTCGAAGTCCACCGCAAAAAAGAAATCGTCCACCACGGCTGATGCCGGAAAGAAGCCGGCCAAAACCAAATCGTCATCGACCGGTGACACCAAATCGGCGTCCAAGAAAGCGGCCAAAAAATCAAGCTCTCGTAAGCTGAGCAAACGCAAGCCGCGTTGACGGCCAGGTGGCGGATGGTGACGTTATCGGGTCGACGTCCCCGGACGTTGAAATCGAACCGATCTTAAAATCTTCTGTGCAACTGAATTGATACCGGAGTGTTTCCATGGCAGGCCACTCGAAATGGGCCAACATTCAACACCGCAAGGGACGCGTCGACGCGGCTCGCGGCAAGATGTGGAGCAAGCTGAGCAAAGCCATCATCATGGCCGCCAAATCCGGTGGCGGTGATCCGACGGCCAACTTTCGGCTTCGCAAGGCGATCGATGACGCGAAAGCCGTCAGTATGCCCAAGGACAATATCGAACGTGCTATCAAACGTGGTACGGGCGAATTGGACGGCGGGGACATGGAAGAAATCCTGTACGAAGGCTACGGCCCCGGCGGCGTCGCGGTGATGTGCGAAGCGATGACGGACAACCGGAATCGTACCGCCCCGGAGATGAAGCAACTGTTTTCCAAGTTCGGCGGTAATCTGGGAAACAGCGGCTGTGTGTCGTACTTGTTCGACCGCAAGGGCGTCGTGGTTTTTGATGACGGCGTGGACGAAGAACAGGTGACGATGATCGCCATGGAACACGGTGGCGAAGACATCGACCACAACGACGACGGCAAGCTGCAGGTGACCTGCACGCCCGACGCTTTTGACGGTCTGGTCGAGGCTTTCACCGATGCCGAGTTGGCGATCGATTACAGCGAAGTTTCACAGGTCCCCCAGACGACCGTCGATCTGGAATCGGACATGGCGCGAAAGGTGTTGTCGCTGCTGCAGGCGTTGGATGACCATGATGACGTCCAAAATGTCAGCACGAATCTGAACATCACCGACGAAGCGTTGCTGGAAGAAGACGCCTGAAAACCGGGCGGATGACCTAAGCTGGTCAAACTTTGACGGTTGTGTGGGCGCGGGCCGGTGCGCCCGGTTATTCGCTCCGACACTGTTCAAAGGTTCGTGTGGGTCGTGCCGATCGCAACGATATGCGTTCTGGTACACCCATCATCCGATTCCCGCGACAGGGCGTTGCCCCGTCGACTCGCTGGCGCCGCGGCCGATCGCTGCGACGCGGTCGACGATGGCTGGTGATCGCGCTAGGGGCAATCCAGGTGGTGGGGGCCACGCCGATGGCAGCCCAACCGCCTTGTCCGATCCGCTTGCCCGCGTCCGATTCCGGCCCTGCGACTGCCGACAGTCGCCTCCGTCCCGGTCAAAAGTCGTTTGATCTGGCGTCGGTTCGAATCCAGGTGACCGACGATTTCGCGTTGCCACCCGAATCGTCCGACGGGGCAGATGCCGTCGATCCGCCATCGCTGGGATCGGCTCAAGCGGAACCGACGCCGGTCGCACCGGTGGCTATTGATGCCCCATTTGTTCCCTTGGAAACGCCCGACACGGTGTTGCCACCAACACCCCAGGTGCCGGGTGATGTTTTTTCGCTGGCGACGCCGATCACCGACAATCACGGTTGGCTGGATCCGTATCGCGGCAGGGTGCTGGAGATTGAAACGGATGCCACGGATGTTACCGAGGCACCGAACGGCCAAAGCATCCCGTCGTCGGACGAAGTTCACCTTTGGTGGCAAGACGCCCTGAAGCAACCTTTGGGCATGTCGCCACGTGCGATCCCGGTCGACGTTTCTTGGCTGACCCGGACGGCACTGCAATCATCGCCGCTGGTTCAATCTTTGCTGACCCAGCCAAAGATTGACCAGACGGCGGTGGTGATCGCCGACGCGGAATTCGATGCCGCGGTTTATCTGGAAGGCAAGTTTGTTGACACCGATGAACCGGTCGGCGACACGTTGACGACCGGCCGCGCGTTCGGTCGCTACCGTGACGAAACGTTTTCCGCCGACGTCGGCATGAATCGCCAGTTGCGTGGCGGGGGAACGTTGGAAGCGGTACAGCGTGGTGGTTTTCAACAAAACAACAGCGACTTTCTGGTACCCAATCCTCAGGGAACCACACGGTTGGAACTGAACTATTCCCAACCGTTGCTGAAGAACCACGGACGTGCGGTCAACGAAATCAGCATCGTTCTGGCCAGCATCGACGTCCGATTGACGCGTGGCGAAGTCCGGCAAGCGTTGGAAAAGCATTTGGTGTCGGTCACCCGTGCGTATTGGGATCTATACCAGGCCCGTTGCGAATGGATGCAGCGGAGCCGCTTGCTGCGACGCACCGAAAAGCTGCATTCCATCGTCGTGGCACGTCAGCATGTCGATACGATCACACGGCAACGTTTGCGATCCGAGGCGGCTTTGGCCGAACGCCGCACGGGGCTAAGTCGTGCGGAGGCATCGATCGGCGACGCCCAAGCCAAATTACGGATGCTGACGGGCAGCGAGATTTTGCAGCACGACGTGCATGTCGAATTGACGCCCCAGGAAGTCCCACCGGCCGTGCTGATTCCCATCGCCACGCGTGATGCGGCGGTCATGGCGCTGGATAATCGTCCTGATTTGGATGTCGCAATGCAGCGGATTCGATCGGCATCGGCCAAGATCGGGGTCGCCAAAAATCAGGTTCTGCCGCGGCTGGATTTGTTGCTGACGGGATACGTCGCGGGTCTGGATTCACGCCGCGATACTTGGGGGGCCTTTCTGAACCAATTCTCCGACGGTGCACCCACCTACGCGGCCGGATTGCGCTGGGAATTGCCGGTCGGCAATCGCGCGGCGCGGGCACGATTGACGCGCAACCGTTGGGAATACTGTCGGGCGCTGGAAGAATTCCGACAAGCGACCGAGTCGGTGTTAGCCGATGTCGACATCGCCACACGCGAAACCAAGACCAGCTATCAAGAAATGTCGGCTCGCTATCAGTCGATTTTGGCCGCGCGTCGCGAAGTCGACTACTTGCAACAACGCTATGAACGCTTGGTCGAACCGCAACAGTCCGCAATCGTACTGATCGAAGACTTGCTGGACGCCCAACAGCGATTGTTCAACGCGGAAAAAGACTTTGTCGACGCGCAGGTGGCCTATGCGATGTCGTGGGTCGAATTACGTCGATCCATGGGGGTCTTGTTGCGGGCCGCGTCAAACCAAACGGATGACGTGGACGCTGTGCAACAGGTTGATGCACCGGAGATGATGTCTGGCGATGTCGTGGAGCTGACGCAATGATTCCGCGATTCACCATGGGTTTGGCACGCAAACGTGATCGCATGTCGATCGGGGACCGTTATCGCGTCGGGGTTCGTGAGATGGTTCGTCGTGGCTGCGACGAATTGACCCCGCTGTGTGAAGACGCCCATGATCGCTGGATGGGACGGTCACCACACCAGGTGCGCGATCAGTTCACCATGCTGCGTGGCCAGATCGTTGATGGCATCTTTGCGACCGACGATGCTTCGGTGTGGGCTGATTTGGCGGGATGCATTACCGCGGCGCTTCAGCACACGCTGGGCAAGCGTTTGTATCCGACTCAGATTCTAGCGGGATGGCATATCGCCGCCGGCCGGATCGCTCAAATGCAAACCGGTGAAGGCAAGACGTTGGCGTGTTTCTTGCCGGCTTGCCTGATGGCGGCAACCGGACGCGGTGTGCATGTGGTTTGTCCCAATGATTATCTGGCACAACGTGACGCTCAGTTGCTTTCGCCGGCTTTCGCATCGCTAGGGTTGGCGTGTGGTGTCGTTCTGGATGATCAGGATTCGGCGGCGAAAACGGATCTGTATCATGGCGACGTGGTGTATGCACCGGGCGCGGTGTTGGGGTTCGACTATTTGCGCGACCGATTGGCCGAAACACAGTGGATGCGGCTGGGGCGATCCCAACGTCTGGCCCAATCAGCGATGGGGCACGGACGGCCGCCTGCGATGATGCGTCCGTTGCACGCGGTCATTGTGGACGAGGCGGATCACGTATTGATTGACGACGCCGTGTCGCCACTGATTTTGTCACAGCGTCGTCAAGTCGGGCGGCAATTGGATGACCTGTTGATGTCGGCTCGTCGGGCCGCGATGCGGATGCAATCCGACATCGACTATGTGGTTCGTCAGGAGGATCGCCAAGTCGAATTCACCGCCGATGGGTTTCATCGCGTCTACGCCGATCAATGGCCCGTGGATGATGCAAGACTGAAAAGACCGTGGCATGACTACGTGCGTGCGGCGCTGTTGGCTCAGCACGTGTTTCAACGCGACCGTGATTACGTGATTCAAGATCAAACGGTCCAGATCGTCGATCGGTCCACCGGGCGAATCTTTGCCGACCGCAGTTGGTCCGGCGGCATCCACCAAGCGGTTGAAGCCAAGGAAGGTGTCCCGGTGACGGCCGAAACGGAATCGGCCAGCCAAACGACGCGGCAAGCCTTCTTTCGCCGCTATCAATGGATCGGCGGGATGACGGGGACATCGGATGGTTGTCAGCGGGAATTTGCTTCGGTGTATCGCTGTTGCGTCCAGACGATTCCGTTGCGTTTGGCCAGTCGCCGGTGTGTATTGGCCGACGCGATCTTTGCCGACCAAGATGCCAAGTTCCAGTGGATTGTTGATGAAGCGATGCATGCTTCGCGGATCGGTCGTGCGGTGTTGATCGGCACGCTAAGCATCGAACAGTCGCTGGCGATTTCCCAACTTTTTGATCGGTGCGGTGTCCGGCATCAGGTGTTAAGTGGGATTCAAGACCGTGGGGAAGCGGAGATCATCGCCGACGCCGGGCAAAGTGGTGCGGTGACCGTGGCGACCAGCTTGGCCGGACGCGGGACCGACATCGCATTGGATGCGACGACTCGGCAACGTGGCGGTTTGCACGTCATCGTGTGCGAACACCATCGTCTGGCTCGGGTGGATCGTCAGTTGATCGGTCGGTGCGCGCGTGGTGGCGATCCGGGGACGGCGCGGTTCTGTCTGGCCGCCGACGACGGAATCGCCCAAGGCCGCAACGACTGGTTCGGGGGCCTGATTCGCGGGCACGTTCGGTCGGCCGGAAACGGCGTGGCCGGATCGCATGACCACGGGGCGCTGGTTCATCCAGTCGATGTTCCGCCGGGGCAACTGCGTCAACACGTTTTGGATATTCAACAGAACCAACAACGCAACGAAACCGCCGCGCGGCTGGCAATGATGCGGCAACATCAGGTCGATCAGGCTTGGCAGACGTCACGGCCGGCCTGGCAACCCGATTCCGAGCTTTCCTTTCAAGGATGAATGTGATGCGTTTGTCGATCATGGTGCCGGCCATCGCATGGCTGGTTTGCACATCAATGGTTCGGGCCGAAGGCGTGCGGGGATTCTCCGAACCATATCGTCGCGTGATGGTTTCCGCCTCGGAGATGGGGACGTTGGCGGCGATCGACGTGGTCGAAGGACAGCATGTACAGCGCGATCAAGTTTTGGGCCAATTGGACGATCGCGTTCTGCAAGCCAGCTTGAAGATCGCACAAGCCGCCAAGGATGCCGAAGGAGCCCTGCGGGCCGCCAAGATCGACTTGGAAATCAAGAAGCGTCACTTGGAAGGCTTCGTCGAACTCAGTCAGGCGGGCAATGCAAGTGTCCGGGAAGTGGAGCGGGCCCAGGCGGACTTTGACCAAGCACTCGCGCGGGTTCAGGCCGCCGAAGAACAGATTTTGTTGCGGCAGCTGGAATACGATCGCACGATTCAGCAGATCGAACAACGCCGGGTTCGCGCGCCTTTTGATGGCATCGTGACGGAGATCATCAAGCGCCCCGGCGAATTCGTTTCCCCCACAGACCCGGTGATTTTCGAAGTGGTGCAACTGGATACGCTCCGGTGCAACCTGACGATTCCCAACGATCAGATCCAGCACTTGCGTTTGGGCATGGAAGTCAAATTGGTCGTGGGACAGCGGCAGGAACCCGTCACCGCGATGGTCGAATACATCTCGCCCGTCGTCGATCCACAAAGCGGAACGGTTCTGGTGAAGTTGCGAATCCCTAACAGTTCACAAGAGCTGAAGGCGGGGTTGGTTTGCCGTTTGGATTTGCCAGGTGATACACGCACCGCACGGTTGTTGCGGACCCGCTGATGCATTCGGTTCGCGTGCCTCAAGCCACGCGGATGGGATCGAGTGAACAGGAAGGTGGGAGTTCCGTGTCGCAGTATGAATCCATCACGAATCGCAGCAGCGACGCCGGCGGGCGGGCGGTGCCCGATCGTTCGCACTCTGGTTCGGCCGATGCGACGGCGGCGCTCGATGACGCCGTGCATTTGTTGTCCCGTTTGGGACAGGCCGGTGATTCGATCGATCCTGCCGCGGTCGTTTTGGCCGACGCTTTAGAGCTTCAGATCCGCTTGGAATCGCATCGTGACCTGCACGATGCCATGTGCGAAGCGGCCGGTTGGATGGGACGGTCGTGGGCGGCGCGGACGGTCATCGTCGGCTTCATCGATGCCCCCGAATCGCCTTGCCGCGATGCGATCGTCTGGCACTGTCAAACGGGGGAGGATCCCGAAGAAAGGATCGAAAGCAAGCTTGATTCGCAACAAGACGCCGCGCTGGACGAGGCGCTGCGGCGTGGCGAGCCCACGTGGTTCCCGCCACGGCATTCCGGCGATCGCTGTGGGGCTTTGGCGATCGAGCGATTGGCGAAATCGATCGATGCGACGCTGTTGCTGACCGCTCCCTTGGTCGACGAGCGGCTTCGTTGTTGTGGCGTGGTGTTGCTGGTCGATCCGTCACCACCCGATCCATCCATTTGCATTCAAAACCGCGTGGATGCGGTGGCGGTGCCGCTGGCGGAAAAGCTTGCGCAACTGCATCGGCATCGACCGTCACGACTGCAACGCTGGTTGGGGGACGTCGGCAATGCGATCAGCGGCCGAAGCGGCACGATTCTGTGGTGCTGCGTCGTGTGCGTGTGTTTGTTGTTGATGATTCCCGTTCCGTACAACATTCATGGCCAGTGTGAATTGCTGCCCAGCGGACGCCGTTTCGTGGTGGCACCGGTCGATGGTCCTTTGGAATCTTCGCGGGTGCGACGTGGGGATTCGGTCGCCCGGGGCGATGTGTTGGCCGTCATCAATGCGTCGGAGATGGATTTGGAATTGGCGGCGTTGGAAGCGGAATTGGCGCGTTCTCGCAAGGCAATCGACACCTATTTGGCGGAAAGCAAAACGGCACAACAACAGTTGGCGGAACTGGAAGCAGAACGCTTCGAACTGGAATCCCAATTGTTGCGGCATCGTCGCAGCCAACTGCAATTGACCAGTCCGATTGATGGAGTGGTCATCCGCGGCGATCTTCGTGACGCCGAAGACGCACCGCTGACGCGCGGTCAAACACTGTTTGAAGTCGCGCCTTTGGGACGTCAGCGTTTGGAGATCGCGATCCCACAAGCGGAAATCGCCTACGCCGCCGCGGGGTCAACGGCCACGTTTCGGCTTCACGCTTTTGCCGATCGCGATTGGATGACGACGGTGCGTCGCATTCACCGGACCGCTGATGTCAAAGACCGAGAAAACGTATTCATCGCCGAAGCGGTCATCGATGACCCGGAACATCTTTTGCGACCAGGCATGAAGGGGCGTGCCTGGATCGAATCGGGGACGGCTTCGTTGGGGTGGGTGATGTTGCATCGGCCCATCGCCCGGTTACGTGTCTGGTTGGGATGGTGATCGGATGGCGGAATCATGCGACACCTTGGATGTCATGACACGGCCGGTGCGTCTGGAACCGGGCTTGCGTTTTCGGCCCGTCCGCCAGCGTGGACGTTGGCTTTGTCAGATCGAACAACCGTCACAGCATCGCTTTTTCCGCATCGGACCGGCGGAATATGCGCTAATCAGTTTCTTTGACGGACAGACGACGTTGGCCCAGGCCTGTGCGATGGCGGCGGCCAAGTTGGGCTGCGATGCACCGTCGACCGAACGTGCCAAAAGCGTTTTGCAGTGGATGGTGCGTCAGCGTTTGGCGTCGTTTGCGGACAACAAAAATGACGTCCGGATCAACGAAACCGCCGCGCACTTGCGGCCGCGCGTCTCGTCGCATTCCGCCACGGCGGGGAACTCGGGCCGAACCGCCTGGTGGCACAGATTCAATCCGTTTTGGATCAAGGTGCCGTTGCCAAATGTTCATCGCGTTCTGGATTCGGCTTCGATCGCTGTGTTGCCGTTGTATCGAAGTCTCGGATGCATCCTTTGGTCGATGTTGATCCTGGTCGGACTGGGGATGGCATGGATTCAACGTGGCGAGTTACTATCCGGCGGAACCGACGTCTTTGATCCCGACCAGTGGGCCTACTTGATCGGCATTTGGCTGGTGCTGAAATTGGTTCACGAACTTGGGCATACCGCGGCGTGCCGGCGATACGGTGTGAAGGTTCGGCAGGCGGGGATTGTGGCCGTCTTGTTGATGCCGATGGTCTACGTGGATCTGACAGATGCTTGGATGTGTCGCAGTCGCCGTAAGCGGATGATCATCAGTGCCGCCGGAATCTATTTGGAACTAGGGATCGCGGCGATCGCCGTCTTGGGATGGACTTGGTCGGACGATCCGGTGCAACGATTGGTGTGTCACCAGGTGCTGTTCGCCGCTGGGGTTTCGACCGTGTTGTTCAATGCGAATCCCTTGATGCGTTTTGACGGCTATTACCTATTGGCCGACGCTTTCGATTTTCCCAATCTGTATTCCGTCGCACAGCAAAGGGTTGCGTCGGCAATGCGTTGGTTGTTGTTGGGCCAACGTCCACCGGATTTTGACGAACCGTGGTGGCGTCGCTGGGCGATCGATGCGTATGGATGGGCATCCCTATTTTGGAAGGGAATCATAGCGGTGACGTTGGTGATTGCTGCCGCCTGGATGTTTCAGGGCGCCGGCGTGCTGATCGCCATCCTGGGAATCACACAGTGGGTGGGGCGGCCCCTGGTCGCCGCGTTCAAAACCATGAAGCAAGAATCGGCGGGGACGTCGATGCTGCGACCGGCTTTCGTCACATTCGTCGGCGTGGGGCTGATCACAGGGATTGTGTTTTGGATGCCGTTTCCGACACGACTGGCGGCCCCCGCGGTGGTTCGATTCCCGCCGGAATGTTCGGTCCGCTGCGGCGTGGACGGGTTTGTCACCGCCGTGTTTGTCCGCGAAGGGCAATGGGTATCACCAGGCGATGTGTTGGCATCACTGGAAAATGATGCCTTGCGAATCGAACTGGCCGATGTGGAAATTCAGTTGCAACAGATCGAACAACAGCAACTGACTGCGATCCACCAACTGGATGCCGCCGCCGATCAGATCTTTCAACAGCGGCGGGCATCCCTGATCAGTCGTCGTGATCACCTGGCGGAACAGGTGGACCGTATGCGGCTGGTGGCGCATCGCCCTGGGCGAGTCGAAGCGCGCGGATTGCAAGAGCGTTTGGGGACGTACGTCCAGAAGGGCGATTCCTTGATGAAGATTGTCGATGACGGGCACAAAGAGGTGGTCGCATTAGTCAACCAAGCGGGCATTCGCACCGCACGACGATTCGAAGGTGACGCCACGATCTTTGCTAGCGAAGCGGTGGGGAATTTCACGGGAAAACTGGAACGCATTGAACCTCAGGCGACCGATCGATTGCCCACACCGGCTCTAGCGGCCACGTCCGGCGGGCCGATGGCGGTGCGAACGGATGAATCGCCAGAGGAGACGTTGGAGCCGAACGAAGGGCCCGGTGAATCCATCCGCTTGGTCGAACCGCACTTCATGGCAATTGCTAGGTTGGATGAGCCGACGGCGAAACGGGTACCCGCCGGATTGTTGGTGGAAGCACGACTGGGGTACCGCGACGAAACGATTGCACAGCGAGTTCGCACCGCTTTGTTGCAACGCTGGTACGACGACGCGGCCGATTCGAACCGTCGGTGAACGACAATTTCGCCGTCGTCTACGAAACCAATGATTGCACCTGGCGAATCAGACCGCGGTAGATCGTCGATTGCGTTAGGGGGCCTGTCAGTGTGACGATCGGCTGGCCGATGGCGATGTCGTCGGTCTGTGCGGGGATGTCGGTGCAACGGATCGGTTGGTCTTCTGCGTTCAACCGGCGGCACCACTGCTGGATCGCTTGCGAACACAGCTTTCCTTTTCGAAGCGAATAGACGATCCGTTTGAATCGTCGACTTGAATGAGCTGGATTCGGGACCCGCACCCAAGTATCGAGTCGCTCGGTTTGTGCCCGAACATGCCAGCGGATCAGCGATGGTTGCGTGGCCGGGCTGGAACCGGAGGACTCCGGTGCAAGAGTGTGTTCGACTAGTTCCATCGACGCGGACCACCGTGGATTGACTTCCAATAACCACGGTGGCTGGTCCCCTGAAAGAACGACATCCGTATTGAACAGGCCGCGGTATCCGGTTCGTTTCACCAGGCGTTGGCCAAGACACCGCAGCCGATCTTGTGTCAACGGTTGCAAGGGCATCGGGCCGAGGGAACCGGCATAGATGAACGGCAGATCGCCGAAACTTGTCGTGATGGTTCGGCACGCCCCCAGCAGTATTGCTTCGGTCCCATCAGCGATGAAGGTTACGCCGTACGTTCGCCCGGCGACCCATTGTTGTTGAAACGTCATGCCGCCTTGGGGTTTGCGATTCGGATCCGACCATCGGACGCCCAAGCCGCCTGTGCCCGTCATCAATTTTTCCAGCCAGCGGTCATGGTCGATCGATTGCCGCCGGTGTTGGTGCGGACTGTTTTCTTCATCGGCGATCGAACGAGTCGTGGGAAATCGACAACCCGATTCCGCGGCCAACTGAGCCCAAAGATCGCGGGAGCGGATGGGTTGTGTTTCGCGCCCCAACGCATGATCGACTTCGACGTCGGGCGGAGTGATCAGATCACCGGCGGCGACAACGGCCGCGTCTGGCCACCGGGTCTTGGCCCGGCGAAGGGCGGTCGCGATCTGGTGCGGACCGGAAATCTGCTGGAATTCTTCGCAAAGTTCCCGAGTGTCCGCGTCGCCGAATCGGTCAATTCCCCAAATTCGCAGGCCTCCACGGCGGGCCGACGCGGCGGCGGATCGCACCGACGCCCCCATCAGAATGACTTTGCCGGCCGCAGCGGCCGAATCGGTCGTTTCGGATGGTTCGCCGCCGGGGTTCGGCTGCGGTTTTGGATCGTCCGGGATCGCGTCAGGTGCTTGCATCACGGTGCCGCTCTGCTACGTTCATCACTTCCATGGCCCACCCCCGCCCCCTCGAAATTACATTCTTGAAAGGTACCGACACTCATGCAGTTTTACATCGGCGAAGCCCTGGTCGGCGACGGCAACGAAGTTGCCCACATTGACTTGATGATCGGCAGCAAGAACGGCCCGGTTGGAACCGCATTTGCCAATGCGTTGTCGACCCAGAGTGACGGTCACACCAATCTGCTGGCGGTTCTGGAACCCAACGTTGCTGTGAAGCCGTCGACGGTCATGATCACCAAGGTCACGATCAAGGGCATGAAGCAAGCCGTGCAGATGTTCGGTCCCGCTCAAGCCGCTGTGGCCAAGGCTGTTGCCGATTCGGTCGCCGACGGCGTGATCCCCAAGGACCAAACCGAAGAATTGGTTTGCGTCTGTGGCGTGTTCATTCACCCGGCCGCTGAAAGTGACGAAAAGATCTATACGTACAATTACGAAGCCACCAAGCAAGCGATCGCTGCCGCGATGAAGAACGAACCGTCGGCCGATCAAATGTTGGCCAAGAAGGACAGTGCGGCGCACCCGTTCAAGGGCTTCTAGTCTTGGCGGGTTCGCCCGCTTGCAACGACGCCAACGACTTTCAATTGTTCCCCGGCCGCGCAGTTATTGCCGGTCGGGGTTTTCTTTGGATACACCATGCCCAAAAAGATTCTGTTGCAGTTTGACACCGGCGATCATGCCAGTTCCTTTGATTCGGTGGTGGCAATCGATTCCGGAGTGGATCACCTGTTGACCTATCGTGACGTTCATCCGTCGGCGGTGCGTGGTCTGGTTCACGGTGCGATGTTCACACGTGGTGGTGACGACTTGGCATCGACCGCGATTTTCATCGGCGGCGAAGACGTCCAAGATGCCGAGAAGTTGTTGCAGTCGGTGCGCAACACCTTCTTTGGGCCCGTCCGCGTTTCGGTGATGTTGGATGCCGGCGGCTGTAACACGACGGCCAGCGCGGCGGTGGTCGCGGCGGGACGACACGTCGAACTGGGACAAGCCAAAGCGGCGGTGTTGGGCGGTACCGGACCGGTCGGTCGACGCGTCGCTCAGTTGCTAGCCGGTGAAGGCGCCGACGTGGTTTTGACCAGCCGTTCGCAGGAGCGTGCCGAAGCCGCGTGCCAAGACATTCGTGAAAAAGTGGGGGCGGATCAAGCATCCACCGCGACGCTGACCGCTGCGGCACCCCGCGGCGAAAACGATTTGAAACAAGTGATGGCAGATCGCGACTGCGTGATTGCTTGCGGGGCCGCGGGGGTCCAGTTGTTGTCCGCCCAGGTGGTGGAATCGATGTCCGATCTGGCAGTTGCGATCGACCTGAATGCGGTCCCGCCGGCGGGCATCGAAGGCGTGTCGATGACGGACAAGGCCGTGCCTGTTGGCAGCGGTGTCGGATACGGCGCGATCGGAGTGGGTGGTTTGAAGATGCGAACGCACGTCCAGGCGATCGAGCGGTTGTTCACGGCGAACGATCTGGTGCTGGATGCCGAAGAGATCTATGGAATTGCAAAAACAATCGGGTGACAAGTCGTTGCACCGGAGCCGGCCGGCGTGAAAAACTGGTTTCACGCCGGTCGCGTCGGGGGCATTAGCGGTGTGAAACTTGATCTTTCGTGTTTGACTTGTTTTCCGCACAAAATCTGGGTCAATTTTCGCGGATTGATCTTGCACGGCGTTTTCGCCATTTGGCAATTTGCCCCGGTCTATGGATCTGTCTTTGATAGTTCGAAAGAGATCAGGGTTATTCCCGCCATGCGATCAAATACCACTTGCCCACCCCATCGTTTTCAACGAACGACCCGTCGTTGCATCGCCATCGCCGCTTTGGCATTCAGCATTTGTGTCAATGCCACGGTCGCGAATGCACAGGAACCGTCCGGCGTCTTCAGTGGCGACAGCGCCACACCGCCGGCACCGACCTTTGGTGAAATGGCGTCGAAGATGAATCCGATGAACTGGCAGATGCCCAAGTTCAAAATGCCCAGCTTTTCGGGTGTCATGCCCGGACAAGAGGACAAGGACCGGATCATCAAGAAGAAGGACAGCCTGTTTTCCGACGTCGGCGCCACGGCCAAACGCAGCTGGACGCGGACCAAGGAAGTGCTGAATCCTGCAAGGCTGAACCCGATGAACATGTTCGCCGGAAACGCATCGAAACCGGTGACGACCGAGACGAAGAAGCCGGGCTTCTTTGGGTCGCTGTTCGCACAGCCGGAACCAGAAGAAAAGGTCGCTACCGTGGGTGAATTCCTGAGCCAGGACCGCATCCGTTAAAATCGTGTCGAACCGACCGCCCGATGTTTTTGATCGGGACGGCCCGACTTGTCCGGCGACCTTGGTCGGACGATGATGCACGTGGGGCGACGACTGGACCATTGGATCTCGTCGTCGCGGAACCAACACGCCACGATCAAGTGCATCTAACATGGCCATGCCTCCCTGGACCGTCGAACTTCTGTATCGCCAGATTTCTGACGCCGCGAAACAAGCACAGCAGTCCGAGACGATCGACAAGATCAAGTCTCGCGCATCGGAACTTGTCCAAGACCTGCCCGAATCAGCAGCACGCGGCATCGAATCGGCCGGGCGTCGTTTAGATCGGCTGATGAAGTCGGCGGAACAATCGACCAAGGCGTTCCGACAGTGGTCCGAAAAATTCAACGCGGTGACGTTGCCCTGCGTCAATGCGACCGGGACGTTGTTGGACCCGCGTTGCAGTCCGCCGATCAATGAAATCGTCGTGGCCGCGGGTATCGAAGCGATGCAAGGCAATCGTGTTTGCGATACCTCGCTGGATCTTCGGTTGCATCGACATTTGCACCAAGCCATGAACTTGGGCGACGATCAGGACGTTGCCGTGGCCGCATCCATGTCGGCGGCACTGATGGCGGTGTCGACGATTTCGCTGGATCGCCCGTTCTTGGTGCCCCGCAGCGAAGTTTTTCGCGTCGATGGTCGGCCCACGTCGGATTTGTTGGGCGGGGTTTTCGCAATGACCGCAGAAATTGGCGACAGTCGAACATTTGTTGCCGAGGATTTGGCCGGCAATCCCGATGCGATTCTGATCCGCGGCGACAGCGGGGCGGCGCCGATTTCCTGGGACACCGTTGCGGCGGATGATCAACCTTGGGCGGCGGTGCTACGTTGCGGGACGCTGCGCGGCGGCGGCGATCCGGCAACGGTTGGATCGATCGAAGGCGGTGATCTGGCTTCCGTTGGCGATCTGTTGAATCAGGGAGCCGAATTTGTTGTGGTCCCCGGTGATGGTTTGATCGGCGGTCCGGCTTCGGGCGTGATCGTCGGGAAGAAATCGGTGTTGGCCGACATCATCGGTCACGAGTCTTGGTCCGCATGGTCCGCGGGCATCGCGACGATTGCGATGTTGTGTGAAGCTTGTGAACGTCAAGCGTCGGCCGCAGTTGATGGATCCGCCGCATTGTCGATGCTGAACACATCGGTCGGAAACCTGAAGGCACGATGCGAACGCTTGGCGACGCGACTGAGTGCGACGGAAATCGAACAGACGATTCAGATCACTGATCGGCCGGCCGGAATCATCGCGGACGGTCGCTGGCAATTGCCGTCGCGACAGATTGAATTGCGACGTCCAGGTTTGGACGCGAAAGCCTGGGCTGAAAAGCTGGCCCAGCATCACCCGTCTGTCTTGGTAGACGCCGAAGACGATGCGCTGCGGATCGATTTGCGTTGGGTCAACCCGGCCGATGACGGGCGAATCGCCGAAGCGATTCTGGATTAGTGGGATGTGTCAGGATCCCGTGTATCGAACGCGGACGCGGTGGGTGGCTTTGACCGTCTGTAGCTGAAGTCGTCGGTTGGCGAAACGCAATGGATTGATCTTGTGCGCCGATTAGGTGTCGGTCGATGCGTCGTCAAACATCGACGGCGTGCTGACGGCGGTGGCCTGTTTCTTTTTGGGTTTCTTGGCTTTATCCGCCAAGCGACGACCTTTGGATGTTGATGGTGCGCTGCGTTTGGGATCGGATGCACCGACCAGCGGATCGCCGACACGGGTTTCGTCCAGACGCTGTTGCCCGCGGCCGGCATAGTCCACCGACATTTCCAGTGCGATCGCTTTTCGTGAAAGCTTTTTCGCGACAACCGCCGTTGAACCGCTGCCAGAAAACGGGTCCAAGACGACTTCGCCCGGTCGGCTGCAAGCACGGATGATCCGGCCGAGCAACTGTTCGGGCATTTGGCATCCGTGGAAACCGGCGCGTTCTTTAAAGGTGCCGGCGACGCGGGGAAAGTACCATGTGTCTTCGTCTTCGGCGAAGCCTTCGGCCAGGTCCTGTGGCCTCAGAATCCACGTGTCGTCGGGCAACCGGCCTTTGGGGTTCGCTCGGCGATCGCCGTATACCAGTTGGCGTGCCGATGGGACACGGACATCGGGATCGTCCGCGTTGAAGACGAAGTGGTCCGGGTCTTTGACGAAGTAGAACAGGTGTGCGTGGGAACGGGTGAATTTGTTTTTGCAGTTCACGCCGAACGTGTAATACCAGATCACCCAATTGCGACAGTGAAAGCCGACCTTCTGGGATTCGATTTTCAGTTCCGCGGCAAATTCGTCACCGATTGCCAGCCAGAACGTGCCGTCGTCTTTCAAAACACGGTGGACTTCGCTGATCCACTGGTTGGACCATTTCAGGTAATGGTCCACCGGCATGCGATCGTCATAGATGTCGTAGTCATAGCCGATGTTGAACGGCGGGTCAGCGAACGCCAAGTCGATGCTGCCGTCGTCCAACTGTTTCATCAGTTCGACGCAGTCGCCTTGATGAATTTGATCAAGCTTTAACACGGATGCTGTCCATCGTTACACGGCGTTTGACGCGAGCGCGGGACGCTGTGTCATCGCCGCGTCATCGAAACGACCGAAAGCCAGCGGAGGCGGACTTTCGGTCGTCGCAAGTGATGTTGGGATGACGATCAATTTTGGGTCTGCAAAATGTCGTCATCCCGATGTTGGTTCAGCTACAGCCCATGCTGTTGCCGCAGTTGTGGCACAGATAGCAGTTGCCGTTTCGCACGGTGATGCTGCCGCAGTTGTCACAACTGGGGGCATCGATTTGGAAGCGTGCGAATTGCTCCGTTTGGCCGGCGGCGTTGTTACCGTCGGACACGACATCCAGCGAACCATGGCCGTTGCCATTGCCATTGCTTTGGCCGTTGCCACTACCGTTGGACGGGCTGGCGGACTTGCCGTTTCCACCGGCCGATTTCTCGGTGGCCGGTGGGGTGGAGCTGACGCGACCTGAAAGACCAGGGATGTCTTTCAGGTTTTGCTGCAGGGCGGCTCGTTCGGCCAACTGGACCGCGGCGGCGGCACCGTCGCGCAGTTCACGCATCACGGGGCTCTGGTTGACGGCGACTTCCGGGCCGTTGCCCGCACTGCCGCCAGGGTTCACGCTGCCGGTGGGCACATTTTGGTTGCCTTCACCGCTCATGAAGGTCAGACCCAGCCAACGTGCGATGTAATCCACGACGCTCTTAGCGATCCGGATGTCCTTGTTGGACGTGTGACCCATCGGTTCAAAGCGTGTGTGGCTGAACTTGTTGACCAACACTTCCAGCGGGACGCCGTACTGCAGGGCGATCGACAGGGCGGTGCCGAAACTGTCCATGATGCCGCCGATGGTCGATCCTTCTTTCGCCATCGTGATGAAGATTTCACCGGGACGACCATCGGGATACAGACCCACACACAGATAACCTTCGTGACCGGCGATGCTGAACTTGTGCGTCAGGCTTTGGCGGGTGTCGTTCAGACGTTCACGCCGCGGCTTGTAGACGACCTTTTCCACCGTCTTGGTGACGACCTTGGCTTCACCGGATGCTTCGGCCTTGCCGTCGTCGGACTTGGTGTTCAGCGGTTGCGATTGCTTGCTGCCGTCGCGATAGATGGCGATCGCTTTCAGGCCCAGTTCCCAACCCCAGAAATACGCGTCGGCGATGTCTTGCGGGGTCACATCGTTGGGCATGTTGACCGTCTTGCTGATCGCACCGGACAGGAACGGCTGTGCGGCGGCCATCATCGTGACGTGGGCACGCCACGCGATGCTGCGGACGCCGTTGGCCGCTTTGAAGGCACAATCGAAAACGGGCAGGTGTTCGGCTTGCAGGTCCGGTGCACCTTCGATCGTGTCGTTTTCGTCGATGAACTTCAGGATCGAATCGATTTGTTCGCTTTGATAGCCCAGCTTGTCCAAGCCGCGGCGGACCGTCTGGTTGACGATCTTCAACATGCCGCCGCCGGCCAGTTGCTTGTACTTCACCAACGCGATATCCGGCTCGATGCCGGTCGTGTCACAGTCCATCATGAAGCTGATCGTGCCGGTGGGGGCCAACACGGTCGCTTGGGCATTGCGGAATCCGTAACGTTCGCCGATTTCGCAAACGTCGTCCCACAATTTCGTGGCGGCTTCCTTCAATTCGCTGGGGCCGTCGTCGTTGATTTCGTCGCAGGCTTCACGGTGCATCCGCATCACGTTCAGCATCGGCTTTTCGTTTTCCGCGTACGCTTCGAACGGGCCGACCACACCGGCCAGTTCGGCGCTGGTGCGGTTGGCTTCGCCGTGCAGGATGGAGGTCAGCGAACCGCACAGACCACGAGCCGCGTCGCTGTCGTATGGCAGGCCCGACGACATGATCACGCTGCCCAGATTGCTGTATCCCAGACCCAACGGGCGGAAACGATGACTGTTGCGAGCAATCGGCTCGGTCGGATAGCTGGCGTGATCCACCAAGATTTCTTGGGCGATAAAGAACAGGCGTGCGGCGGCGCGGAAACGCTTGACGTCAAAGCTGCCGTCTTCGCCCAAGAACTTCATCAAGTTGATGCTGGCCAGGTTGCACGCCGTGTCGTCCAGGAACATGTATTCGCTGCACGGATTGGACGCGTTGATGTCGCCGCTGTTGGGGCACGTGTGCCACTTGTTGATCGTCGTGTCGTACTGAACGCCGGGATCGCCACAGTGCCACGCACATTCGGCCATCTTGTTCAGCAATTCTTTGGCATCGTACGACGGCGCGTCGACGGTCGGTTTGTCGGTGACCCAGCGGGTCTGCCACTGGCCGCCCGCCCGGACGGTTTCCATGAAGTCGTCGGTGACACGCACCGACAGGTTGGCGTTTTGGAAACAAACGCTGCTGTAAGCTTCGCCGTTGAAGTTGCTTTCGTAGCCTTCGCGGATCAGGGCGTGAGCCTTCTGTTCTTCCTTCCATTTGCATTCGATGAATTCCAACACGTCCGGGTGCCAGACCTTCAGCGATTGCATCTTGGCCGCGCGACGAGTCTTTCCGCCGCTTTTGATCACGCCGGCGATGGAGTCATAAACCCGCATGAAGGACAACGGGCCGGACGGGGTGCCACCACCGGACAGCTTTTCGCGTTGGCTGCGGATTGTCGACAAGTCGGTGCCGGTACCGCTGCCGAACTTGAACAACATCGCCTCGCTGCACGCCAGACGCATGATGTCTTCCATGTTGTCGTCGACGCTTTGGATGAAGCACGCCGAACCCTGCGGAAACTCGTAGGGGTTTTCCGGCTGGAGCGTTTCGTCGCTGGTCCGATCCCAGTGCCAGTTGCACTTGTCGCCCACCACGCCGTATTGCGGGTACAGGCCGACGTTGAACCACACGGGGCTGTTGAACGCACCATGTTGGTGCAGGCACAACCAGGTCAGGTCACGATAGAACCGATCGCCGTCTTCGGCGGAATCAAAGTAACCGTCTTCCAGCCCCCAGTCGGTGATCGTGCGGGTGACGCGGTGGATCAGTTGGCGGACCGACCGTTCACGTTCGGTACCGTTCTTGGGATCGCCATAGAAATACTTCGAAACCACGACGTTGGTGGCCAGTTGGCTCCACGACGACGGGACTTCGCAGTCGGTCTGTTCGAACAGCGGTTTGCCGTTCTCGTCCTTGATCGCCGCACTGCGCAGTTCCCAGGTGGTGGTTTCGAAAGGCGTCGAATCGTTCTGGGGGCAGAAAACCGTGTCGATTTTCAGTCCCGAGCGATCTGTACGCAACGCATCGCTGAACCGTTGCCGGGCATAGGCGACACCATGTTCGGCATTGACCTTCTCCAGAGCCGGGTCGGAACTTTCCTTGCGATCGGATGCGGGCAGAACAGTAGCCATGACTTTTGAAGACTCCTAAAGGTCGTCCGTGAACGCCGGGGGTGTGAAGTTGGTACGCGGTCCTCGCGTCACACCCGATCGACGTCGCTGCGAAAATAGAAACAAGACTTGCCCAACACATCTGGTCGCCCCGACCACGAGTCGATGCACACTTTCGGCCCCTTAAGTCCATCGGAGGGATCGGAAAATTCCATCTTTCCCGCAGAGTGGTTGAAATCGGCCGAATCGGTAATGCCAGCACTACCGGTAGTGCATTCTAGGCTCGTGAAGCACTAGATGTGGGTCAACGCAGGGGATGATAGGGATCCCGGCGCTGCTGTCAACAAAAATTTGCTACCGAACCTAAGTCGTTTAATAAAAGTACTTTACGTCAGTTTCGGCGAAACGGCCCGATTGTCGCCTTCGTCCCGCCGATGCGCGCAAAGCCATGCCGCATGAAGGTTTACAGAAATTTGCTAGCAAATTCCGACAAGCCGTGGAAAACTTGTCAAGAAAAACAAAATTCTTCGGTCCAATCGACGCGGCCCGCAGGACCCTTTGGTTTTGACACCTGCCGATCGCCCCCAGTGTTCCATTTGAACAGGGACATCTGCATGGGGCTTGGAGGTCGAGCCATTTCGTTAGCAGACATCCGAGCGTAGCCACCGGGGCCGACCGGCATCGCGGGATGGAATTCGGTCGCGGGCGATGGGGCGACCCCCGCGGCCAAAGATTATCCCAGACTTCAAACTTTCTTCGCCATCGGCCCGACGTGCGGCGATTGGTCAACTAGGATTTTGACGTGGATCGGCCGTTTCCGCTGTGGCTTGTTTGTCTGGCCCGAGGCTCCCGGTCCCGCCATCGTCGCGTTGAACGCAACCGTTTCTGAAACGTCCCCCTCGGATCGTCCCGTTGATGCCCCGCGTCCTTTTGACCGCTTTCGAGCCGTATGACCGCTGGAAAGACAATGCCAGCTGGCAGGCGTTGGTGGAATTGACCAACTGGTACGACGGTCCCGCGCAATTGGTCACCCGACGCTATCCGGTGGATTTGTCGGAAATGAGCCACCGGTTGCGGGAAGACCTGCACCAGGGATTCGATTTGGCCATTCATTTGGGCCAGGCCCCCGGTTCGGCGGTCGTCCGGCTGGAATCGGTGGGATTGAACCTGCGTAGCGATGGCACGCCCTTGATCCCGAATGCCCCAGAGGCGTACCGGACGGCTTTGCCCCTGGACGCGGTCGCCGACGCGCTGAACGCCGCAGGAATCCCCGGGCGTGTGTCACACCACGCGGGAACGTTTCTGTGCAACGCCGCTCTTTATCTCAGCCAGCATTATGGCCAGTCCTTCGGGATGTCGACGCAAAGCGTCTTTGTGCACCTGCCGCTGACGCCGGCCCAAGTGGCCGCTGATTCGCAGGATTTCGCCAGCATGAGTTCGCAGTTGTCCGCCGCGGCGATCGCGATGACCATCGCTCGGTTGACCGAACGCGTCGCCTGAGGGGCGGCGGCGACCGATCCCCCGGGTGACCCGGCCAAGCCCGCAATGCAGATTTTTGACCGTCGGGGGTAAAGATATGACGGTCGTTCGGCCGATACCGGTTGTGACGAGCGTTTCGGACAGCAGTCCGAAGCGTGTTTCACACATTTCAGATTGACTGTCGAAGCCAATCCGCGAAGGCGAGAATCGATGACCCGCATCACGAAAAAACAACGATTGACCGGCGGTGCCTTGCTGACCCTGATCATCGGTTCGACGTTGGCTGCGGCCACGGGGTGCCAGTCCAGCATCAACGGCCAAACGTTGCCCAGCGCGTACTACCTGCAAGACGACGTGCAATACTTCCCCGTCGGCCCGGAATTCAAGCTCTCGCGTGAAGCCGCGGCGTTGCAGGCCGCTCGCGCCGAAGAAAAGGCCAACCGCTGATCCAAAGCCGACCGCTTTTGCGGTTCGCTTTGTTTCCATGCCGGGGTCGCATCCTGTGGTGTTGATGTGATCCTGACGCGGGACGTGGACATTGCCTTTGCTCCGCGTCGCCAACCGGGCGGTGTGCCGATATCATGCGGCCATGAACAAGCCACATCCCAACAAACACCGCTTCTTGCCGGCCACCGTTCTGGTCGCCCTGGCCTTCTTTCTAGCGCTAGCGCCGGGTTGTCGTGACGCCACGGTTACAGGCCCCGCGACGACCGATGATGTCGCCGTGCCGACCGGACCGGTGACCGTCGAAGTCATTTCGGATTATTCCACCCAGACGGTCACCATCGATGATGTGGCCGAAGGCACGACGTTGGAAGACGTCATGCGACAGGTCGAATCGCTGGACGTCGGTGTCACCGGCAGCGGTGAAATGGCATTCGTCGACAGCATGCTGGGCCAGTCCACCGGGACCGAAGGCGGCTGGACGTTCAAAGTCGACGGCGAATTTTCCAAGCTGGGCATCGGATCGGTCAAGCTGAGCCCGCCGACCACTGTGACGTGGGCCTACAGCGATTGGCCCGACGCGGCGTCGGAGTAAGACGTCGACGCAGTGGCTTTGGAGTGAAACATCGGCGGCCGGTCGATGTTCGGCGCGGATTACGACGAAAGCGAAGCGGGCTGGCTGGCGATCTGACGCATCCAGTCTTGGACTTTGGTCAGCGTCGGAAACTGTGACGCGATCCCCGCGATGCCGATGGCGGGAAAGATCAAGAACAGCAGATCGCCTTGTATCATCATCAGGATGCTGCCCATCACGCCGACGCCTTCGAAAATCGCGCTGGTCACGATCCGCGCCGCTTGGTCGCCGCCGGACAGATAACGCATCGGGCCTTCGATCGGATCGTCGCCGTCGGGTACGGTAAATCCACCGGACTGTTCGGCGCGAAAACGTTGCACGGCCGCTTTGCGGATGGTGGGCGGAAGGAAGAACGCGGCGGCCAGGCTGATGGCTGTGAACGCCGTTGCAATGCCCGGCAGGACCAAGTCCCCGGCACCGGCGGGTTCACGTTCCTCGGCCGCCATTTCCTGGGCCACCGCTTCTCTCTGGTCGGCCGACGACAGGGTCATGTAGGTCATCACCGCGGCGATCAGGATCAAGCCTTGGATCAGAGCGAACGTAATGATCTGGCCGATGCGGATCAGCGCGGAAAACGTCGGGGTGGGCTGGGCGTCCATGGTGGCGTCGGTCTTGTGGGGAAACGTGTTCGGTGATGCGGGTCTTGCGAGGCGTTCGTAAACGCGGTTTCAGGGTCGCACGTTGTACTTGGGGCTGCGGCTGCGGATCAATTCGCTTTCATACGCCCGTCGCATCGCCGATTTCGATGCCGGCGAATCGGCGGCAAAGACGTGCAGTTCAACCGAGACGTTTTCGGATCGAGGACTCTGCAACATCGCCGCCAGCGCCGCGTTGTGGCTGCCGTCAAAGTGTTGTTTCAAGCGTTCGGCCAGGTTCACTGCTTCGCCGATGTAAAGGTACCCGCTGGCGTCTTTGAACAAATAGACGCCCGGTCGCTTCGGGACGTCGGTTTGTTTCAGTTCGTCCAGCGAATACGTGGTGACTTTGCGTTGCCAGTCGGCGACCTGGAGTACCAATTCCGGACGCAGCCGACGCGTCTTGCGTAGCCGTAGCAGTGTCCGCCGCACGGCATAAGCGTCAACGTCGGGGGAAAGCTTGCGTGCTTCTTCGGTCAGCTCGCGATACGTGCGTGGGTCGGCCAACAATTGATCGGTCGTCATGCGGTGTCGGTCCATCACCGCACGTCCCGCCATCTCGGCGATCACTTGCACGTCACTATCGATCGGTTGGGCACGCCGCGTCGCCGATGTCGTCAGCTTGCCGGCTTTGCGAAGCCCCAACAGCCGCAGGAAAAGTTGACGCCGTTGATCGTCGGACCATTTCGACGTGTCTTGAAGTCCAGTGCCTTGCGCGACCGCTTTCAGAAAATCGGCGCGCAAGTCGTCCCGCACCAGCAACTCATCACTGCTGAATCCTTGCGACGACCGCGCGAAGGCTTCGTCGATGACCGTATCCGGTGCAACCGCATCGTCGGCGGCTCGGGGGGCATCGGCGAAACATCGACTGGATATCGAAACGGCCAAGGCGAGGCCGACCAAGATCGTCACGGCAGGTGATGGGCGGGATCGTTGGGATGAGTGGCGGATCGGCATCGATGCCTGGGCAAACGACGGTTGGGGGCTACGATTGTCGGTCGATATTGTTGGTGACATGCACCCGAGTTTACCCCAAGCCGATGTCATGCGAATCGTGTTGTGTTTTCCGGTGACCGACAGCCAAGTGGCTCGGATCGCCGATACGGTCCCCGATGCGGAAGTGGTCAATGCCGGTCAATCGCGGATCGACGAACTGTTGCCCACCGCGGACATCTTCATCGGTCACGCCAAAGTCCCCGTGAATTGGGATCGCGTGCTGGACGCGGGGCGTCTGCGCTGGATCCAATCGTCGGCGGCGGGGCTGGACCACTGCTTGGTGCCCGGCGTGATCGAAGACGATTCGATCATCGTCAGCAGTGCGTCGGGGCTGTTCGCGCCCCAGGTCGCCGAACAGACGTTTGCATTACTGTTCGGTGTGATCCGACGGGCTCCGGTGTTCTTCAACGCTCGCAAAGTCCGCGACTTTTCACGCCAGCCGACCGATGACCTGCGTGGAAAGACGGTCGGCATTGTCGGGCTGGGCGGCAACGGTCGCGCGATCGCGGAAATGTTGTCGCCCTGGGATGTCCGTGTCGTCGCCACGGATTTCTATCCCGTTGATCGCCCGGATTCGGTGGAAACGTTGTGGCCGGCGGACCAGTTGAATGATTTGCTGGACATCAGCGATGTGGTGATCCTTGCGATTCCGCTGAACGAGAACACCGACGGCCTGTTCGACGAAGCGGTGTTCAACCGAATGAAACGTGGCAGCTACTTAATCAACGTGGCCCGCGGTCGCGTGGTCCAGGAATCGGCTTTGGTGGCGACACTTCGCAGCGGGCGTTTGGCCGGCGCAGGGCTGGATGTCACGGAGGTCGAACCGTTGCCGGCGGACAGCCCGCTTTGGGATGATCCCAAAGTGATGATTTCGCCTCACATCGGCGCACAGTCGTTTCGTCGCGTCAGCGATACCGTCGATCTCGCGTGCATCAATTTGAAACGTTTTGTCGCCGGACAACAGCCCTACAATGTGGTCGACAAGCGGTTGGGCTTTCCCCATCCGTCGGACGTCTATCGCCCGGGCACCGAGAACCCGAACGGATGATGGGATTCAATGAGCAGTAGTCCAAGACGTATCGCGCCGGCCGACGCGATCATCGAGAAAGGCCACGGGCACGCCAGTCCAATTTTGTTGCCCGCCAAACCGGAGCAGCGAAGTGATTTCGTGACCGAGTTCAACGAGACGTACGCTGCGTTGGGCTGGCGAATCGATTGGAACGAAGATGGGACGATCCGTTGGCCCGGAAAAAAACACTGATCGCGTTCGTGGCTGCGCGTCTGTGTTTTTTCTCACGGAGACACGAAGGCACGGAGGAAGAGAGAGGGTGAGGAAGGCTAGGGATCGGATTCCGTGAAATCTTCGTCCCTTGGTGCCTTTGTGAGAGGTTATCGATTGCCGGTGTTGCTGTTTTTCTCACGGAGACACGAAGGCACGGACTGGAGGGGCAGTGGGGAATGGTGCAGGTAGAAATGTTGATGGATGACCATGGATGAGAATTCAATCGGGACAATTGTCGTTGATTGTGCCGTCAAGTTGCACAAGTCTCTTGGTCCAGGGTTGCTGGAGAATGTGTACGAAGCCGTGCTTGCGAAACAGTTGCAGCAAGCTGGATTGAGGGTTCAAAGGCAGAGGCCGATTCCCATCCGATTCGATGGCTTGACGTTTGACGAAGGCTTTCGCGCCGATTTGGTCGTCAATGGTCTGGTGATACTCGAACTGAAATCGATCGAGAAAGTGCATCCTGTTCACAAGAAGCAACTGTTGACCTACCTGAAGTTGATGGATCTAAAGCTTGGTTACCTGTTGAACGTCGGCGATGAGTTGATGAAGAACGGAATCACTCGGGTCATCAACGGTCAGCTCTAGCGTTCGTGCTTGGTCGCACGGAGCATCTTTGTGCGGCTATCGGTTGCCGGTGTAGCTGTTTTTCTCACGGAGACACGAAGGCACGGAGGAAGAGAGTGGGTGAGGAAGGCTGGGGATCGGATTCCGTGAAATCTCCGTGCCTTGGTGCCTTTGTGAGAGGTTATTGATTGCCGGTGTAGCTGCTTTTCTCACGGAGTCACGAAGGCACGGAGGAGGAGAGAGGGTGAGGAAGGCTGGGGATCAGATTCCGTGAAATCTCCGTGCCTTGGTGCCTTTGTGAGAGGTGATTCGACCACGGGAATCGCATCAGGTGGGAGTGCCACCGGCGCATGAAAAAACCCCGTCGATCCAATGATGATCGACGGGGCCATGCATTTTCTAATCAAGCTTTACAGCGGATCAGTGACCGCAACCGCAAGCCGGAGCAGCTTCGCAACCGCAAGTCGGTTCGATGATTTCGCAGCCGCAGGTGGGCTCGATCACTTCGCAACCGCAATCGCATCCGTGATTGTGCTTGTTGAACAGCTTCTTGAACAATCCCAGCGGGTTGCAGGGCTTGTGGCAAGGTGCGGGAGCGTCGCAGCCGCAAACCGGCTCGCAACCGCAGACGGGTTCGCAAACGGCAACTTCGCAACCGCAAGCGGGTTCAACAACCGGTGCGCAGCAGGCGTCGCAAGCGCTGTGACGCTTGAACAACTTGCTGAACAGACCGCACTTCGGTGCGGGAGCTTCGCAGCCACAAACCGGTTCGCAAACCGGAGCACAAACGGGCTCGCATCCGCAAACCGGCTCGCACACGTCACAACCGGAATCACATCCGTGACCACACAACTTGTCAAACAGGCCGAACGCGCTGGCGCTCGGGGCACTGCTGGCGGCAATCGCGAAAGCCAACAGAGCAGGGACGATTACACGACGCATCGTGAATTCTCCATGGAAAGGTAACTGAACGGGATTCGCCAGCCGCAACACGTCCGAACGGCCGAGCAACCGTGGGATGTCGAAAGCGTCGGCCACAGCCATGACAACCTTCGCGACTCCGACGGGTCGACCTTGAAACGTGGGAGGAATCAAAGGCCGGTCGGCGTGTGGCGGCAAGCGCGACACCGAAATTTGGTGTCGTGAATGGCTATCGGTCAGGTCGCCAATGCGTGATGCGTTGACTTGGCGGGAAATGCCGGTGGCCGCCGGAATCGGTGACGATCGCGACGACTTTGACGGTCGCCCGGACCTGTCGGGTCAAGCCGGTCGGTGAACACGGGGAAAGAAGGCTGCCGGATACCGGGCAGCGGCCCATCGTGATCAGGGCAGCAGGAAGACCTGGAGCTTGCGGCACCCGTGGGCACCGAGCACGAGGGATTGTTCGATGTCGGCCGTCTTGCTGGGGCCGCTGACGAAGACGCCGAAGGGCGATTCGATG
The DNA here is from genome assembly GCF_012290005.1 of Crateriforma spongiae. NCBI lineage: Bacteria > Pseudomonadati > Planctomycetota > Planctomycetia > Pirellulales > Pirellulaceae > Crateriforma > Crateriforma spongiae. The sequence continues at coordinate 274,429 of NZ_JAAXMS010000006.1, forward strand.
TTACCGATCCGCTGGTAGGCTTGGTGCATGTTGCTGACGATCTGGCTACGCGAGACGACGATCGCCAAATACTGTGCGATGAAGATCAGCACGCGATGCGGCAATGTCGCCCCGTCGATCCAAATGGCACCGTTTTCCGCGACGGCAAACTGGCCCGGTGCGATCGTCCAGTCCAGCGGCGCGAATTCGTGTGGGTCATCGACCGCGGACGCATCGACGTTTCCATCGACAGCGTCGGGGACCAGCGAACAGATTTGCCCGGCCGACGAAAAGACGTCGATTCCCCGCAAGATTTCCGCAACTTGTTCCGGCCGGTCGACCAAATGGCTTTCGCCGCCGACCGCCTGCAAGTTTTGCTGAAACACCGCCAACGGATCATCGAATTGTGTCACCGACGCCAGATCGATCGGCGGGATCGGTTCGCTGTCGATCACTTGGCCACGCAGCCGGTCCATGATCGCGCGTCGGCTGTCGGTCGTTGCTGTCACGGATGACTTGACGGTGGATTCATTCACGATGCGTCTCCGTTGGACCGCGTGTTTGCGTGGGCTGTCGCGTTCCCGTTGGCCGAATCACGCCGCTGTGGGTTGCCCCGATTGGCGATGTACCACTGACGGAAGCTTTCACGTGGCGGTTTTGGCAATTCGCGTGCCTTGGTCCACGTGTTGAATCGGTTGTGAGTGACGAAGTGCGGCAAGACACGCAAGGCCGTGCGTCCCATGGATCCGGCGGTCCGGTACAGCCCCGGTCGCTGGAACAAAAACGAAGCCGTCTTCATCGCGACGCGTTTGGACAACGGCAACAGACCATTGCCGACCAATTCACCACGCCAAGCCAACAGCTGGTGATGCAGTGGGATCTTAACGGGACAGACGTCGCTGCAAGAACCACACAAGCTGCACGCATAGGGCAGCGACTTGTACGATTTGGCGTCACGCGATGGCGACAACACACTGCCGATTGGTCCTGGCACGGTCGCGCGGTAACTGTGTCCGCCGCTGCGACGATACACCGGGCACGTGTTCATGCACGCGCCACAGCGGATGCAGTGCATGGCGGGGCGGAACGTGTCGTTGCCCCGCAATCGTGTGCGGCCGTTGTCGACCAAGACGATGTGCAATTCGCTGTTGTCGTCTTTGGGGCCGTGAAAGTGTGACGTGTAGGTGGTCACGGGCTGTCCGGTTGCGCTGCGGGCCAGCAAGCGAGTGAATACCGACAGATCCGCCAGCGACGGGATCATCTTTTCGATCCCCATGCAGGCGATGTGGACCTTGGGAAGCGATACGCCCAAGTCCGCGTTGCCTTCGTTGGTACAGACGACAAAGCCGCCCGTTTCGGCGATGCCGAAATTCACCCCCGTAATGCCGACTTCACCGGACAAAAATTTGTTTCGCAAATGGTTGCGTGCGGCTTCGGTCAAGTACTGGGGGTCGGACGCGCCGGCATCGGTGCCCAGGTGCGTGTGGAACGTTTGGCCGACTTCTTCCTTCTTGATGTGGATCGCCGGAAGCACGATGTGGCTGGGCGTTTCTTCGCGAAGTTGGACGATGCGTTCGCCCAGGTCGGTGTCGACGACTTCGATGCCGTTGTCTTCCAAGTAGGGGTTCAGCCCGCATTCCTCGGTCAACATCGACTTGCTTTTGACGATGCGTTCAGTGCCGTGCTGTCGCAGGATCTTCAACACGATCGCATTGTGTTCTTCCGCGTCCGCGGCCCAGTGCACGGTCGCACCGCGGGCGGTCGCGTTGCGTTCGAATTGTTCCAAGTAATCGCCCAAGTTGGCGATCGTGTGGGTCTTGATCGCCGAAGCACGTTCACGCAAGTATTCCCATTCGGGCACCGATGACGCTTGACGGTCACGTTTGACACGGACAAACCACAATGCGTCGTCGTGCCAGTGCGAACGGTCTTCGTTGGTCACGAACGGCTTGGCGGCGGTGGGATGGTCGACGATCGGAAGCTTCATGATCGCTGTGCGGCGGCAAGAGGAGTGGTTTCCAATTCGCGTCCGACCAACACCTCGGACACATGCATGACTTGCAAGCGGTTTTGTTGGCGACGCAAGATTCCCTGCAAGTGCATCAGACAACTCATGTCGGCCGACACGATCACCTCACTGCCGGAACCCGAATGATCGGCGATCCGGTCGCGACCCATCGCGGCCGACACGTCCGCTTCATTGACCGCAAACGTCCCGCCGAATCCACAGCATTCGTCGACGCGAGTCAGCGGCATCAGTTCGATTCCCTGAACCTGCTTCAATACCGCGGCGACTTTGTCCGGACGCTGCGTCATCCGTTCGCTTTGCGACCCCAGGCCCAATTCGCGCAACCCGTGGCAGCTTTGGTGGACACTGACCCGGTGCGGAAAACAGACATCCGGGATGCGACCGCCGTGCATGTCGTGGATGTATTCGCAAAGTTCAAACGTTCGGTCACGGACCGACGTGAATGCGGGGTCGTCGTCGGCGAAGTACTCCGCGTAGTGGTGCCGCACCATCGCCGTGCACGATCCGGAAGGGCAAATCACGGCGTCGTAACCGGCAAACAGATCGACGAAACGCTGGGCAACCGGCGCGGTGTCGCTGTTGCACCCGGTGTTGGCCATCGGCTGTCCACAACAGGTTTGTCCGTCGGGAAAGACGACATCCAGACCCAGGCTTTCCAACAGTTCCAGCGTCGCGACGGCGACCTGAGGAAAGAACTGGTCGATGTAACAGGGAACAAAAAGGGCGACTGTCATCGACGTCGTTGGGGATCGGTGTTGCGGTCAAGAATAGTGCGGCGCCGGTTTGGGTGTGCAACCGTGCGCCGACCGCCAAGATAACCCATCGTGGGGCAGTGGCGAGATCGTCAACGATCAATCATTGACGATTTTCGCAAAGCAAATTGTTAACCACTTGACGCGGATGTCGATCACCACCGTAAAACCGCGGTTCCCCAAGCCAGTCCGGCGCCGAATCCGCTGATCAGCACCAAATCGTCGCGTTTCAACCGACCGTCCTTGGCCGCTTCGTCCAGCACCAGCGGAATACTGGCCGCCGACGTGTTGCCATAGCGGTCAAGATTCATCAGCGCCTTGTCGCCGGCGATGTTCAGCGCCGCGACCGAGGCATCCAAAATCCGCTGGTTGGCTTGATGCAACACGACCCAGTCGATCTGGTCGGCCGACAAACCGGCGTCGCCCAGCACGTCTTTGCCGCTGTCTTCGATCACGCGGACCGCCCATTTGAAGACCGCGCGACCGTCCATGCGAAAATATTGACCGCCGCAGGCGTACTGCTCCGGTGTAAGCGGGTGTTTTGATCCGCCGGCCTTGATTTGCAACAAATCCCCGCCGCTGCCTTCGCTGCCCAGTTGATACGACAGCAAGCCATAGCGATCGTCCGCAGACCCGTCGGCGGCGAATCCGTTGGAATGCGGTGCATCCAACCGCAGCGACACATCGTCGTCTTGGCCCGTATCACCGGCCGCCGCCGCATCGTTGCCGACCGCAACGTGATCCGGGACCAACAGCACCGCGCCGGCGGCATCGCCGAACAGGGGATAGGTTTTCTTGTCACTGGGATCGACCGTGCCGTTCATCGCATCGGCACCGACGACCAAGACACATTGGTGATTACCGCTGGCGACAAACTGTCCCGCGGTGATCAATGCATAAACGAATCCGGCACAGGCGGCATTGACGTCCATGGCCGGCGCCAACGCACCCAGCCGTTCTTGCAGCTGGCACGCCGTTGACGGCGTCGGATAGTCAGACGTCATCGTGGCAACAATGATCAGGTCGACTTCGTCCGCGGTGCGACCGGCCGACTTCAGGCAATCCATCGCGGCTTGATAGGCCATGTCGCTGGTGGTTTCACCTTCGGCCATCACACGTCGTTGCCGAATGCCGGTCCGACGGACGATCCAATCGCTGTCACAGCCCAACGCGGCCAGGTCTTCATTGGTCACGATCTGCTGCGGTGCATACGATCCCGTCCCGGCGATGCGAAATCCTGTCAGACGTCCCAAACGACCACGGCCGCTGGGCGTCGTGGTGGGGGCCGGCGACGTGTCATTTCGCAGACGTTCACGGCGCGTGGACGACCCGCTGGTGGGGCGACGTACCTGTTCGGACGAAATCGGCGTGGAGGTCATGGGCGGTCAAACGCGGGATGAACACGCCGGGTCGGTGCAGGATGCCGGGCCGACGGCGATCGTGTTGCCGGATAATAATGCGATGCCGGTCGACCGACGCGGCAATCCAGCGGCGGTGTCAATTCCGGCCGGCAAACGCGGTCAATTCAACCATCGGTTCGCCAATCATGAGCGGGAGTATAACGATCAGGCTTCAGCAGCGGCAGACGAACCTGTGGCGGACGCTTTTTCGGCCACGTTGGACCCACCAATCAGCCCGGTCGATTGCCAGGTCAGCCCGACGGGTCGGCTTTTTCGTCCGACGGTCGATCGCGGGCGTTATTCTGATCGCCGTACCGCTGCTTGTCACGGGTTGCCGGCCGCGGCAGAGCGACGAAGTCACCCTAATGAAAGTGGCTGGCGGGTCCATGGCCCCGACATGGGTGGGGCGGCACGGCGAAGTCCGCTGTCAGCATTGTCTTTCGTCGCTGAGGATCGTCACCGCGATGATGCCGCCCAAAGGGCAGGCGTACGTCTGTCCGTTTTGCGGTGGCGAAGTGACCAGTCCCGGTGTGGCCGATCGATCGGGCGATGTTGTGGCGGTTCATCACCCCCGTGGCAATGACCACCTCTGGCAGCGTGGCGATTTGGTCGCGGTGCGACGAAACGGCATTCCGCGTTTGAAGCGATTGGTGGCATTGCCGGGCGATGTGCTTGCCTTGGACGGCTTGCGTTTGACCGTCAACGGTCGTGCAGCGGGTGACCACTTTGATGCTCCGTTGATCGTCGTCAATCAAGATTGGTTGTCCGATTCAGAAGCCGAGGGGCCTTCATCGGAGGGACGTCCGTTTTCTTGGTGGCAACCGTCGGACTCACAAGGGCGGCCGGACGGCGGATGGACACGCCAGGATTCTGCCTGGATCGCGGCCCGATCGCGGGACGACGCGATGCCTTTTTGGCTGGTGTATCGACACCGGAACGTTTTTCATTCGCTTCGTGAGGACAGCATTCGCGACAACTATCCTGGAAACGTGTCGCTCGTGCGACCGTTGTACGAAGTCGATCGACTGGTGCTGACGGCCAACGTCCAGGCCCACCCGAACTCCGGTGCGGCGACAGATCTATCGACCAGCCCGTCGGCAAGCGGTGACATCGAAGTCTATTTCTGGACCACCAATGGTATCGTGATGCATCGACGTCCGCTGCCCCACGAAATGTCTGCGATGCGATTCCACAGCCGCGACGCGGTCTCGGTGTCAGCGGATCGGAACGCCGAAATTCCGGTGACGCAAAAACGTCCAGTCGCCATCACGGCACCGCAGGGCACCATCGTGGCGGGTTTGTTGTTGGAGCGCCCGGTCGATTATCGGCTGCGACGAATCGATGCGACGGGGGCGTTTCCGCTGCGTCTGGGCGAAGACCAATTCTTCGTTTTGGGTGACAACGTGCCCGTTTCGGTCGACAGCCGAAAATGGGGGCCGATCCGACGCGATGATCTCATCGGGTGGATTCCCGCGACGGCCGAACCTACCGCCGCTGGTCGCTGACCGGCCCAGGCGATCAATCGGGAATGATCTCGCCACGGGTCAAGTCGTCCATCGTTTCCCGCTGGCGGATCAACTTGGCCGATCCGTCTTCGATCAGGATTTCGGCCGGACGCAGCTTGCTGTTGTAATTGCTGGCCATCACGAAACCATAAGCACCCGCGTTTTCCAGAATCAGATAATCGCCCACACCGACGGTCGGCAGCATTCGCGATTCCACGAACCCACCTTCGCGTTGCGTAAAGATGTCGCCAGATTCGCACAGCGGGCCGCCGACGATCGTCGGGACTTCTTCGCGTGCCGCCGCGTTGCCTTTGATGCTACAGACGCTGATCGGATGATAGGCGCCGTACATCACCGGACGTGCCAAGTCATTGAAACCAGCGTCGACCAAGACGAACAAGTTGTCGCCGACCTTCTTCACGGCGCGGACTTCGGCGATCAAGTATCCACTTTCGGCTGACAAGAACCGGCCCGGTTCGATTTCCAACTGCAACCGGTGGCCGAACGATTCACTCAAGCGGTTCCGAGTGTCGTCCCAGATCTGAAAATACTTTTCGATGTCGACGTATGATTCATCATCCTTGTACGGCACGGGCAATCCACCGCCGGCGCTGATGGTTTTCAACGTGCGTCCGACTTCGCGAGCCGCCGATTCCATTGCCGCGCCGACTTGGCCCAAGTGTTCCAGATCGGTGCCCGATCCGATGTGCATGTGCAGCCCCGTCACGGTCACGCCGTTCTGGTCGGCTCGCAGCAGACAGTCGTTGATCTGCGAATGCCAAATACCGTGCTTGCTGCCGTCGCCACCGGTGTTCGTCTTTTGGCTGTGCCCGTGTCCGAATCCCGGGTTGATCCGCAAGGTGATCTCACAGCCCGGCAGCCGATTGCCGATTTGGCTGATCATGTCGGGCGACCCGCAATTGACGTGCAGCCGATGGTCGACACACATCTCCAAAGCTTGGCGGTCAAAAATGTCGGCGGTGTAGACGATTTCGTGGGTCCCCGGACCGCCCTGGTATCCGGCCTTCATCGCCCGGTGGATTTCGCCCGCGCTGACCGCGTCGACGACAACCCCGCGTCGTCGCATCCGTTCCAAGATCGCGATATTGCTGCACGCCTTTTGTGCGTAGCGGATCACGTCGAACGATTTCAGCTGTTCGATCCGCTGGTCAATGACGTTTTGATCGTACACGTACAGCGGTGTGCCGTACTGGCCGACCAAATCGGCGATCGTCTGTCCGGCAATTTCGGTGCGGGCGGTCGGAAAAGCAGTGGTGGCGGCCATCGAACGCGTCATCCAGTTCTAACAATCGGGGCAACGAATAGGTCAGCAATTCAGTCGACGCAGGATACACCGCCGCCGCGTTTTTGGGCAGCAAGGGCCGCAGCGACGGCGTGCGGCTCGGCGGCCGGCGTGAGACTCGGGGCGGTCGACCGAGCCGGGAAGCCAACCCCGTTTGCCCGATCGCCCCAACCATCGGATTCCCCGTCGTCGGGTTAACCGCGAAGAAGTTCAGCGGCACCACCGCGACAAATCGGCGGCTGTGAAAAACGAGCGTGTCGGCAACGCTCTACCTGAGAGACAATAAAGGACGCAGGTTCGTCTGAGCCACGCTCGCAGTCATGCTTTGAATCATGATGGTGTGCCCCCGGCGGCCAACCCTGCCCACCCCACCCGCCTTTGTCTGCGTCGGCGCATCATCCCTTGTGGTTGCCACGCGCATCCCCACCCTGAACATCATGACCGACGCCCCCCGACCCATGCGCCGTTGGATCAAACGCATCGCGATAGCTCTGGTGCTGTTGTCCGCCGTCGGTGCGGCGTCGACGATCGCGACATCGTCACTGCGTGTCGAAGAATCCCCGGTCGGGATGACTTACACCGTTCGCCGTGGATCGCTGGCGGTGACTGTCACGGAAAACGGCACGGTCGAAAGCAGCAACAACAAAGAAATCAAATGCATGGTCAAAGGCGGCAGCACCGTCTTGTGGGTCATCGAAACCGGCACCATCGTCCAGCCCGGTGACGTCTTGGTGCGTCTGGACCAATCGCAAATCGAAGACAACATCTTGGCCCAAGAGATCGTCTACGAAAACGCGCTGGCCAATAAGATCACCGCGGAATCCGATGTGGCGGTGGCACGCAAGAGCATCACTGAATACTTGGAAGGCACTTATGTCGAAGAACGAAGCACGATCGAAAAAGACATCTTCGATGCCGAACAAGCGCTCACCCAAGCCAAACTGAATTACGAGTCATCCGTCCGCATGGCGGGCAAAGGATTGATCAAATCGTTGCAGCTGAGCCGTGAGAAGTTTGCCGTGGAATCGGCACGCAAAGATTTGGAATTGAAACAGACTCAACTGGAGTCGTTGGAGAAGTACAAGAAGGAAAAAGAACTTCAAACCCTGAAAAGTTCACTGCGTGCTGCCGAAGCCCGCCTGGCATCCTTCGAAGCTTCCCTGAAATTGGAACAGGCTCGGCTGGATCGCGAAAAGGAACAATTGGAAAACTGCACCATCGTTGCCGACGTTCCCGGCATGGTGATCTTTCCATCGATGGCCGAATGGAAATCCACGCCCGACATCGAAGAGGGCGCGGTGGTTCGCGAACAACAAACCCTGTTGATCATTCCCGACGTTTCCAAAATGCAGGTCAAAGTTGGGATCCACGAATCCAAAGTCGATCGTTTATCGGTCGGAATGCCCGCCAGGGTCGAATTGCAAGACGACGTGTTGGCGGGCGAAGTCAGCGAGATCGCCGAAGTCACGCGACCGGCCGGTTGGTGGACCGGCAACTTGGTGAAATATGACACGCTGATCCGCCTGGAATCTCAACCCGGACTGAAGCCGGGCATGACCGCATTGGTGGACGTGGTGCTGGCCCAGTACGACGACGTGCTGACCGTGCCGGTGGCCTGTGTTTTTGAGGACGGCGATCGTCACTTGTGCTGGGTCGTTACTGAGAGTGGTGTCCAACGCCGTGAACTGTCCTTGGGCGATACCGATGACGAATTTGTGATCGTCCAGGCGGGGTTGGCCGAAGGCGATCGCGTGATTTTGAACCCCACCGTCTATGTGGATGAAGCCCAAAACGCGGCCGAACGCGTCGGCGGAAACGTGGTCGATGAATCGAGCGATTCGGAGGCCACCGCATCATTGGAGCCGACCGAAACATGATGCGGTTTTGGCAAACGCTGTTGCTGGGCGTCAAAAGTCTTCTGTTACAGAAGTTGCGATCGGCCCTGGCAGCCCTGGGGATCTTCATCGGGACGACCACCGTGATTTGGCTGGTCGCGATGGGGGAAGGTGTCAGCCATGACGCGCAGCAACAGATCTTGGAACTGGGCGCGACCAACATCATCGTCCGCAGTATCGAACCGCACAGCAGCGAAGCGGCCGGCGAACGCGTCAAAACGTATGGACTGACCCGCGCCGATTACCGGCGCATGATGTCCAACATCCCCACGATCGTTCGCGCGGTTCCCATTCGCGAACTGCGGCGTGAATTCATGGTCGGCGGTCGTCGCTTGGACGCCAAGCTGATCGGCTGCACGTCGGATCACTTGGCGTTGAACCGGCTGCAAATCGCTCGTGGACGATGGTTGCGTCGCGACGATGATCGCGAGAACGTGATCGTGTTGGCTGACGGTACTGCCAAGCGTTTGTTCGGATACGAAGATCCGATCGGACAAAAAGTGCGGGTTGAAAGCGACGTCTATACCGTGATCGGCCAAACCAAACCTCGCGAAGCGTCCGCAGCGGTCGGTGGCAGTTTGGAAGCCCGCGATTACCGTTTCGACGCCTACATTCCTTTGGAAACGTTTCGGCATCGGGTCGGTGACCAGATCATGACGCGGACCGGTGAAGGGTTTAACTTCAAAGGCGAAGTCGTCGAGCTGACGCAAATCACATTGACCGTTGGCAGCGTAGACGAAGTCGATGAAACCGCGTCGATCGTCAGCTTTCTGTTGCAAAAATATCACGACCAAGAAGATTACGCGGTGGTCGTGCCCAAGGAACTGCTGCGGCAAGCCGAACGTACGCGAACGATGTTCAATGTGTTGCTGGTCGTGATCGCCGGGATTTCATTGTTGGTCGGCGGGATCGGCATCATGAACATCATGTTGGCGACGGTGACCGAACGGACCCGAGAGATCGGTGTGCGTCGTGCGATTGGCGCTAAGCGCAGCGATATCGTGCAACAGTTTTTGGCCGAAACGTTGGTGCTGACCGGCGGCGGTGGGTTGCTGGGCGTGTTGTTTGGCCTGATGTGCGGGCCGATCTTTGATTTCGTGCGAAACACGGCGGAGATGGTTTCGCCGGATCTGTTGCCACCGATCGTTCACACGTTGGAGCCGCGGATCGCGCTGTGGTCGGTCTTCCTGTCGCTGTTCATCTCGCTGGGGGTCGGTCTGATCTTTGGTGTCTATCCGGCACGTCGTGCGGCGATGATGAATCCGATCGACGCATTGCGTCACGAATAAAAACTTGGGGGGGACATGATGTAGTAGTAGACCGGCGCGTCACGCCCGGTTAGCTTGACGAGTGATGGGGCTGCCACCTTGTTCACTTGTCTCTTTTCCTGGCTCGGTTTCAGGCGAATGTCTTAGGTCGTTTCTGGTCTTTGGATGTTTGCTGAAGTTTCGGTGTTCATTCCGAACCTTCGTCCGACCCAACAGCTCAAGGATTCAGCGTCATGAGAAACGTTTTTGGCTACGCGCTGTTAATGCTATTGTTCATCGGTGGACGATGCCCCGCAGCATTGACCATCGACATCGATTACACGTTTGATACGAACAACTTTTTCGGCGCAGCTGGTTCTGCACAGCGAGAAGCGATTGAGGCAGCAGCCGGTTTTTTCGAGAACACGATCAGCCAGAATTTTGCTGCGATCACGCCGGGGGGCGATAACTCTTGGGATGCACAGTTCTTTAACCCTGCAACGGGCGGATTATCAACTGTCTCCAACGCGACCATTGCCGCGGACACGATTCGGATCTACGTCGGCGGTCGCAATCTGGGTTCGTCGACTCTGGGACAGGCTGGACGTGGTGGATGGTCGGCGTCGGGGTTTGCTCCGTTTTTTGACTCCATCAATCGGGGCGACTCAGCGACTCAATTTGGCCTTTGGGGTGGTTCGGCGACATTCAATACCACATCCAACTGGAACTTCAGCGTTGCGAGTGGCCCCAGTGCTGGGCAAAACGACTTTTACTCAGTCGCGTTACACGAACTCGGGCACGTGCTCGGTTTGTCGGCGACAAGTGATGCGTGGGACGACCATTGGATCGCGGGCACCGACAGCATTGCCGATGCGAACCCAGGCACCGATGGGCAGTTCACGGGCCCCAATGCGCTTGCCGCATACAACGCGGACAACGGATTGTCCGAAGCGTTCATTCCAACGGTTGCCGCAAGGTTGGATAATCCGGGAACAGCGCAGAACGAAGAAGACCTGACCAATCGGCACTTCGCCCGGAACACGATGTCGTACATCTACGGAACGACGACATTACAAGAGATCGCTTTGGATCCAGATATCACAGTTGGCACACGCAAGCTTTTTACGAATGTCGATGTTGCCGCCTTGTCGGACATCGGTTGGCAAGTAACGGCCGTCCCCGAACCGTCGACGTGGTTTGCACTTGCTATGATCGGTGGCGGTGCTTGTTATCGCCGTCGTCGCCAACGTGCCAAGCAATCAACGGAGGCTGCGGCGGACGTTTGATTCTGTCACGGCTTTGCGGGGCTTTCGCCGATGGATTTCTTTCACAGTGGATCCTGGCAATCCAAAAACGAATCCTTTGACGTCACCCACCCGGCGACCGGCGATGTGGTCGAACGGGTACCCGCCGCGGACGTGAGTGATGTCGACGCTGCGATTGAACACCTGGACCGAATCGGCCGCGATGTGATGGGCCGCATGCCTGCCCACCAGCGGGCGGAGATTTTGCATAGGGTCAGCCAGGCGATCGGCGAACAGTTCGATTCGCTGGCTCGAACGATCAGCAGCGAATGCGGCAAGACGATCCGTGAGGCTCGTGGCGAAGTCGCGCGTGCGGCCGAGGTGATGCGGCTTAGCGGCGAAGAAGCCAAACGAATCAACGGCGAAGTGTTGCCGTTGGATGCGGCCGCCGGTGGCGAACACAAGCTGGGATTCACCCTGCGTGTTCCCTGTGGCGTCGTGGCTGCGATCACGCCGTTCAACTTTCCGCTGAACCTGGTTTGTCACAAAGTCGGTCCGGCCATCGCCGCCGGGAATGCGGTGTTGATCAAGCCCGCCAGCGACACGCCGCTGTCTTCGCTGAGGCTGGTCGGCATTTTGATCGACAGTGGTTTGCCCGCTTCGGCGATCGCTTGTTTGACCGGTGGTGGTGGAGTCTTGGGCCAAGCCATCTGTGGCGATGACCGGATCCGAAAAATCAGCTTCACGGGCAGCCAAGTTGTCGGCGAAGCAATCTGTCGATCCGCCGGTTTGAAACGCGTGACGATGGAACTGGGCAGCAACAGTCCATTGGTCGTGTTGCCCGACGCCGACTTGGACGCGGTCGTTGCCGCCACCGTCGCATCGGGGTTCGCCAACGCAGGCCAGGTCTGTATTTCCGCCCAGCGTTTGATCGTCGATCGATCGGTGCACGATGATTTTCTGCAGCGGTTGTTGCCCGCGGTCGAGGCGATCCGTCTGGGAGATCCGCTGGACGAACACACCGACATGGGCCCGCTGATTCGGCGCAGCGAAGCCGATCGGGTGAAGGCTTGGCTGGACGAAGCAACGACCGCCGGTGCTCACGTTGCGACCGGCGGCGAACAAGACGGCGCGTTTGTCCGGCCGGCCGTGATCACGGACGCAAGTTCGAAGATGAAAATCGTCCGTGATGAATTGTTCGGACCCGCGGTCGCCGTCCAAGCGGTCGCCGATGTCGACACCGCGATCGCGGCGGCCAATGACACATCCTTCGGTTTGTCCGCGGCTGTGTTTACCCGCGACCTGGACGCGGCGATGCGTTTCGCCCGCAACGTCGACAGCGGCAACATTCACATCAACGGTGGGCCGATGTGGCGATCCGACTTGATGCCTTACGGAGGCCTGAAAAACAGCGGAATCGGCAAAGAGGGCCCACGTTATACGATCGCCGAAATGACGGAAACCAAAATGATCGTTTTGCATTTGGGCGACTGATCACGTCCAATCGGCTTCACAAAGCGTGCCGCGGCCATTCAACTGCGGACGGTTTTTCCCGCTTCGCCCCCATTCCATTGCAGGAGTCCTCCAGCGTGAGTCCCACCGAAGATCTGGCCGCCCGCAAGACCGAAATTCGCAAGGCAGCCCACGCGGCTCGCAAAGCCCAGGAAGATAAGGACACCATCAGTCGCCAGATCACTGACCGCATTTTGCAATTGTCTGAATATCAGCAAGCGAAATGCGTGATGTGGTACGTCGATGTCCGCGACGAAGCCCGCACGCGCCACGCATTGCCCGATGCGATTGCCAGCGACAAGAAAACCGTCATCCCGTTCTGTGTCGATGGGGAATTGGAATTGTTCCACCTGGAATCGATGGAAGAACTGGAACTGGGGATGTACAAAATCCTGGAACCGGCCGAGTCGCTGCGGCACGTCGCCGAGAAACGCGTTGATGTCAGCGAATTGGATTTGATCCTGGTACCCGGCGTCGGATTCGATGACCGTGGCGGACGCACCGGCCACGGCAAAGGCTATTACGACAAGTTGCTGGAAAACGCGCGAGCCGATACGCCGCTGGTCGCACTGGCGTTTGAGTGCCAAATGTTCGACGAGATTCCGATGCAGGATCACGACATCTACATGGACAAGGTCATCACCGAAGACCGCGTGATCGAAGGGCGGGGACGCAATGGCTGATCTGAAGCAACTGGTCGAAGACACTTATGCGGAAGGGTTCCGCAGTATCTATGGCGAAATCCTGATCACCGCGCGGGACGAAAAATGGTTGCAGCATGCATTGAATGCCGTCACCGGTCACGCCAGCAGCACGATCTTGTGTGATTGCGAAGCCGGTGTGGCCCAAATCATTTCCAGCGATCAGACCCCCGACGGTCGGATCGGCGGTGTCGTGCAATTTCACGTGCCGCGGTTTCGCAAAGACCGTCGTGAGCATTTGGAAAAAGTCATGCTGGCGCGGATCAGCCAAAACGTGCTGACGTGTCCGACCGCCCGGTGTTTCAATCGACTGGACACCGAAGACTATTTCAAATTGGGACGCAAAGTCGCGTTCTTTGGTGACCGGCATCAGTTCCGCGACCAACGTTATGGAACCAAAGGTTGGGTGATTCCGATCTTGGGCGGCGAGTTTTATTTGACTCGCCGGTTTGGTTTTCGCGACGGCGTGATGGGCGGCAACCTGTGGTTCTTTGGTCCCGATGAAGATGTCGCATTGGCGGCTGCCGAAAAAGCCGCTCGGGCAGCCGATGCCGTGCCCAATGTCATCACCACCTTTCCCGGCGGTGTCGCCGCCAGCGGGTCCAAAGCCGGCAGCAGCTATGATTTCACAATTGCATCGACTTACGCCGAGTTTTGTCCGACGCTGAAAGACAAGCTGGGGGAAAAATCCAAGGTGCCCGACGGTGTGGGCAGCATCATGGAAATCATCATCAATGGTCGTGATCTGGACTCATTGAAAGACGCGACGCGTGCAGCGATTCATGCCGCCGCAGACACGGACGGATTGATACGCATCACCGCCGGCAACTATGGCGGACGTCTGGGCAAATCGTTGATCCATCTACACCAGTTGCTGGATTAAATCGTCGCCTTTCGCTCCGCCGAAAGATTGCGAAAAGAAACAGCCGCCTCCCAACCACTCCCACTCCTCCGTGCCTTGGTGCCTCCGTGAGAGCCATCTGCGCTGTTCTTGGGAGGTCTCTCACAGAGGCACGAAGACACAGTGGAGAAGATGAAGAGGGCGATAGGAATCGTGGTGAAAGTTAACGGATCAATCGCGTTGGTGGCCTGACTCGATCAGCCCCTTGTCCACTCCCACCCCACCCCACCGTGCCTTGGTGCCTTCGTGAGAGCCATCTGCCCAGTGCTTGGGAGGTCTCTCACAGAGGCACGAAGACACAGAGGAGAAGACGAAGAGTGCGATAGGAATCGTGGTGAAAGTCAACGGATCAATCGCGTTGGTGGCCTGACTCGAACAACCCCTCGGCCACTCCCACCCCGTCCGTGCCTTGGTGCCTTCGTGAGAGCCATCTGCCCAGTGCTTGGGAGGTCTCTCACAGAGGCACGAAGACACAGAGGAGAAGATGAAGAGGGCGATAGGAATCGTGGCGAAAGTTAGTGGATCAATCGCGTTGGTGGCCTGACTCGATCAGCCCCTTGTCCACTCCCACCCCTCCGTGCCTTGGTGCCTCCGTGAGATCCATCTGCCCAGTGCTTGGGAGGTCTCTCACAGAGGCACGAAGACACGGAGGAGAAGATGAAGAGTGCGATAGGAATCGTGGTGAAAGTCAACGGATCAATCGCGTCGATGGCCTGACTCGATCAGCGCCTTGACCACCCCCACCCCTCCGTGCCTTGGTGCCTTCGTGAGATCCATCTGCCCAGTGCTTGGGAGGTCTCTCACAGAGGCACAGACGCGAGGATGAAAGTAACTCTGGTGGTTGGCGGCCCGGTTCGAACAGTCGCCCGTTACGCACCGTTGGCGCAAAGAAACAGGCTTGGTCGCGACACCAAGCCTGAATCGTGTTCCCCGTTCAGGAACAATTGTCGTGTTGCCAAACGCTACGGCGTCGTCGCAGGCTGCTGGCCGGGTTGGACCGGCTGACCTTGTTGGCCCATCAACATCATCAGCATTGGCACCTGTTGTTGCCCGCCACCGTTGTAGGTGTAGCCTGCGTCCAAAGCACGATCGATCCGTTCCTTGGATTCCGTCAGGTGAGCCATCGTATAAGCGTCGATCTTTCCGGCACACTTGTCCATCGTCACCTTGATGCGATTGCTCAGGTTCCGAAGTTGCATGCGGGACAGGTTGCTGATCGGCATTTGTGCGGCCACGTCATCGCTGCTGTCCAGGATCAAATCGATCAAGCGTTGCAGGTGTTCGCGTTGCAAGTTGCGTCGCAGCGAACTGATCATCGGATTGCGATCGTTGCGATCCTCCGGGCATTCTTCGCCCAACTCGGTCCACACCGCATTGCTGATACGGTCCAGCAATTCTGGCAACGTCAACGCATCCTCCTCCGGCGGCAGACGCAATTCGTTGTCGTACACACGACGCAGCGTGGTCGGATTCATCAACATCGTCAACGCTGACGCTTGCATCCCAAGCACCCGGTCATGGATCGGCCAAGTCGCTTCGTCGGACAAAGCCGAACGGGATCCGCCGCCCAGCCATTTGTCCACGCCCATGCGTTCCAGCAGTTTGGGTTCCAGGCCAAAAGCTTCGTCACGGAACGTGGTTTCAATCACGTATTCCAGGGCTTCACGCTGGTCCTTGGCGGGCACCACTTGGACAGGCGGTCGGTCACCGGGGTCACCCTTCTTGTCGCGATTGACGAACGCACCGCCGATCCAGTTGGCCATCATGCTGACCGTTCGGGATTGCAATGACAGCGTCAATTCATAACCGCGTCGCGCCTTGGCCCAACTGTCGCCGTCTTTGACGAACGAATCCAGCAGACGGCCACGATACAGATTCACCAGCTTCATCTGTTCCTGACAATACGACAGCGGATCTTTGGCAAAGTCATATCGACGTGCATACGGATCCGGTCCGCTGGTGTCTTCGTCGGTTGCGTATTGCAGTTCCGGTTCGACGCAGCGTTTCAGGATTTCCGGCAGTTCCTTTTCTTCAAAGGTGTAACCGTACTCGATGGCCCAGAAATCATACGGACCAATGTCGATCATCGCGTAATCGCCCTGTGTTTCGCCGGCCTCGTAGCGATAGTTGATCGGAGCGTAATCCATCACCGAGCTTGCGAAGGTGCGTTTGCCTTTGACGTCTTTGCTGTTGATTTCGTCCAGCGTCAACATCGAACTGGCTTTGAAGTTGTGCCGCAGGCCCAGTGTGTGTCCGACCTCGTGGGCGACCAAGTCGGCCAGCAGCGGACCGACGAACCATTCAGGCATGCCGTCCAGCAATTCACCGGGATCCGCCTTTTTGGACCTCGCGTCGTCATCATCTTTTTTGGCGACCGCTTCGTCATCTTTGTCGGCTTCTTCGTCTTCGTCATCGGACGATTCGTCGTCGTCGTTCTCGTCGGCATCCTTGTCTTTATTGTCGTCCTGTTTCTTCTTGTCCGACTCGGCGGCTTCCTTTTCCTTCTTCTCTTTTTCCTTTTCGGCTTCTTCGTCCGCCATCAAGGTCAGCGCCCAGTCCATGCGGGCCAACGCCAGGTCCAGGCTGCGGCTGCTGGCGGCCATGCACAGACCGTTCTTTTGACTGATCTGGCCGTACAGCCCATCAAATTCATCGTCGCCCAACAGGCTGGGGTCGGCTTGTGCCATCTTGAACCCGGCCATCGGCTGTTGTGCTTGGCGTGCGTACTTGGCACGCAAGTGGTTGGCGTTTTCGGGAGCGGCCAAGCGGACACGCGGATCCCAATTCGGGTGACGTCCCAGCCATGCCAGCGTTTCCGCCGTCATGCCTTCCATCGCCAATTTGGGCATCAATTCGTGATAGTTGAAATTGAAGTGGCGGATCCAGCCGTCGGTCAGGATGATATCGGCGTCCAGGATTTCACCCGTTTCGGGATGCACGCGGCTCGGACCGATGGCCGTCCCGACGTCATTGTTCAGCCAACGGATGAAGTTGTATCGAACGTCCTCGGGGTCCTTTTCCATGTGGACCTTGCTTTCGGCGTCCTGATATTCGATCACGATCGCATCGACGATACCGACCTTTTCAAATGCCTTGTTCCAATAGTCGACGCCGGCTTTGATCCAGCGGCGATAACGCACCGGAGCGGTGTGTTCGACGTAAAAGCGGATCGGTTCTTTGGGCGGGCTAAGCTTCAGCTTGGGATCCCGCTTTTGCAGTCGCCAACGATTGATGAAGCGAATGACGGTTTCATCGTCCTCGTATTTGCCCAGGTCGGTGAACGACGTCGTGAAGTAACCCACACGTTCGTCGGCTTTGCGGGGACGAAAGCCCGACGATGCCGAGGGGACTTCGCTGAACGAATAGTGGATCGTTTGCAGACGGCTGTTGGCGCCGACAATCTCAAATGCGATCTCGACGTTCTCCGGAAAGACCTTCGCCTTTTCCAACGACTTGATCCGCGACCGTGACGATTGCCGAACCGACGATCCAAAGAACGTCGACGCGCTGCCGACCAACAGGTTGTCCAGATCGATCACCGGACCACCGCTGGGGCCGATCGCGACGATCGGAATGTCCAACAGGACTCGGTCGGTGAACAGTCGTTTGACCGACGACTTGGCTTCCGGTTCGCCCGACGCCTTGATGTCCAGGTTCGGGGCGATCAGTGCCAGCCGGTCATCGTAACGACGCCACTGGACGACCCATTCGCCGGCCTGTAGTCCCGCGTATCGATCCCCGCTGCTGACGGTCAATGCGATGAAGTAACGCTTGGTGCTGAAGTTCTTGGGCAGTTCGCCCAGCAGCTGAGCGTCTTTCTCCCGCTTCCACAAACGGAACAAGCCTTTGCTGGCCGTTTGATCGGAGACTTTGATTTCGGTGTAGTCTTCCGAAACCTTATCAAACGGGGGCAGGCTGGCGGCCGAGGCCGGTGCGGACATCAACATTCCGCAAATGGCGCTAGCGGCTACCCATCGGGCACGGTCCCACAATCGGGTCATGGCATTCACTCTGGCAAAGAAATTCTGTTCCGTCGGCTCGTCCATCGGACCGACGTTGGCGTGACGAAGGCGGGCAGGCCGGATCATCCGAAGATTCCAAAACTTCGACTCATTCCGATCGGTTTCGTCCGCCCAGGACGGGATCAACAAGAAACGGTAGCTCAGAAGAGCCGCCGCCACCGGCAAAACGGTTACTCCAGCGCGTCTTCGATTCTGACGCACGGCGGGGCCGGAATGTTTTGCCGTCTTTACCGTTTTATCCGATATTCTCCTTCCAACGCAAACAATGGCGGCCGGATCCGCTTTGGGATCGCCACGTCCGCAACCCCTTAAAGAAAAGTGGGGCGTTGATGCCGTCGCCCCCCCAACGAACGCGGGGCCGCGGCGAAAGCGAATTTCGCAGCGGCCCCGGTGAACGTTTGCTATTTCGGCGGATCAGCCGACTTTGATTTCGATCTTCCGCGGCTGGACTTCCGGACGCTTGGTCAGGGTCACACGCAGCACGCCGTGGACGTACTCGGCCTCGATCGATTCCGGATCGACCGATTCCGGCAGCGTGATGCTGCGGGTCAATTCGCCGAACCGGCGTTCTTGGTGCAGATACTTGCGGTCTTCCGCGTCGGTCCGCTTCGCCGTCACGGTCAACTTGCCGTCATCGACCGTCACATCCAAATCATCCGGTGCGATGCCGGGTAGGTCCAATTCGACGGTGAAGTTGCCATCGTCCTCCCAAACCGACGTTGGCGCGAACCAAGCTTGCGATCCGCTGACACGCAACGGAGCATCAAACAGACGGTCAAACAAATCATTCAAATCGCGTGACGCCGAAGCGAGCGAATCGGGGACCGCAAAGCCGGGGCGCCGAGTCATGCCATTGTTCATCGTGATTTTCTCCACACTTAAAAGCCAACACAAACCCTCTGACAAATCACCAGTCCCCACGCTCGGTCCGAACGCATGGATGCACCGGAGCAATCGCAACGCCGCGGCGATCACGTCGCCCGCGTCGAAAGCTTTTGCGGGGGACTGGTCAATTTGACAGTCAACCTTTTCGATTCCCGATAGATGCATCGAGCGTGCCAAATTTGGTTCCGATGGCGGTTCGGAACGACGCATCCCCGACCTATGGAGCACCGGGCGTCGAACGGCAGACGAGCGAAAGACGCCCAAAAAAACGGTATTTTCAGTGATAGGCTGTGCCTATGACTGGCTTCGTTATTTCGTATTGGACGAATGGAAAATCCTCGCGTAATTTTCTTTCATCCGACCGATGCCACTGAAAGGGCGGTCGGAGTTCTGTCCCCGTTTTTCCAAAGTACTGCTTACGAAAAGGAACCCAAAACCATGTCCAACGTTGTCTTCTTTCATGCCGGATGTCCCGTTTGTGTGGCCGCCGAACAGACCGTCGCCGATGCCTTGCGAGACGATGTCGAAAAGGTTCACCTGGGGATTCAGAAAAATCGCCTGAAGGAAGCCGAAGCGGCGGGCGTTCGGTCGGTGCCGGCATTGGTCATCGACGGCCAGCCGTTTCACATCAATCACGGCGCGGACCTGGCCGACCTAAAATAGAATCGCACCGTTCGTCCAAGACCCACCGAGGAAGACATCGTGACCGCAGCGACGGATACGGCATTTCGCATCGTTTCCATTCACGTCGGTCGTCCTCGGGCGATGGATGCGGGCGATGATCCCGGTAAACCCTGGACCTCCGGAATCATCAAAGATCGGGTCGACGGCCCGATCGGCGTGGGACGTGAAAACTTGGACGGGGACGGGCAAGCCGACTTGGTGCACCACGGCGGTGTCGACAAAGCTGTGCTGGCCTATCCGGCGGTCCACTTCCCATTTTGGAAACAAGAATTTCCCGACGTCCAATGGGGTGATGGAACGTTCGGTGAGAATCTGACGATCGCCGAGGCGGACGAAACTAGGGTTTGCATCGGAGACGTTTTCGAAATCGGCGACTGTGTGTTGCAAGTCAGCCAGCCGCGACAACCGTGCTGGAAACTGTCCCGGCGCTGGCGTTTGCCCAAACTGGCCGTGCGGGTCCAACAGACACGCCGGACCGGTTGGTACTTTCGCGTTCTGTCGACCGGAACCATTCGGCCCGGCCAAAGCATGCATTTGACGCGTCGTGATTATCCCGAATTCACCGTCGCATTTGCCAACGACGTGATGTTCGCCAAGCCGCGGGATGCGGCCTTGGATTTGCGTCTGGCCGCATGCGAGGCGTTGTCGGCGTCGTGGAAGAAGACATTGACCACCCGCAGCGGCGGCAGCGAATCGGACCACCAATCGTCGGTCGACGCGCGATTGCGTGGCGACCGCTGAACCGACGTCGATGGCAACCTTCGTTCAGACTTCGCGAAGCTTTTCGGGCAACTGATTCTGAATGAAGTCACGGATTTCGTCACGAACCCGACGATAGGCGTCCAGTGCTTCTTCCTCGGTCTTGGCTTCTTTGGCCAACTTGGGTGGGTCATCGAAGCCGACGTGAACCGTCTTTGCCTTGGTCAGAAACATCGGACAGTTTTCGTCGGCGTGCCCACACACGGTGATCACCAAGTCCAGCGGGACGTCTTTCACCGTGTCGGCCAACTTGGATGACTGGCTGCTGATGTCGACACCGGCTTCCTTCATCACCGCCATCGCGTTGGGGTTCATCCCGTGGGCTTCGATCCCGGCGGAGTACGGTTGAATGGAATCACCGTGAAAGTGTCGCGCCCAGCCTTCGGCCATCTGGCTGCGGCACGAATTTCCGGTGCACAAGAAAAGGACGTTCTTTCTGGTCATCGTTGTTTTCGGTTTCGGTGGTAAGAAAAGGAAAAGTGGTTGGACGAAGAAAACGCGATCAGGATCGCGATTGCAGTGGGGCGTGGTGACGCTGCCCAAGTTTTGAAAGGGCATCGACACCGGTGGGCGGTTCCAATTGCCAGGGAACCAAGGCCACCGAACCACCGGACAAGGCTTTCACTTCGTCGATATAGGCCTGCTCGTGCGACTGGCGGCGTTGCAACGCGGGATCGGTTGTTTCCAGCGGAGCGATGCTTTGGTTGATGACCCAAGCGGTCGGTTGGATTTCGGCGCGAATCAAGTCTTCCTGCAATTTGGCCGCTTCGTGAACCGGCGTCGCTTCGGGCAATGTCACGATCAGGACTTGGGTGAAGTCGGGATCCCGTAATCGCGGCAACAACTGCTGCACCGATTCGGGAACTTCACTTCCCTGGCGACTGACTTCGCGGTGATAGGCCATCGCCGAATCGAGCAATAAAATCGTGTGGCCGGTCGGTGCGGTGTCCAGGACAACGAAGCGATCGGTACCGGCGGCGACCGACTGTGCAAACGCACGGAAGACAGCAATTTCCTCCGTACAGGGTGACCGCAAGTCTTCTTCCAATAGAGCGCGGCCGTTTTCATCCAAGTCGTCGCCCGCGGTGGCCAAGACTTCGGCGCGATACGCTTCGACCTCCGCGGCCGGATCGATGCGATCAACGGTCAAGCGTTCCAGTGATTCGCTGGCCAACGTCGCTGCGACGTGCGCGGCCGGATCGGTGGTCGACAGGTGAACGTCAAAGCCACGACGTGCCAACGCGACGGCGACGGCGCTGGCGACAGTGGTCTTGCCGACGCCGCCTTTCCCCATTGCCAAAACCACGCCGCGTCCTTTGTCGGCGATACCGTCAATGAGATCGGACAAATCGCCGGGCAATTCAGTCGATGACAGCGACACTTCCAGTGGCGAACCAGCGTCTGCACCGGAGCCTTCGTGGTCCGCTCGTCCGACTTGCCGCAGTCGATCGATACCCATCACGCCCGACGGTGAAAGGGCGACGGACAACCGTGGAAGTTCGGCCAGGTTGGAGGGCATTTGCTCCAGTGCGTCATCGCCACGTTTCTGCATGGCCGCGGCCACTCGGTCGCCTTCGTCCGACGCGGTGAAGACGCCGTTGACGATCAGACGTTGGTTCAACACGCCCAACTGACGCAGTTCGTCGCTGCTGCGGGCCGCTTCGGCAAACGCCGATGTTTCCGGACGTGTGACCAAGACCAGGGTGGTTTGATCGCCGTCGCCCAGCGCTTCGACAGTCTTTTTGTAGATCGCTTGTTGGGCCTGCAGTCCGGCTAGGGGGCCCAGGCATGACGCCCCGGTGGTGCTGGATTCCATGAACCCGGACCAAGCCGACGGCAACGTCAATAACCGCAGCGTGTGACCCGTCGGTGCGGTGTCAAAGACCACGTGGTCGTAATCGGACGTCGCGGTGTCGTCACCCAACAGCTTCGCGAATTCATCGAACGCCGCGATCTCCACCGTGCACGAACCCGAAAACTGTTCTTCCATGCTTCGCACGGCCGCGTCGGGCAACACGCCACGATACGGCTGGACCATCCGTTCGCGATACTCCGCGGCCGCGATCTGTGGATCAATGTTGATCCCATCCAGGCCATCGACGCCATCAACCGGTGTCGGCGTATGCCCCAGACGACAACCCAGCACTTCATCCAAGTTGGACGCCGGATCGGTCGACACCAACAGGACCCGCTTTCCGGAATGTGCCAACTGGACGGCGGTCGCACAGGCCATCGACGTTTTGCCGACGCCGCCTTTGCCGGTGAAAAAAAGATGCCGGGTAGAGTTTTCGGTCAACGGGATCATGGAACGTGAATCGGTTTGAAGGTGGGTGACAGAGTGTGTCCGAACGTGGCAACGCACGGTTGCCGTCGATGGTGGTGACGTGTCAGCAGCAACCGGATCCGCCGCAACAATCGTCGCCGGTGACCGGCAATCCGGTCGGCTTTGACGTGGTGGCGACTTCACCACTTGGGGCTTTCCCCAGCCAGAACAACAGCTGATCGCGATCGGGATAGTCACCCTGTCCGACGATGACATCGTCGATGATCACCACGGGCAAGCACTCCACGCCTTCGCTAGCCAGCTTTTGCTGAATGGTCGCATTTCCCGCGAATTGGCCGGCGTCTTGCGCCAGGTTGTATCGTTCGATTTGGTGACCTTGCTTGGCTAGCCAGTCCAGATCGGCGGCAAAGCGTGGCAAGACGTTGTCGACTTGAGGACCACAAACGCCGGTCGAGCAACACATGGCGCGGTCAAAAATTTGGATTCGACTCATGGGAATTCCTTTGCCGGATGAAGTAAACGTTAATCGGCGATAAACGATTTAATGTTGTAAAAAAATTGGCGGTCGACGACGGCTACAGAGCAGCCACCAACGTCCGCAAACGCTTCAGCATCCGTGGGTTGATGCAGTAACAGACCTTCGGGCCGTCGACTTCGCCTTCGACCAGTCCGGACTGTTTCAAGATCTTCAGATGCTGGGATACCGTCGACTGGGCCAACGGCAGGCTGTCGACGATTTCACCGCAAACACAGGCCTCGCGACCGATCAACAGACGCACGATTTGGACCCGTGCCGGATGAGCGATGGCCCAAGCCAGATCCGCCAACTCTTTGTCGGTCGGATCGGTGGGAAGTTTCACCGGTGCAGGATCGCACGCCTTGCTGGTCGTTGTTTTCGGCATCGCTGGTCCCGAAGATTTGATTTCTAAATCGTTAATCGACGATCAACGCTACGATCCGCCAGCCTTTTTGTCAACCGACGACAGATTCAAGAGCTGGCGACGGTCGCCGAATCGGGCTGATAAGGCGGAAAATCGGTGTAGCCCGCTTTGCCGTGCGAATACCAAACATCCATCGGTGCGGTGTCGGCCAATGGCCATCCGTTGGCGAATCGTTGGACCAAGTCGGGGTTGCTGATGAACGGGCGACCAAACGCAATCAGTTCGGCATCGCCCTCGGCGATGGCGGTTTCGGCTTTTTCGGCGGTGTAATCGACGTTGCCCATCAGCGGTCCCGAAAAGACTTGTCGAAAATCGGCCAAGGTCATCGCGGGGCCCAGTTCGTGAAATCCGAACCCCGTCCCGTCCATCACGTGCAGGTAAGCCAATCCGTAGGTGTTCAGCTGCGCGGCAACGTAGGTGAACTGTTCGCGGTAATCGGGCGAACCCATGTCGTTGAACGAACCGTTGGGCGCCAGGCGAACGCCGACGCGACTTGCGGGCCAGATCTCGGTCACGGCATCGACGACTTCGCCCAGCATGCGATAACGGTTTTCGGTGCTGCCGCCGTACTGGTCGCTGCGATGATTGGTTTTGGACTGCAGAAATGTGTCCAGCAAGTATCCGTTGGCAGAGTGGACTTCGACGCCGTCAAAACCGGCTTCTTTGGCCCGCCGCGCGGCGTTGCGATAGTCATCGACGATCCCCGGGATTTCATCGGTATCCAGTGCACGCGGCGTTTCATAAGGCTTCTTGCCTTCGGGCGTGTGGCTGTGATCACCTTCGATCGCGATCGCCGACGGCGCGACCGGCAGTTCACCGCCATGGAACGCGCTGTGGGACGCACGACCGGTGTGCCACAGTTGCAAGAAGATGCGTCCGCCGTGGTCGT
Organism: Crateriforma spongiae; assembly: GCF_012290005.1. Classification (NCBI taxonomy): domain Bacteria; kingdom Pseudomonadati; phylum Planctomycetota; class Planctomycetia; order Pirellulales; family Pirellulaceae; genus Crateriforma; species Crateriforma spongiae. The sequence goes on from NZ_JAAXMS010000006.1 coordinate 299,361, forward strand.
GAACCGAATCGACAACACGTCGCCAACCCTCGGTCATGGCGTCGTTGTAGATCCCCGGGGTTTGTGACCAACCGATCCCCTGAGGCGACACGACGGTGGCTTCGGAAATGATCAGACCGGCCAAGGCGCGTTGTGAATAATAGGACGCCATCATGTCATTGGGCACGCGGTCTTCACCCGAACGGGCGCGGGTCAGCGGCGCCATCACGATGCGGTTGGGCAACGTCAAGTCGCCCATTTCCAGTGGCGAAAACAGATGCGGAAGCGAAGAATGAGTTTCGTTGGATTGGGCCATGGTAATTCTCAGGTGTAATGGATTGCGATGAAGTTGGCTTGGAAACGATTGTTGTGACGACGTGTTAAACCATTGTCGGAACGATCCCTCCGTCGACACGCAGCGCGGCACCGTTGATGGCCGACGCGGCAGGGCTGGCGACGAACGCGACGGCGGCGGCGATTTCGTCCGGTTCGATCAATCGGCCGATGATCGATGTCGGCCGGTTCTCTTTCATGAATCGTTTTTCGGCTTCTTCAAACGAATCGTCGGGAAATAGATTGCTGACGAACGTTTCGACACCCGGGGTCTTGGTCGATCCCGGCATGACGGTGTTGACCGTGACTTGGGTGCCCCGAGTTTTTT